>NZ_JBVHDT010000013.1:38979-230071 GCF_055563235.1 Streptomyces sp. NPDC003248 | reverse complement strand
CCTCGCCGCCCTCGCCCTCGCCGGCACCGGCCTCTACGCCGCCCGCCGCAAGAAGACCGCCGGCGGACCGGCCTGACCATGCCCGACGCGATAGCGGCCCGGGCCGCCACGACACGTCCCCGTGGCGGCCCGGCCCGCGTTCACCGTCCCGTGCCGCCGTCCCGGCCCGGCCCCGTGCAACCATCGGACGCCCCGGACTGTCTCACCTGACATCAGTCACTTGGACTCTTCGGGGGAGATCATGGTGCGCAGCACAACCGTCGGGGCGATCGCCGCCCTCATGACCGCCGCACTCGGTGTGGCCGCCGTACCGGCGCAGGCCGCGCCGGCCGCCGCTTCGCAGGCCGTCGCCGCCTGCCCCACCGGCTGGGGCAGCCTCGACAAGGCGTTCACCGCCTCCTCGGCGGAGTCGGTGCGGGACGTACGGACCGGCCGCCACGACTGTTACGACCGGCTGGTCGTCGACGTCCCCGGCGCGAGCGCCGACGGCCTGGGCTTCTCCGTCGGCTACGTCGACCAGATCTACCAGGACGGTTCGGGCCACCCCGTCCCGGTCGGCGGCGGAGCGATCCTGGAGGTGCGGGTGCACGCGCCCGCCTACGACCCGGAGACCGGCGAGGCGACGTACCCCGCCACATCGGGTCAGCCCCTGCCGGGCGTGGACCTCACCGGCTACGACACGTTCCGCGACGCCAGGTTCGTCGGCAGCTTCGAGGGGGACACGCAGCTCGGACTGGGGGTGCGCGCCCGGCTGCCGTTCCGGGTGCTGCGCCTGGCGGACCGCCTCGTCATCGACGTCGCCCACTCCTGGGGCAGCACCGGCTGACGGCGTGACACGTGTCGGCTGACCGCCCGACAGGCGTCCGCCGTCGGGCGGTCAGCCGCTGCCGGAGGCCGCGCGGGTCGCCGCGTAGAGCCGGCCGGAGGTGACGATCAGCTCCTTGCGCTCCGCCGCGGAACCGACCATCGGCGGCGAGCCGTGCAACGGCACCTGGGCGCTCTCGGGGAGGAACCGGACCGTCACCAGGCCGATGACGCCGGCGGCCATCAGGTAGTAGGCGGGCACCATGTCGTCGCCGGTGACGTGCACCAGCGCCTCGGTGACCAGCGGGGTGGTGCCGCCGAACGCGGCGACGGCGAAGTTGAAGCCGATGCCCATGGCGGCGTAGCGGACGGCCGTCGGGAAGAGGGCCGGCAGGGTGGCGGCGCTCGGCGCGGCGAAGCAGGCCAGCAGGGTGGACAGGATCAGCACGCCGAGGACGGGCGGCCAGGTGCCGTCCGCCTTGATCAGCTGGAAGGACGGCACGGCGAGGACGATCATCGCGGCGGCCGCGGCACCGTACACCGGGCGGCGGCCGACACGGTCGCTGAGCCGGCCGATGAAGGTGATCAGCAGCACGATCCACACCATGCCCACCAGCACCAGTGTGTCGGCGGAGCCGCTCGAACGGTGCAGCGTCTCCGTCTGATAGGTCGGCAGGAACCCGGTGACCATGTAGTTGGTGACGTTGTAGAGGAGCACGAGTCCCGCGCAGACCAGCAGGGCGCGCCAGTGGTTCCTGACGACGGTGCGCAGCTCGCTGCCCGCCGACGCCTGCGCCAGGCTCTGCTCGTGTGCGTCGAGCTGCTGCTGGAAGGCGGGGGACTCCTCCAGCTTCAGCCGCATGTACAGACCGATCACGCCCAGCGGGCCGGCGATCAGGAACGGCAGACGCCAGCCCCAGGCCAGCATCTGGTCGTCGGTGAGGGCGACGTTCAGCACGGTGACGAGGGCCGAGCCGAGGGCGTAGCCCACGAAGGTGCCGAAATCGAGCCAGCTGGAGAGGAAACCGCGGCGGCGGTCGGGTGAGTACTCGGCGACGAAGGTGGTCGCCCCGCCGTACTCGCCGCCGGTGGAGAAGCCCTGGACCATGCGGGCGAGCAGGAGCAGGACGGGGGCGGCGATCCCGATCGTCGCGTAGCTGGGGATGAGGCCGATGGCGAAGGTGCCCACAGCCATCATGATCATGGTGGTGGCGAGCACCTTCTGGCGGCCGAGCCGGTCGCCGAGCGGCCCGAAGACGAGACCGCCGAGCGGGCGCACCACGAAGGCCGCGGCGAAGGTGGCGAACGAGGAGATCAGCTGGGCGGTCGGGGAGGCTCCGGGGAAGAACACCTTGCCGATGGTGGCGGCGAGGTAGCTGTAGACGCCGAAGTCGAACCACTCCATGCAGTTGCCGAGCGACGAGGCGCCGACCGCGCGGCGCAGCAGCGGGCGCTCCACGACCTGGACGTCATCCTCGCGGAAGGCGCGCCTGGTGCGCCTCAGTCTGCGGAGCAGGTCCTTGCGTACGTGGTCCGGGAGATCCGCCGGGGTGTGCGGGTCTCGCGGGCTGTGCGGCCTCGGGGAGCCTTCGGGCAGTACGTCGGCCACGGTAGCCAAGCGCCTTTCCTCGTCCGTGCGGCGCGCCGCGTGCGACGCGCCCTGTTCGACGTGCGCGCGGTTTGCCCCGTATCGGCCCACTGGCGCACTTCGACGCCGCTTCCCACGGCGGGTGATTTCACGCCCAAGGTGTCCGACGTCACGGACGGACGGCGACGGAGCACGGTGACGGGGCGGCGCAGACCTCCCCAGGCAGCGCCGCCCCGTTTCTCTCCGACGTCGTCCCGTCTGCCCCGGCCGGGGCACTTCACACCTGCCTCGTGCGTTCTCTTTCCGTACCGGTCGTGCCGTGTCGGGGCGGTGAAACCGCTCGGTGCGGGTACCGGGGTGGTTCACCGGCACTCCGTGAGAGGACGACGATGGGTGGGGCGACGATGGGTGGGGCAAGTCAACTCCGGCGGCTCAGGACCGCCTACGCGACGGGGACGGCGCTGTGGGGCGCCTCACTGCTGCTGACGGTGGTCCAGGGCAGCGGATCGGCCCGGCAGACGGTGTTCCAGCTGCTGATCCTGGCGGCACTGCTGACCTTGCTGCTGTGCACGACGTGGCAGCTGTGGCACAGGGCCGAGGACGAGCGCGGCAGCGGCCGCGAGCGTACCGACACCGGCGCGGCCGGCGGCGGACCGCCGCCCTCCCCGTCCGTGCCGGCACCCTTCACCCGCGCCGCGTACGAGGAGGTGCGGCCCTCGTAGACCCGGCGACCACGGCGCCCGGACGCCGGGCACAGGCGGGGCGGCGCGCCCGGCGTCACCCGCCCGCGCCGCCCTCGGCCTCCCAGCGCAGCAGGTCGCCCGGCTGGCATTCGAGCACTTCGCAGAGCGCGGCGAGCGTGGTGAAGCGCACCGCCTTGGCCCGGCCGTTCTTGAGTACGGCGAGGTTGGCCGGGGTGATCCCGACGCGCTCCGCCAGCTCGCCCACGGACATCTTGCGCTTGGCCAGCATCACGTCGATGTCGACGGCGATCGGCATCAGATCACCTCGGCGAGTTCGGCCCGCATCCGGGACGCCTCGACGTCGCGGGCGACGGCCTGCGCGAGCAGCATCCGCAGTACGAGCACGATGAGCGCGACCCCCAGGACCGCGAGGGACGCCCCGCACACGAGGAGCACCACGCCCGGGGCGACGGCCTCCCCCGGCGCCAGGACGACCGCCAGCGCGAACACGAGCAGCGCGGCCGCGGTGAACGCGCCGGTCACGACGTCGACGTAGCGGAACGCGGCGTCGGAGAACACCGTGCCGCGCCGCACCATCGTCACCAGCCGCCACACGCAGACCAGGACGACCTCCAGGGCGAGGACACCCAGCACCACGATGACGAGGAGCGGGGTGCGCAGGTACGCCACGTCCGCCCTGAGCCCCTCCAGATCGACGGCCAGCAGCGGCACCATCACCGCTTGCACGAACACCGAGCCGGCGAGCAGTACGCCGAGCACGGCGCGCAGCGCGAGCACCGTGAGCTTTCCCATAGCCCCTCCCACAATCGAGCAACGATGGGAATCTATCGATATTCGATAGGCTGAGCAAGTGAGGCGGGCTCCCGGGTCGCCCACCGGGGTCACGGCCCGTTACCCGGGGGAACCGGGTCGAAAGCCGCAAGCTTCCTCCGGAGCACTCCGGGTAGGCGCATAATGCGGGCGGGTGGTCGGTCCTGACCGGACCCGTCCGCACGGGCGCGGGAGTTGTCAGTCGACGCGGAGGAGGTCGGATGCTGCAGGTCGTCCACGACCAGGGACCGGTAGTGATCGCCGATCTGCCCGAGGAGGTCGACTTCGACACCAGTCCGGCGATCTCCTCGGCCGGGCACCGCTTATTGTCGGCCGGCTGCCGCTATCTGATCCTGAACGCGTCCTGCACCGAGACCCTGGACTCCAGCGGCGTGAGCACCCTGCTCGGCTTCTGGCGTCGCCTCGACGCCGAGGGCGGCGCGCTCGTCCTGGCGGGACCCGCGGAGCATGTGCGGCGGATGCTGCGGATCCTCGGGATCGAGCAGTTCCTCGTCACCACGGAGACCCTGGCGGAGGCGACCGTCGTGGTACGGGAACTCCAGCGGTCCTCCGGCCGCGGCACGCTCCCCCACCTGCCGCCCGCGGGGACCGCCTGACGCCCGAGGCCGTCACCCGGCACGGAAGGCGGTACGACAGAGGGGACGGAGACGGGACGGACGACGGAGGGTGCGGACACCCCGTCCGTCCCGTCAGGGGACGCGCCGTATGCGCAACGGCCCTCCGCCCTCCTCAGACGGGTCGACGACGTGCCCGCCCCGCGTGATCTCGACGAGCCCCTCGGCCGCGAGGCGGCGGGCCGCCCTGCGGGTGGGCTCCATGAGCGCGCGCCAGTCCTCGCCGTCGCCCGGCCGGACGGCCCGGGCCGCCTCCGACGGACAGATGGACGCCCCGGGCGCGCGCCGCGACAGCAGGTCGAGCATCGAACGGGCCAGCTCGGCCTCGACATCGGACACGACCCCTCTCCCCTCTCCCGCTCGCGGACCGGGGCCCTCGGCGCCTGCCCGCGCGCCGACGCCCTGCCACCACGGTCCGCCCCTGCGACCCGCCGCGCACGTCGGGCAGCCGCCCGGGGCCGCGGGCACCGCCGGGCGGAATCGGCTGGACACGGTCCGGCTGCCCACCCCGTGCGGCGCAGGCTGCGCCGCACGGGTGACCCGCTCCGGCCCGCTGTGCGCGGACGTCGTCCGACGGCCGGCCCGCGGGATCAGGCGGTGCTGCAGGAGACCGTGGGCCAGGTCCAGTTGCCGTTGTGCTGGACGGTCACGCCCCAGTTGTTCCCGCTGCCGTCGGGCTTGGCGGTCAGCACCTGCGCACTGGGATAACTCGCGCTGATGTTCCAGGTGGAGAGGATCTTCGCCGGAGACGGCACGTTCATCGTCACCGTCCAGTTGCTGGAACCGGAGACCGCGACATTGAGGTTGTACCGGTCACTCCACTGCTGCCCCGCGGACAGCGTCGCCGTACAGCCGGTACTCCCCCCGCCCCCGCCGCCTGAATCGCTGTCCGGCGCCACGGCCCGTCCGGTCTGCGGAGAGATCATCCCGGCGCACAGGCCACGGGCGGCCAGGCCCTGTGCGATGCGCGGGATCGCCGCGAGGGTGTTGGCCGGCCAGTCGTGCATCAGGATCACCTGGCCGTCGGTCAGCCGGCCGGCGGCCGACACGATCGCGTCCGTACCGGCCCCGTTCCAGTCCTGCGAGTCGACGTCCCAAAGGACCTCGGTCAGTCCGTACGCGGCCTCGACGGAGCGCACCGTCGCGTCGGTCTCGCCGTACGGCGGGCGGAACAGCTTCGGCGTGCCACCGCCGGCCGCGGCGATGGCCTGCTGGGTCCGGGAGATCTCCGAGTCGATCTGCGCCCGGCTCTGCTGGGTCAGGTGGGGATGGGTGTAGCTGTGGTTGCCCACCCACATGCCCGCGTCGACCTGTGCCCGGACCAGGGACGGGTTGGCGGCGGCGTACTGGCCCTGGTTGAACATGGTGGCCCGCAGCCCGTTCTGCCGGAGCGCGGTGAGCAGGCTCGCCGTGCTGCCGGACGGGCCGTCGTCGAAGGTGAGTCCGACGTAGCCGGTACAGGCGGCGGCCTGCGCCGGGGCGGCGTGGACGGTGAGGGTGCTCGCCGCGGCCGTCGCGACGACGGCGAGCCTCGTGACCAGGGAGCGTAACGGGAGACGCGGTCCGGCGTTCATGGGAAGTGGTCCTCCTGCCTCGGTGGTGGCCGGTCAGCTCGCGGTGCAGGAGACCGTGGGCCAGGTCCAGTTGCCGTTGTGCTGGACGGTCACGCCCCAGTTGTTCCCGCTGCCGTCGGGCTTGGCGGTCAGCACCTGCGCACTGGGATAACTCGCGCTGATGTTCCAGGTAGAGAGGATCTTCGCCGGAGACGGCACGTTCATCGTCACCGTCCAGTTGCTGGAACCGGAGACCGCGACATTGAGGTTGTACCGGTCACTCCACTGCTGCCCCGCGGACAGCGTCGCCGTACAGCCGGTGCTGCCGCCCGAACCGGCGTCGCCCACGGTGATGCTGGAGTTGCCGCTGCTCTGGTAGCCCTCGGTGGCCATGATCATGTAGTAGCTGAAGCTGCCCAGGGTCATTCCGGCGTTCGCCCAGGCGTCGAAGTGGTTGCCGGTGGTGATGGTGCCGCCCGTCCTCTTCGACTGCCGGACGCTCCAGTACTGGTCGAAGGTCTTGGTTCCCTCCACGGACGGGGCGTTGTACCGCGTCGTCCGGTAGATGTCGTAGGTGCCGCCGTCGCTGGTGACGGTGCCCATGAACGTGCCCGTGGGCCGGTAGGTGCCCCAGTTGTCGACGATGTAGTACTCCACGAGCGGGTTGGACGTCCAGCCGTAGAGGGCCAGGTAGGCGTTGCCGGACGGGTTGAAGGTGCCCGAGTAGGCGACGCTCCGGCGGCCGCCGTTGCTCCAGCCCTTGCCGGCGACGAAGTTCCCCGTGTTGCTCCACTGGGTGCTGTAGGCGCCGCCGGAACTCAGGGTCATGGAGACCGTTCCGGGCGCGTCGGTCCAGAACGAGTAGTAGTAGCCGTTGTCGGTACCGGTCTGGTTCGTGGTGATGACCGTGTCGGCGCTCGCGGCGCTCGGCAGGAGCAGCGCGAGCACCGCGGCCAGCGCGGTGACCCAGACGCTCCGGACCAGGGGCGCGCGGCGGCCGCGACCGCCGCCTCTCCGTTCGGCGTACGTGTTCATGTCCGTGCTTCCTCCTCGAAGGACGGGACGGGCGGGCTTCGCGGTCGAAAGTGTTGATCTGACCCCGTCAATAGTCAACAGTTTCGGCGAGGCTTTCGAAACATTCGTACTGAGAGAAGGAGCTTGCGGCTGCTATACCCGCTGATCAGGCGGCAGGAACGACCGGCCGAACGGAGCGTTCACTTTTCACAGGGAAATACGAGATCAGATACCACGTAAAGGGCTTCGAAACATTCGAAGCTCTTCCGAAGTCCTTCTTCGCCCGACGCGCTTCGTTCGCCCGGTCCTGACCGGGGAACCCGGTCCTCCGCACGAACCACCGACCGGCAGGAGGCCGACGTGACGGACGAGCCGAACACCCGACAGGACCCGACCACGCAGCACCCGCGTCCCGACTTCCCGCAGCAGGAGCAGCCGCATCCGGGCTGGACCGGCCCCATGGACCCGCCGCCGGACCACGGCGAGGACTCCTACCGGGGTTCCGGCCGTCTGGAGGGCCGCAAGACGGTGATCACCGGCGGTGACTCGGGAATCGGCCGGGCGGTGGCGCTGGCCTTCGCCCGCGAGGGAGCCGATGTGCTCTTCACCCACCTCGGCGCGGAGGAGGCCGACGCGCGCGAGACGTCACGTCTGGTGGAGGACGCCGGACGCAAGGCGGTCGCCGTGTCCTGCGACATCCGTGAGGAGAGCGCCTGCCGGGCGCTGATCGACCGGGCCGTCGCCGAGTTCGGCACCATCGACGTCCTGGTGAACAACGCGGCGTACCAGATGGCGCAACCGGACGGCATCGAGGCCATCACGACCGAGCAGTTCGACCGGGTGATGAGGACGAACCTCTACGGCATGTTCTGGCTGACGAAGTTCGCCCTGCCGCACATCCCGGCGGGCGGGAGCATCATCAACACCACCTCCGTGCAGGCCTACAAGCCCAGCCCCCACCTGCTGGACTACGCGACGACGAAGGGCGCGATCGTCACGTTCACCCAGGGACTCGCCCAGATGGTCGCCGACCGGGGCATCCGCGTGAACGCGGTCGCGCCGGGACCGGTGTGGACACCGCTGATCCCGGCGACCCTGCCCGACACCAGCGAGTTCGGCAAGCAGAGCCCGCTGGGCCGGCCCGCGCAGCCGGCCGAGCTGGCGCCCGCCTACGTCTACCTCGCCTCCCAGGACGCGAGCTTCGTCACCGCGGAGATCCTCAACGCCACCGGCGGCACACCGCTGCCCTGAGCAGTGCGGCGGGCATCGCGTCGTCCCGTCACGCCCCCTCGGCCAGCGGGTCGTGCCCCCAGTTCATCAGCGAATGCCGCCAGCGCGAGTCCTCGACGTCCCCCGACGGCCGCTGTGCCGAGTGCCGCCGGATGTAACCGATCACCTTGCGCATGTGGGCGTAGTCCTCGTCGGACAGATCGCCCTTCTTCTTGCGGAGGATGGCGACGATCCTGCGGCCCGAGGCGTGGCCGGTGGACTCGCCGCCGTCCTTGTGCTGCCCCGCCTGCTGCGACGCGTCGGAGGCCAGCCACTTCTCCAGCTCGGACGGCGTCATGTTGACCAGTTCCCGGAAGTGGTCCCAGATCTCACGCCGGTCGTCGTCGGACGGCACCGGGCCTCACTTCTTCTTCTTGAGCGCGGACGGCTTGTGCACGGCCGAGCGGCCGGACCTGTCGCTGCGGACCTCGTACTGGGGCTCCTCCGGGGACGCGTCCACCGTGCGGCCGGCGGCCTTAGTCCGCTTGGTGATCTTCTTCTCCACGGTGCCCGTGGTCTCGCTGCCGTGACTGCTCCAGGCGACCTCGTCGCCCTTGGCCGGCTCCTTCTTCGGACCCTTCTTCGGATCCTTCTTCCGGGAACTGTCCTTCGCCATGGTCGAACTCCTCACGGGCTCCGGTGCGGCGCCCCCTGAGCACCACCCTGGGGCCTGCCCCCGCGGCCCGCACGTCGGAACGGGCACGTCAGGACCGGCACGGCGGGACGTACGCACGCCGGCGGTGCGGACGGCCGCGTACCACCGGGACGCCGTCCGCACCGCCGCGGTGGTCCTACAGCGCCCGCTCCAAGCGGTCCGCCAGCAGCTGCACGAACCTCGCGGGCTCGGCCGGCCGGCCTCCCTCGGCCAGCAGCGCGAGGCCGTGCAGGAGCTCCACGCTCTCCGCGAGGGCGGTGCGGTCCTTGCCGTCCCTGAACGCCTCGTTGAGCCCCTTGACCAGGGTGTGGCCGGGGTTCAGCTCCAGGATGCGCCGGGTGCGGGGAACCTCCTGGCCCATCGCGCGGTACAGGTTCTCCAGCGCCGGGGTCAGGTCGTGCGTGTCGGAGACCAGGCAGGCCGGGGAGACGGTGAGGCGGGAGGACAGGCGTACCTCCTTGATCTCCTCGCCGAGCCGTTCCCCCATCCAGTCGAGCAGGCCGGCGTACTCCTCGCCCTGCTTCTCACGGTCCTCCTCGGACGCCGTCCCCCCGTCGGGGTCGAGGTCGATCTCGCCCTTGACCACGGACCGCAGCTGCTTGCCCTCGTACTCGCCCACCGCGTCGGTCCACACCTCGTCGACCGGGTCGGTGAGCAGCAGGACCTCGATGCCCCTGGCCCGGAAGGCCTCCATGTGCGGCGAGTTCTCGATGCCCGTGCGGGACTCGCCGGTCATGTAGTAGATGGTGTCCTGGCCGTCCGCCATCCGCTCCACGTACTGCCGGAGCGTCGTCGGCTCGGTGTCGTGGTGCGTGGTGGCGAACGACGAGACGGCGAGGAGCGTGTCGCGGTTCTCCGTGTCGGTGACCAGTCCCTCCTTCAGGACGGCACCGAACTCCCGCCAGAACGTCGCGTACCGGTCGGGAGCCGCGGTCATCATGTCCTTGACCGAGGACAGGACCTTCTTCGCCAGCCGGCGGTGCATCAGCTGGATGTGCCGGTCCTGCTGGAGGATCTCGCGGGAGACGTTGAGCGAGAGGTCCTGGGCGTCCACGACACCCTTGACGAACCGCAGGTACGGCGGCAGCAGCGCCTCGCAGTCGTCCATGATGAAGACACGCCGGACGTACAGCTGGAGACCCCGCTTGTGGCCCTGGGTGAACAGGTCGTGCGGGGCGTGCGCGGGGAGGAACAGCAGGGCCTGGTACTCGAAGGTGCCCTCCGCCTGGAGCCGGACGGTCTCCAGCGGGTCCGTCCAGTCGTGGCTGATGTGCTTGTAGAGCTCGTGGTACTCCTCGTCCCTCACCTCGTCGCGGGACCGGGCCCACAGGGCCTTCATGGAGTTCAGCGTCTCGGGCTCGGGCGGTGTGCCGCCGTGCTCGTCCCCGCCGTCCCCGTCCGCCGCGGCGCGCTGCTGGGGGACCAGCCGGACGGGCCAGGTGATGAAGTCGGAGTACCGCTTGACGATCTCCCGGATCTTCCACGGGGAGGTGTAGTCGTGGAGCTGGTTGTCGGGGTCGGCCGGCTTGAGGTGCAGGGTGATGGCGGTGCCCTGGGGGGCCTCGTCGACCGTCTCCAGCGTGTACGTGCCCTCACCCCGCGACGACCAGCGCGTGCCCCGGCTCTCACCGGCCCGCCGGGTCACCAGGACGATCTCGTCGGCCACCATGAAACCCGAGTAGAAGCCGACGCCGAACTGCCCGATGAGCCCCTCCGCGGCACCGGCGTCCTCGGCCTGCCGCAGCTCCTCCAGGAACGCGGCCGTGCCCGAGTTGGCGATCGTGCCGATGAGACGCGAGACCTCGTCGTACGACATCCCGATGCCGTTGTCCCGCACGGTGAGCGTGCGGGCGTCGCCGTCGGCCTCGATCTCGATGTGCAGGTCGGACACGTCGGCGTCCAGCGTGTCGTCCCGCAGGGACTCGAGGCGCAGCTTGTCCAACGCGTCGGACGCGTTGGAGACGAGCTCACGCAGGAAGACATCCTTGTTCGAGTAGATCGAGTGGATCATCAGCTGAAGGAGCTGACGGGCCTCCACCTGGAACTCAAACGTTTCGGTCGGCATGTTCGCGACTACCTCTCCGTTCCTTGGCCATGTCCGGAACTGACGGACGGCAGCACTGTAGAACAGCCGGTCACCGCATCCGCGCGAATCCGGACGGACGCGGTGGCCGGGGGACGGACGCCCCGTTCACGCGGCGCGGTCCCGGGGGCGCGCCGCCCGCGCCGACGTCGTGGACACACGGGCGGACCTGACCCGGTAGGTGGTCTTCGACGGGTCGCGGACGGGCTCGCTGAGCGTGATGCGGCCGGCGGCGCGCAGCTCCTCGCACGCGTCGGTCGGCAGGGCGACGTAGCAGCCGCCGCGGCCGGTGTCGGAGTCGACCGGCCGCCAGTAGCTGTACCGCCGGCGTCCGCTCGCGTACTCGGTCGCGAACACGGCGGTGCGGGTGTCGGAGAGCACCCGCATGACCTCCGCCTCGGGCGTGCGGAGCGAGGCCGAGGAACGCACCGGGTACGGGCCGGGGGCGTCCGCCGTGAAGGCGCGGGTCACGGCCGGCCGGCCGGCGACGCCTCCGGGCTGGCGGTCCGGTGGGGTGCGGGGAGCGAGGAACCGCCCCGCGGGGCGGGCGGGTTCGCGGCGGCGCTGGAGCGCGCAGGCGGCGCCCCGGGCGTCGACGGCGCCGGAGTGGAGGGACGGGACCTGATCGTGGGCGAGCGGCATTGCGTGGCCTTTCCGGGAACGGGGACTCGACACCGCTTACCCGTTCGGGCCGGTGTTGATCTCTCTCCCCTCATTCTTGTGCACACGGGTGACAATGGCTATGCCCAACTTGCCAGTTGTCCGTACTCGCTTGATCCCGCCGGACCCGCTCGGTCCCCGCCGGACCGCGCGCTCCTCGCCCGCCCTCTCCGCCGGTCCGGCGGACCGGCCCGCGGGGCCCGCCGCGCACGTCCCGCCGGTGCTCCGCCCGGCCGTGGCGGGGGCCCGTGGGCCTCAGACGCGCAGGGCGGTGTGCAGGCGGACGGTCGTGCCGTCGTCGGGGGTGGAGCGGATCTCGACGAGATCGCACAACTGGTGGGCCAGCCACAGCCCGCGGCCGCCGGCCTGGGCGCCACGGGGTCTGGTCCGCCCCGCGAGGGGGTCGGCGATGTACCCGCGGTCGTGGAACTCGCAGATCATGCGGTCGGCGTCGGCCCAGGTCCGCAGCGCGCCCTCGCCGCCGCCGTGCTGGACGCTGTTCGCGGCGATCTCCGTGGCGGCGACGTGCAGCTCCCGCAGCCGCGTCGCGTCCAGACCGAGCCGGCCGGCGCATTCGGCGATCTTGGCCCGTACCGCGGCCATGTCGCCCTGGCCGTAGCGCAGTTCGTCGTACGGGTCGCAGGGCGGGGCCAGCGACTCGAACGGGTAGGCCGCCTCCGGGTCGAAGCCGTCGTAGGGCTGCGAGCGGCCGTTCCTGCGCACCTCGGGGTGGCAGCGCGACATCGTCTTGAGGTCGGCGTGGAGGCCGTCGGTGTCGTAGGGGCACAGCAGCCACCAGGCGGGGCTGTCGGCGAAGGCCTTGTTGAGCAGCCACTCGTGGTAGTGGAGTTCCTGGATCTCGGCGCGGCTGCGCGCGTCGTCCCAGGGGGACTCGCCGATGCCCCGGACGGGACGGCCGTCCGCGGCGTGCTCCCGGATCCACCGCTGCCAGGCGTCGATGAGGCGTCCGGGGTGGTGGGCGACGGATCCGGTGTCGACGAAGCGGACGGTCGGCAGTTCGGGGAGTTCGGCGCGCAGCAGCGACACCTTCTCGTGGGGGACGGCCACGACCACCGCCTCGTCGCCGTCGAGCGCTTCCTGGATGAAGCCGAGCGTGCCGTCCAGGAACTCGTCGCGGCCCCGGTACGGGTACAGCTCGTGCCGGTACCCGGCGGCCGGAGCGGCGGTGTCCTGCGAAGACCGGTCGGTCATGGCGCGATCACCACCGGTACCTCGGGCGCGGCGAAACCGGAGAGCTCCCAGCACCGCCGCACTATGTCGTTGGCCCCCTCGAGGATCACCACGCGGTCGGGCAGGCACCTGGCGGCGTCGGCGAGCGCACTCATGCCCGCCGCGTCGAAGAACTCCAGGTCGTGGCAGACCAGCCGTACGGCCGTGGCGTGGGCGAGCAGGCTGCGCAGCACCGCGCCGAACGCCGCGGCACCGTCGGAGTCGATCACTCCGTTCACCGTCCAGTGACCCTCTCCGGTGCGGTACACCCGGAACTCGGGTGCTGCGGGCCGACTGCCCACGTGGTGCGGGTGCACGCAGGTGACCTGGTCGAGCGTGGGAGGGTCCCAGTCGGCCGGCCGGTAGGTGCACAGCACCATGGCTCCGCTGTCGGCGGCGAACTCCTCCAGGTCCAGCTCGCTCTGGAGCATGGAGTCCGGCCGGGCGCCGTCGTGGCCGGCCGTCACATGGCGCAGGATCCGCAGGGCCCGGTAGCCCTCGCGTCCGGCGCTCGCGGCCTCGCGGCGCACCGCGGCCAGCAGCGAGCCGTCCAGCACGGCCGGATCGAGCACCACGGGGGCGGGCGCGTCGGAGAGTTGCCGGGCGGGTCCGCCGCCGGTGCCGACGATCACGACCTTGTCGCCGAAGAGCGCCCCGTCGGCCACGAAGGCACGGCTGCGTTCGACGACGTTGTCGGCGGGCTCCAAGAGCTGACAGAGGTGGTCGCCGCTCTCGACCTCGTCCAGCGTCGCCAGGCTGCGCGCCGCTCTCACCGGTGCTCCCCTCATCACTCCTTCACCTTACTCGCGGCCTTGCCGCCGTCTTCGGGGGCGTCCTCCCTGCCTGCCCGTCTCTGCCTGCCGCACTCCGCCCGCCGCCCGCCCACTGTGTCGCCGGCGCGCCGGACTTCGGCGCGTCCCGTTCGGCGCGCGCCGCGGACCTCGCGGGCCCGCCTGAGGACGCACGACGCCGGCGACGGCGTTCGGGACGAGGGCCAAGTCACCGGGGTCACCTTCCCGAACGCGTCGCCGCCGTCCGGGCCGCCCTCTCCGGCCGCCCGCGCCTCGACGGGTTCCGGACGCGCGGTCACGACAGCGAGTCGGCGGTGCCCTCCTGCCTGGTGCGGGCCCGCCCGGGGGGACGGCACGTCGTCCGGGCCGGCACGGGACGCGCGTCACAGGTCTGCCGGCGAGCGGACGGGGCATCCGGGCAGCGACCGCATACGACCGTGAAGGAGCTGCGCCGATGGCGAAGAACCTGACCCCCAAGTACACCGTCCCGGGCATCGAGCGGGAGGCGGCCGGCCGTCTCATCGGCGTGCTGCGGCTGCGCCTGCACGCCCTGAACGACCTGCACCTCACGCTGAAGCACGTGCACTGGAACGTGGTGGGCCCCCACTTCATCGCCGTGCACGAGATGGTCGACCCGCAGGTGGACCGCGTCCGCGACATGGCGGACGACGTGGCGGAGCGCATCGCCGCGCTGGGCGGGGTCGCCCAGGGCACGCCCGGCGCCCTGGTGAAGGAGCGGACCTGGGAGGACTACTCCATCGGCCGGGACGGCGCGATCGCGCACCTCGGCGCCCTGGACGTCGTCTACACGGGCCTCATCGAGGGCGTCCGGGAGGCGATCAAGGAGGTCGGCGAGATCGACCCCGCGACCGAGGACCTGCTGATCGAGCAGCTGCGGGACCTGGAGCAGTTCCAGTGGTTCGTCCGGGCCCACCTCGAGAGCAGCAGCGGCTCCCTGGTGACGGCCGGCGCCGACACCGAGAAGGAGGCGGCCGCGCGGGGCGCCGAGCTCGGCTGAGGGGACACGTGGTCCGCCGGCCGGCCGGTGCCCGCCGGTGTGCGGGGTGCGGGGTGCGTGCGTGGGCCGTGCGTGCGCTCCCCGGGGCACCACCGGCCGCCCCTTTGCGGCCGGGTCGTACGGCTTCACCCCGCTTCCGGGGGGTAGACGCTGCCTCGGCGGCGGACGGCGGACGCTGCCTCGACGGCACCGATCGGGAAGGGGAACACCGTGGACGGATCAGCGGTACGGGCCGTGGGCTGGGCCCGCACACTGCCGATGAACAGTACCGTCAAGGAGGCCCGAGACTGGGCCCGCCGGCATCTCGACACCCTGGGCTGGAGCAGCAGCGACCCGGAGACGGTGGACGCCGTCCTGCTCACCGTCTCCGAGCTGGTCACCAACGCCCACCGGCACGCGCGCAGCAGCGCTCAGCTGGTCCTGGCCTGGGACAGCCGCTGCCTGCACATCTCCGTCCACGACGCGTCGGCCGACCTGCCGACGCCGCGTGCGCCCAGCACGGAGAGCGTCGGCGGGCGCGGCATGCTGCTCGTCGACGCGCTGGCCGACAGCTGGGAGACCCGTCCCTGCCCGCACGGCAAGACGGTCACCGCGTGCTTCCGGCCGTCGTCCGCCGCGTCCTGACCCGGGGGGCCGCGGCCGCCGGGTCAGGTCGCGGGAGCGGTGCCCGGCTCGTCGGCGTGCCGCCCGGTGAGCGGCGTTGAGGAGTCGCAGGACCGGCCGGTGAGGTGGTCTGCGGTGCCGGTGACGTCCAGCATGCGCACGAGGTGGGCGGGCCGGTTGTCTAGGTGCAGGGCGATCCCCGCCGGACGGGTGCGCCGGCGGAGCATGAGCAGCGCGGACAGCCCCATGGAGTCGAGCACGGTCAGCGCCGCGCAGTCCAGGTGCAGGTCACGCGGTGCGGCCCCGTGCTCCCGGGCGTGCTCGTCGAGGGCGCTCGTCACCAGGGCGAGAAAGAAGCCGCTGGTGTCGTAGTCGAGTTCACCGCCGATCGCCACGGTGAGGGCTCCCGGGCGGGAGACCCGCGTGGTGACGTGGACGGAGGGGTGCGTGCTCATGCGGGTGTTCCTGTGCCGGGGACCGAGGGAGAGGGCGGGTGGTCGAGGGTGGCGGCCGTCTCCTTCAGGACACTCTGGGCGCGCGGGAAGTCGTGCAGGTGTCCGGCGAGCACGGTCAGGCCGAGCCGCAGCGCGTCGGCGGGCACCCGGCGCACGGTGAGGATGCCGGCCGTCCAGGCGACGAACCTGCCGAAGATGTCCGGATCGTCGAAGTACAGCGCGGTGGCGAGGAAGTCGAGGATGTGGCAGAGGTCCTCGGCGGTGCGCTCGTGCTGGGCGGGGGTGTACGACCGCATGGCCGGGTACCGCTCCTCCAGGTCGTGCAGCACTTGCTTGACCAGGGACGACCGGTTGCGGGTGACGAACGTGTACTCCTGGTCGGCCAGATGGGGCAGGTCGTCGATCTGCTGCCGGGGCACGGAGGCCTGCCGTGCCCCGATGCCGGCGTCGAGCAGGTCGGCCGCGTCCCTGGCGTCCCGTGCCCAGGCGTCGGCGCGCACGGCGCGGGCCTGACGGCCGTCGGGGCCGAACGCGGCACCGCCCACCAGGACGGGTACCCCTGTCGACTGACAGGCGGTCAGCGCGGCGTGGGCGGTGGGCAGGTGGGTGGGGATCGACGCCGACAGCAGGACGGCCTCGGGTCCGGTGGCGTGCAGATGGGCGATCAGGTGGGGCGTCGGTACGTGCGCGCCGAGGAAGTCCACGTGCCAGCCGCGGCCCCTGAGGGTCTCCGCCACCAGGCGGGCCGGCAGGGCGTGCCACTCCCCGTCCACGCACGCCACCGTCACCCGGGGTCTCTTCCCCGGCCGCGGCGACGGGAGGCGGGCGAGCGCGGCCACGGCGCGGTCGTTGATGGCGGTGGCGACGTGTTCGTCGGCCACGGTGATCCGGCCGGCCGCCCATTCCTCGCCCACGCGCCGCTGTACGGCCGCGATGACGTCGAGGAGCAGGGTCTCGGCGGGCCACCCGTCCCGCGCGGCCGCGCTCACCACGTCGATCGCGCCTGTCTCGTCGGCGTCCAGAGCCGCCGCCCACAGCCGGTCCCGCAGCCGGGACACCTGGTGGTCGGCCGTTCGGCCACCTGTCATGCGCCGTCCTTTCCGCTCCCGCCGGGTGCGGCGGCCGTCCGGGTGTGTCCGTCGACGAGGTGGAGCGGCCCGCGGCCGCTCGTCGGGTTGGTGATGGCGAGGGTGGCCATGTCGTCGTGCCGGCCCGGGCCCAGCCACTGGGCGACGAGCATCTGTACGCGTTCGACCACGGCTTCCGCGGGCATCCGCGCGCAGGCGGCGAGCGCCTCGCGCAGCCGGCGCTCGCCGTAGAGCTGGTCGCCGAGGGGGCCGCCGCGGGCCTCGGTGATGCCGTCGGTGTAGAGCAGGCACGTCTCGCCGGGGGCCAGTACGGCGCGTGCGGTGCGGGCGCGTGCCCGGGGGATGGCGCCGATCAGCTGTCCGGAGGTGTCGGCCTCCTCCACCTGTCCGTGCCGTCGCACGATCAGCGGCGGCAGGTGGCCGGCGCTGGTCAGGCGGAGGTGGACCTGTCCGGCGCGGCGCCGGGCGGAGGCGAGGACCAGGGTGGCGAACCGGGTGTGGTGGGAGTTCAGCAGGGCGTCGTTGAGCAGGGTGAGGACCTGCTGGTGGTCGCCGGAGAGCGGCAGCAGCGCCTGGAGGACGCTGCGGATCTTGCCGGTGAGCACGGCGGCCTCCAGGCCCTTGCCGGCGACGTCGCCCAGGACGACGAACGTCTCCTGGGAGGGGTCCGTGCCGGGGTGGACGTCGTAGAAGTCGCCGCCGACGCGTTCGTGGTCGCGTGCGGCGCGGTAGCGGCCGGCGTAGCCCACTCCGTTGACGTGCCGCAGCGTCGGCGGGAGCAGTTCGCGCATCAGCACCGCGGTGATGGCGGACTGCTCGGCGTAGAGGCGGGCCGCGGAGAGGGCGGCTCCCGCGCGGGCCGCGAACAGGCGCGCGAAGACCTCCTCGCCCCCGTCGAACGCCCGTTGGCTGCTGGACCGCAGCAGGACCAGCGCGCCGGCCGGCACGCCGTGCCCGGGCAGCGGGGTGACGATGACGGAGCCGATGGGACCGGTGAAGCCGGGCGGGATCGCCCAGTCGGGGATGTCGTCGGGGCTGATCCAGCGGGCCGGGACGGGCGGGAACCCCTGGATCGCCTCGGTCAGTCCCGGCACCTCCCCGGTGTCGATCAGCCGCATGGTCTGGGTGACGGGGCCGCCGCTCTCGGCGTACGTCAGCGGGTGGTGGCGTCCCTGAGCCGGGGCGACGATGACGGCGGCGTCCGCGATGTGACGGGCGGCCATACGGGCGGTCACCTCGAGACAGTGGTCGACGTTCAGGGACGACAGGAGGGCGCTGGAGACCTCGGCGAGGACGGCGGCCCGTTCCTGGGAGTCCTTGAGGGCCTGCTCGGTGTGCCGGAGGTCGGTGTCCTCCACCAGCCACCACACCACGTCGCCGTGTTCGCCGGGGCTGGGGGTGGGATGGGCCTGGAAGGTGCGCCCGGTGATCGCGCCGGACGCGGGGCGTGGGGACCGGGCGTCCGTCCCGGACCGGCCGAGGCGGTGGTGCGCGTCGGACAGCCAGCGCGGCGCGGTCCGCTCGAACCAGTCGCCCCCGGACGCGTCGGGGAAGAGGGTGCGTGCGGCTTCGTTGATCTCGACGACGCCCCCGTCGCGGTCCACGACGAGGACCGGATAGGGAGCGCTATTCCACGACGCGCCGACGCTCGCGGCGCCGCCGTGCGGACGGGCAGGGGGGCCAGGCGAAGGAATCACAAGCAGGGGAACGCATGGTGCGCACCCCACCCCCTCTCTACAGCTCGAAACTGTTGACCTTCGACAACCGTCTCGCACTCGGTGCGGCCCGCGCAACCTCGTGACGGGTTGTACACGAATCCGCCACGCCTCCCCGTGCACCACGCTCCTCCCCCGGCGGCGGTCGTGCACGGGTGGGGTGTCACGACGGCAGGGCCTGCTCACCGGCCCTGGCCGTGCCCTTGCCGGGGGACCTGTCCGCGGGACCTCTCGACCCCGTCGGCGGGGCGGCCCTTCTCCGCCTCGGCCGGTGTCCGGGCGGCGTGTGCGGGGGCGGGACCCGACGCCCGGGTCGCTGACGCGCGGGGAGCCGACGCGCGGTGGCCCGACGTCCGGGGAGCCGGCGTTCCGTGGCCCGACGTCCGGGGAGTCGACGTGCCATGGCCCGACGTCCGGGGAGTCGACGTGCCATGGCCCGGCGTCCGGGGGCCCGGCGTCCGGGTATCCGGCGTTCGCGGGTCCGGTGCCCGGTCAGCGGCGGCCCGGCGGGTTCCCGGTGCCGGTTCCGACGCGCCGTCGTCGGCCCGTTCGCCGTCCGGTGGCGCGGAGGTACGGCTCGCCGGAACGGCCGGGACGGGCTGGACGGGCTGGACGGCCGGGACGGGCTGCACGGCCGGAACGGGCTGGACGGGCTCGCGGGCCGCCGCGGCGCTGTCGGTACCGGCGCCGGCGTCGGCGTCGCGGTCGGGCAGCTCGCCCACGGCGGCGGATCCGGAGAGGGAGACGCCCAGCAGGGCGGCGAGCAGCGCGGCGCCCGCGGTCGCCGGCGTGCGCCGGCCCGGCCGCCGGGCGGCGGGTCCCCGGTGTCCGGCGCCGGTCGCCCGCGCGGTCCGGCCGAAGCGGGAGCGGAACGCGGTGGCGGCGCGCTCCCCCACCCGCCGGCCGCCCCGGTGCTGCCCCGACGGGCGCCCGGCGGGTGTCGCGGCCGCCTCCAGGGCCGTCAACTCCCGGGCGCACGTGAGGGCGTCGGGGCGGCCACAGGTGTCGAAGGCGGTCATGGCCTCCAGCAGACCGGCCAGACCGGTCAGTTCCCCGTCGAGTCCGTCGGGGACGGCCGGCCGTCGGTGGAGGCGGGCCATCGCCGCCTCCAAGGGGACACCGGGGTACTCCAGTTCGCCCTTGAGGCACTCCAGCAGCGTCAGCCCGAGCGCGTACACGTCCGCGGCGGGGCCCGTCCCGTCGCCGGTGACCTGTTCGGGGGCCAGGTACGCCGCCGTGCCCACCAGGACTCCGGTCGCGGTGCGGGCGCTGTCGTCGATCCGCCGGGAGATGCCGAAGTCGGTCAGGTGCGGGGCGTCCTGCTCGTCGAGGAGGATGTTGGACGGCTTGACGTCGCGGTGCACCACTCCGGCGGCGTGGACGTGCGCGAGCGCCGTCGCCAGGTCCGCGCCGAGGGCGCACACGGCGGCGGGGGTCAGCGGTCCGGCGGCGATACGGGCGCGCAGGGTGGAGCCCCGGACGAGCTGCATGACGAGGAAGGGCAGGTTCTCGTCGCGCCCGACGTCGTAGACGGTGACGAGTCCGGGGTGGTGGAGCCGGGCCAGCAGCAGCGCCTCATCGCTGAACCGTTTCTCCGCCTGTTCCTCGCCGCCCCTGAGCAGTTTCACCGCCACCGGGCGCCCGAGCCGCAGGTCGAACGCCTCGTGGACGTCGGCGGCGCCGCCCCGCCCGAGCGGGGCGTCCACCCGGTAACGGCCCGCCAGGACGCGTCCGCCGAGGGGCTCCGGCACTGAAGGCCATGGGCGTACCGGCATGTTGTTCCCCCAAGGGACGGGTGAGCGCGGGTGTGGACGGCCGCGGATGGATCCAGCGGAGACGGCGGAGACGGCGGGCGGGTCCGGGAGCGGTGACGCCCACCGCTCGTGCTGTGCGGGGCGTCGTCGGGCCGCGCCCGCCCGCCGTGAGACCTCGGGTACCCGCCTCCCCGGCCGTCACGCCCGGCCGGGCGGGGCCGGGGCTGCCCGGGGGCTGCCCGGGGGCTGCCCGGGGGCTGCCCGGAAGCTGCGGACGTCGGGCGGCACGCCGCCCGCCGGGGCGCACGGTTGACCGGGCACACGTGCAACCGGGTGCACGGGTGTCCGCGTCCCGCGCGTCAGGGGCCGGTGGCCGCCCGGCTCGTGCGGGCGGCCACCGGCCCCTGATACGGCGTCATCCCGGCGGCGCGTCCGGTCCGCGGGTCAGCGCCGGCCCCGCAGCCTGCCCAGCAGCCGCTGGGCCTGGGCCCGGCGGCGCGGGTCGGCGGAGGCGCGGCGCACCTGCTCCACCGCACGACGCCCCTGAGGGCTCCTGCTGAACTGCTTGATCTTCTCCAACATCCCTGGCACGGCTGCCTCCTGGAACGGTCGACGGCAAGGCCGGTTCGGCGAGGCCGGTTCGGCAAGGCCTGTGTACCGTCGCGTCTACCCCGGTCCCGTCACCTCACCCCTGCGGGTGCGGGCGCCCCTCCGGCGTGACGGCTCCGGTACGACGGCTCGGGTGTGGCGGCTTCGGCCTGACGGCGTGTCAGGAAAGCACGTCCCGGGGGGCGGGCGGCCGGTCACGGTGTCCCCCGTGTGCCGCCGCCGACCGGTGCGGACCGGTCGGCGCCCCACCGAGCGAGCAGCCGCAGTGCCGCTCCGCGTCCGCGGTCGGGAACGGTCCACAGGGTCTGGCCCCGGACGCCCCAGCGCTCCAGCAGGGCGTTGGCGGCGAGGAAGCCGCTGGTGGCCGCGCGTTCCATGAGGGCCACCGGCAGGTCCGTGCGGACCATGTCACCGGCCACCACCAGGCCCGGGTCGCCGGTGCGTACGGTCGGCCGGTCGGCGTGGCCGCCGACCGGGAACAGCGGGCAGTCGGACCGCCACTCGTGCCGTTCGTCGACGACCCTCGCCGCGCGGGTCTCCGGGTACACCCGGTGCAGTTGCGCGAGCAGCCGCTTCTGCTCGACGTCGCGTACCGCGCCGTCCGGCAGGGCGTACGCGTGCAGTTCCACGACGGATCCACCGCGGCGGGCGCTCCAGCGGGCCGCCTCCGACTCCCAGCGCTCCAGCACACTGACGTTGTCGAGGGTGCCGTAGCCGCTGGTGCCCAGGAAGCCGGGCCGGTCGGCGGCGACGCGACGGTCCAGCCACAGGCGGCTCACGAGGAACGGCGGCGCGGTGCGCAGCCGGGCGACGCGTTCCCGCCACGCGGCGTCGGCCAGGCGCGGGGAGCGGCCGACGAGGGCGCGCAGGCCGCCCGTGTCCAGGGCCAGCACCACGGTGTCGTACCGCCGCTCCTCCTCGCCCGTGGCCACGACGAAACCGCCGTCCGGGGTGGGTTCGACGCTCTCGACGGGTGTGCCGGTGCGCAGGTCGGCGCCGTGGCCGTGCAGATAGCCGGCGAGGGGGTCCCACAGGGCGGCGGGGAAGGGGTCGCCGGGTACGTCGAAGAGCAGTCCCTCGGCGGAGCCGAGGAAGTAGATGTGGAACATCAGCACCATCTCCGCCGCCGACAGTTCCCGGGGATCGGCGAAGAAGCTGCGGGAGAACACCTCGAAGGCGAGGTGGTGGGCGGCCTCGGGGAAGCGGATCGACCGCAGGAAGTCGTGGGCGCTGACGCCGTCGAACCGCTCGTACACGTCGGGCACGCGGACGTCGAGGAGGGGCAGCGCCGCGACCGGGTTCATCCGGGCGAGGTCGCGCGGCCGGAAGGTGGGGCTCAGGGCGACGAATCCGAGCGCGCTCCACGGCGGGGTCCGCGGGACGTGCCGGAAGCTGTCGTGCGGCCCGTCGCTGTGCCGCAGCGGGTAGTCGGGCAGCGCCCGCAGGCGGGCGAGTCCGGGATCGGTGCGCCGGAGCAGACCGCGCAGGTTGTAGTACTGGCGGAAGAACGCGTGGAAGCCGCGGCTCATGGTGACGGTGGAGCCGTCGGCGAGGGTGGTCGGCCGGCCCGCGAGCCGTCCCCCGAGTACGGGTTCGCGTTCGTGGAGCGTGACGTGCACGCCCCGTTCTGCCAGGGCGGTCGCGGCCGCCAGGCCGGCGATGCCGCCGCCCACGACGGCGGTCGTCGGGCGGCGGTCACCGGTGACGCGCGGCGTGCCCGCGGGAGGGGACAGCCTCCGTGCCCGCCGGTCCCTGCCGTGGCGCGTCGCGTCCGGACGCCGGGGCCCGGTCATCGCGCGCCCGCCGCGCGGAGGCCGGTGCGGCGGGCGACGACCGTGTGGGTGATGCCGGTCTGCCATCCCGGCATGGGGAGCACCCTTACGTGCCCGAACCCGGCCGCACGGACCCGGTCGGCGAAGCCGTCCGCCGTGTCGAACCGCAGCACGCTGCGCCACAGGTGGCGGTACAGGTCGCCGTCGCCCAGGAGGATCGCGACGGGCAGGATGAGCCCACGGCACACCGCCGTCCACACCGCGCGGTGCGCGGGCCGGCCGCTGAGGGTGTACTCGTGCACGGCCAGCCGTCCGTTCGGCGCCAGCACGTCGCGCACCGCCGCCAGCACCGCGTCGGGGTCGGCGGCGTTGCGGAAGAGGTAGGCCGCGAACACGGCGTCGAACGGACCCGCCAGGCCCGCGTCCGCCAGGCGTTCCACCGGGGTGTGCACGAAGGTCACCCCCGCGCCCCACCGTTTGCCGGCCGCCCGGTGCAGCATGCCGGCGGAGGCGTCCACGGCGGTGATCCGGGCGCCGGGGAGGACGGCGGCGAGCGCGGCCGTCGAGGCGCCGGTGCCGCAGCCGAGGTCCAGGACGCGCAGCCCTCTGCCACCGTGGGGCAGACCGAGACGGCGTACGGAGCGGCGCAGCTGGGCGTGGTAGCCGGGGTTGGCGGCGACCAGGGTGTCGTAGCTGCGAGCGGCGTGGTCGAACGCGGCGGCCAGCTCCGCGTCGCGCAGCAGGGTCATACGGTCTCCTCGGTCGGGGCGGGGGGGTCGGCGGGGACGGGGGGTCGGCAGGGGCGGGGGGTCAGCAGGGGCAGGGGTTCGGCGGGGCAGGATTCGGCCGGTGGGGCAGGAATTCGGCCGGTGGGGCAGGAATTCGGCCGGTGCGGGAATGCGGCGGATGCTCGGCCCGAGCGGTGCGGGCCCGGACGGTGCGGGAGTCCGGCGGGTGCCGGGCCCGACCGGTACAGGACCCCTCCCGTGCGGCAATCCGGCGGACGCCGGGGCCCGACGGATGCAGGACCCCGCCCGTGCGGGAAACCGGCAGACGCCGGGGCCCGACCGGTACAGACCCCGCCCGTGCGGGAAACCGGCGGACGCCGGAGCCCGACCGGTGCGGGAGTCCAACCCGTGCTGGGGCCCGACCGGTGCAGGGCCCCGCCGGTGCATGAGCGCTTCCCCGGCTGCGGTCACGGCCCCGGACCGGGGAAGGGCCTGCGGCGCAGGAAGGGCAGCTCGGCGGCGGAGCGGAGCATCGGCAGTACGGGGGTGCGGGCGCCGACGGCGAGGTCCTCGTGGAGGCGGGTGCGGCCGTCGAGGAAGCGCAGCAGCCGCTCCATCGGGACGTGCGAGAAGAGCCGCGCGAGGAACGCGGCACCGTCGACCCGGCCGCTGTCCAGGGCGCGCAGCATCACGGCGTCCATGGCGCGGGAGCGGGCCGAGTGGGGTGCGGGCGGCAGCGGGTGGCGGCCCGCCCGGAGGGCTTCCGCGACGGCCGTCGTCTGCCGCTGGACGGCGGCGAAGGTGTAGCCCGTCGACGGCCGGGTGGCCCCGCCGGCGGCGCCGATACGGAAGACGGACGGGGCGGCGCGGCGGGGGAACCGCGCGTCGGTCATGGGGATCACCCCGGTCTCCGTCGAGGTGACGCGGACCGGGCCGATGCGGAGCACGTCCTCGGTGTAGTGGCGCAGCGCGGCCTCGTAGTCCTGACGGGGCAGGACGGCGCGGGAGAACTCGGTGTACTCCACGAGCGCGTCGCGGCGGCCGGTCGGCAGGACGTAGCCGAAGGCCAGTCCGTGGGACGGCTGCGGGACCCGGAAGTCCATGAGCCCGACCGTGCCGGGGTCGAAGGCGGGCCGGGCGGTGCGCACGAACCAGCCGTGGAAGTGCTGCAACAAGGTGGTGCGGGCCGCCGGGAGGCTGCCGGGAGGCCGGGAGTCGAAGACCCAGCGGGCGTGTACGGTCAGCGGGCGGCCGTCGCCGGCGCGGGCACGGACCTCGGCTCCGTCGGCCGCCGCGCGCACCGTCTCGACGGTCGCCTCCAGGCGTCGGACGTCGTCGGTGCCCGCGAGATCGCGGTCGACGAGCGCCTCGAAGTCGTCGGAGCGGAGCATCTTGTAACACAGCGGTGCGATGCCGTCCTCGACGGTCCGGCCCTCGGGGGTGTGGATCCGCAGCCGCTCCCACTGCGTGGTCAGCGCGGCGTCGTACGGTCCCGGGCCCGCCTCCCAGTAGCACCAGGTCCGTCGCGGCGGGCGCAGCGGTCCCGGCGGGGCGTCCAGCAGGACCACCGACAGGCGGCCTGCCCCGGGGGCGGGGCGTGACAGCCGGTGGGCGAGGGAGAGTCCCGCGGCTCCCGCGCCCACGATGGCGACCTCCGCCTCCAGCACGAGCCGCTCCCTCCCTGCGCGCGTCCGGTGTGCTCCCGTGGGAAGCATTCCCGCTCGGCGCCCCTTCCGGATGCGGGCCACGCTGGGCCGTCGGGGTTGTGCCGCCGGTGGCCGACTCGTCGTCGCCACGGCAGGTCGCCGTAGCGGCCCGTGTCGCCACGGCAGGTCGCCGTAGCGGCCCGTGTCGCCACGGCAGGTCGCCGTGGCGGCTCAGGTCGCCGGTGGCCGGGGTGTCGTGCCGTCCGGCGGTCGTCTCGCGGCTCGGGCCGAGGCGCGTCGCCCCGCCGCCGTACGGGTGCGGGGCCGGACAGCTGTCACTGTCGCGTCGTTAACGCATCGTTTCCGCGTCGCCGCGTTCCCGCCCGCGCGGATCACCCGGCGTTCGCGTGCACGCCGTCGTGCTCCAGGCGGCGGCCGAGCCGGTGCAGTCCGCGCCGGGCGTGGCTCTTGACCGTGCCCAGGGGCCAGCCGGTGAGTTCGGCTATCTGGGTCTGCGTCAGGTCGTCGTAGAAGGCGAGGGTGAGGACACGGCGCTGCGGGGCGGGCAGCTTGGCGAGTTCGTGTCCGAGCAGGACGCGGTCGAGGACGGCGTCGGGCGTGTGCCGGTCCCCGGTGGTGACGGACATCCGCGCGCCGGCCGCCGCGACGAGTTCGGCGCGGCGCGTCCGGGCCGACAGCGCGTCGGCGACCTTGCGGCGGGTGATGCCGACGAGCCAGGCGGACAGGGTGCCTCGCTCCGGCAGGAACCCGGCGCGTCCCCGCCAGGCGGCCAGGAACACGGTCTGCGTCACGTCCTCCGCCTCCCGGGCGTCCCCGAGCGAGCGTCGCGCCAGGGTGAGGACCAGGGACCCGTACCGGTGGTAGGCGGCGGCCAGGCAGGCCTCGTCGCCGGCGGCGAAGCCCGCGGCGAGTCCGTCGTCGGCGAGGGTCTCCTCGGTCGGGGACCGCTGCGGAACGGTGTCGAGGGTGGGCCCGGCGGCCTGCTGTGCGGTCATGGTGTCTGCTCCTCGTGCGGGCGGTGTCCGGCCCGTCCCCGAGGCGCGGCCCCTCGCCGGGGCCGTCCCCCTCGCCGGATCCGGGGTGCCGGTCGCACGGAGCGACCGCGGCCCCTCCACCATGCGAAGCGGCCAATCGATGCATCAACTTGCATCGACTCTGCATCGTTTTCGCGTGCGCCGGCCGGTCCGGTACGTCGCGTCGCCCCGCTCCCGCCGTCCCCGGCCGCCCGCCGGCGAGCGGGAACGAAGCACGGCTGTCCCCCGGTCGGCGCATCCATGCCCGTCCCCGACGCGGAATGCGTTCAGTGTGGGCCGACGCCGATCACGACGAGAGGAACCGGGATGCGCCCGAGCAAGGCGAAGGAACACCCCCTGACCGGACCGCCGCCCGGCGCTCCGCTCGTGGCCCCGCGACACCGCGCGGGCCACCTCCCGTCCCTGATGGCCACCTCCCGCGCGGGCGACCCCCGGTCCCTGACGGGCAACCCCTTGTCCCTGACGGGCACCCCCTCGTCCCGCGCGGGTGAGCGCGGCCCCTCCCCCGACAGCCGACCGGAAGGCGCCATGCCCGCCCTCTTCCCCCTGGACGTGAACGACCTGCCCGCCGTCGACGGCGACGTGCCCGGAGCCGTGGGACGCGTCCTCGACCACCTCCTGGCCGAACGCTCCGAGCACGCCGCCGCCCTGGACCCGGTGTTCGCCCGGGACCTGGCCGACCGCGTCGTCCGCTGCACCCTGGAGGGCGGCAAGCGCACTCGGCCGCGCTTCGTGTGGTGGGCGCTGCGCGCCTGCGGCGGCGGGGCCGGCGCCGCGGAGGCCGCGCTGCGCGTCGGCGCCGCCCTGGAACTGATCCAGACGTGCGCACTGGTCCACGACGACGTGATGGACGGCTCGCGGCTACGGCGCGGACGGCTCGCCCTGCACGCCGACGTCGCCGCGCAGTACGCCGGCACCGTCCCGCCGGAACACGGCCCGCGGTTCGGCGAGGCCGCGGCCGTACTCGCCGGGGACCTGGCGCTGGCGTGGGCCGACGACGTCGTCGCGGCCACCGAGCTGGCGCCGGTCACGGCCCGTGCGGTGCGCGAGCTGTGGAGCGCCATGCGCACCGAGATGGTGGCCGGCCAGTACCTGGACGTCCAGGGGCAGGCCACGGGCGCCCGCTCCGCGGCCCGCGCGATCCGCGCCGCCTGTCTCAAGAGCGCCCTGTACTCGGTGGAGCGTCCACTGGCCCTCGGAGCCGCCCTGGCGGGCGCCGATCCCGCGCGGGCCGGGGCCCTGTGCGCGGCGGGCCGGTGCGTCGGCATCGCCTTCCAGCTCCGCGACGACCTCCGTGACGTCTTCGGCGACCCGCGGCACACCGGCAAGCCCTCCGGCGGCGACATCCGGACCGGCAAGCCCACCTACCTGACCGCCGTGGCGCGGGCCCGGGCCGAGGCGGCCGGAGACCGGCGCGCGCTCGCGCTGCTGCGGCACTCCCTCGGCCGTGCCGACCTGTCCGACAGCCGGCTCGCCGAGGTGCGCGACGTCCTCGTCACGACCGGCGCGCGCGACGCCGTGGAGGCGAGGATCGACCGGCTGGTCGCCCGGGGCATGCGTCACCTGGACTCGGCGGCACTGGAGCCGGAGGGCCGCGCGCGCCTGCGGGAGCTGCTCCACGCCACGGCCGGCGCCGCCCCGGAAACGGCCGGCGCCCGTCCGGCGACCGCCGGGGCCACCCCGGAAACGGCCGGCGCCCCTCCGGCGACCGCCGGCGCCACCCCGGCGGCGTCGGGCCCCGGGGACACTCCCCCGGCTGCATCCGGCCCCCAGGACACTCCCCCGGCGACATCCAGCCTCCAAGACACTCCCTCAGCGGCATCCGGCCCCCAGGACACTCCCTCAGCAGCGTCCAGCCACCAAGACGCTTCCCCGCCCTCCCCCGCCCCACGGCCCGCCGCCACCGCGGCTCCCTCCCCGCCGGCCTCCCGACCCTCCGCCTCCCACCCCTCCGCCGCCCCGCCGTCCCCCGACTCCACCCGCCCCCCGTCGTCGCCGCCCGGCGCCGCCCGGCCCACGTCCTCCCCCGTGCGGCCCGAGGACGACGCGTCCTACGCCCTGCTCCTGCGCATCGGCGCCGAGGGAGCCGCGCGATGACGCGGACCGTCCCCGGGCGGACGGACCACGTCGTGGTGGTGGGCGCCGGGCTCTCCGGCCTGGCCGCGGCGCTGCACCTGCTCGGCGCCGGTCGACGGGTCACCGTCGTGGAGCGCGACGCGCTGCCCGGCGGCCGCGCCGGGCGCCTGGTGCGCGGCGGCTACCGCATCGACACCGGTCCGACCGTGCTCACCATGCCGGACCTCGCCGACGAGGCGTTCGCCGCGGTCGGCGACAGCCTGCGCGACCGCGTCGACCTCGTCCCCCTGCACCCGGCCTACCGGGCCCTCTTCGCCGACGGCAGCAGCGTCGACGTGCACACCGACGCGGACGCGATGGAGGCGGAGGTCGAGCGGTTCGCGGGCGGCGCGGAGGCCGCCGGCTACCGGCGGCTGCGGCACTGGCTGGAGCGGCTGTACCGGGCCCAGATGCGGCGCTTCATCGACACCAACTTCGACTCGCCCCTGAACCTGCTCACCCCCGACCTGGCCCGGCTGGCCGCGCTCGGCGGGTTCGGCCGGCTGGACGCGCACATCGGCCGATACCTGCGCGACGAACGCCTGCGCCGCGTCTTCTCCTTCCAGTCGCTGTACGCGGGTGTCCCGCCCGCCCGCGCCCTCGCCGCGTACGCCGTCATCGCCTACATGGACACCGTCGCCGGCGTGTACTTCCCGCGCGGCGGCATGCACGCGCTGCCGCGGGCGATGGCGGACGCCGCCGCGGACGCGGGCGCCGACCTGCGCTTCGGACGGGACGTCACCCGGCTGGAGCGCTCCGGTGACGGCGACCGGATCACCGCCGTCGTCACCTCCCACGAGCGCATCCCGTGCGACGCGGTCGTCCTCACCCCGGACCTGCCGGTCGCCTACCGCCTCCTCGGCCGGACGCCGCGCCGCCCCCTGCGTCTCCGGCACGCGCCGTCGGCCGTCGTCCTGCACGCGGGGACGGACCGGACCTGGCCCCGCCTCGCGCACCACACGCTGTCGTTCGGCGCACGGTGGCACGGCACCTTCGACGAGCTCACCCGCACCGGCCGCCTGATGAGCGATCCGTCGCTGCTCGTCACCCGCCCCACCGCCACCGACCCGACGCTCGCGCCGCCCGGCCGCCACCTGCACTACGTCCTCGCCCCCTGTCCGAACACCGACATCGGGCCGGACGCGGCCGCCTGGGGCGAGCTGGCGCCGCGGTACCGCGACAGCCTCCTGCGGGAACTGGAGCGGCGCGGGCTCGACGGCCTCGCCGCGTCCGTCGAGGACCAGACCCTCGTCACACCCGCCGACTGGCAGGCCCAGGGGCACGCGGCGGGCACGCCCTTCTCGGCGGCCCACACCTTCGCCCAGACCGGCCCGTTCCGCCCGCGCAACCTGGTCCGCGGCACCGAGAACGCCGTGCTCGCCGGGTGCGGCACCACCCCGGGCGTCGGCGTGCCGACCGTCCTGCTCTCCGGCAAGCTCGCCGCGGCCCGCATCACCGGGCACCCCTCCCCCGCCCCCGGCCGCCGCCCCGGCGTGCGGGCCACACCGGAAGGAACGCACTCATGACCGGCCGTGAACTCGACGCGGCGGGCATCACGGATCCGGCGCTGCGCGACGCCTACACGCGCTGCCGCGCGCTGAACGCCCGGCACGGCAGGACGTACTTCCTCGCCACCCGGCTGCTGCCCGTCGAACGGCGGCCCGCCGTCCACGCCCTCTACGGATTCGCCCGCTGGGCGGACGACATCGTCGACTCCCTGGACGACGGCGTGCCGCGCCACCGCCGCGCGGAGGACCTCCGACGCCTCCAGGCGGGCCTGGAGCGGGGGCTGCGCGACGGCGGCAGCTCCGAACCGGTGGTCCTGGCGCTCGCCGACACGGCCCGCCGGTACGCCATCGACCACCGGCACTTCACCGACTTCATGGCCGCCATGCGCAGCGACCTGGAGGTCACCGACTACCCGACCTACGACGACCTGCGCGCGTACATGCACGGCTCCGCCGCGGTGATCGGGTTGCAGATGCTGCCGGTCCTCGGGACCGTCGTCCCGCGCGAGGAGGCCGCCCCCCACGCGGCCGCCCTGGGCGTCGCCTTCCAGTTGACCAACTTCCTGCGGGACGTGGGCGAGGACCTCGACCGCGGCCGTGTCTACCTGCCCGCCGACCTGCTGCGCGCGCACGGCGTGGACCGCGGGCTGCTGGCCTGGAGCCGCGCCACCGGCCGGCCCGACCGGCGGATCACCGAGGCGCTCAGGGCCTTCGAGGCACTGACCCGTGGCGTCTACCGCGAGGCGGCGCCCGGGCTGGCCCAGCTCGACCCGGTGTCCCGCCCGTGCATCCGCACGGCCTTCGTGCTCTACGGGGGCATCCTGGACGCGGTCGCCGACGGCGGGTACGCGGTGCTGCACCGCCGTGCCGTGGTGCCCCGCCGGCGGCGGGCCGCGGTGGCCGTCGACGGGCTGCTGCGCCTGGCCGCCGCCCGCGCGGCGGCGCGCACCGGGGCACGCCGGACGCCGCCGCCCGAACCGGGGCGGCCGCCCACCGGTGTGACCGGGCCGCCCCGGACGTCTTCGTCCGGTTTCCCGCGCTCGTCCGAACGGCTGCCCGAGGAGGCCGCGTGAGCCCCGACCGTCCCGTCCGGCGCGGCCGGTTCCCCCTGTCGCTGCGCAGGAACCCGGTGGCCTGGGAGCGGCAGCGCCCGACCTGGCGCGAGGCGCGCCCGGCCGTGATCGCCCGGGCCCTCAAGCGCGCCCAGGCACGTCCCTCGGGCAACTGGTACGTCGTCGGCGCCACCCGGGACGTACGCGACGACCGGCCCCTCGGCCGCACGGTCGCCGGCCGGGAGGTCGTCGTCTGGCGCGACGCGGCACGCCGACTGGTCGCCGGGCCCGGCGTCTGCCCCCACCTCGGCGCCCCGCTCCGGGACAGCCCGGTGCGCTGCGGGACCCTGGTCTGCCACTGGCACGGCCTCGCCCTGCGCGGCGGCCCGTTCGCGGGCTGGGAACCGCTGCCGGTGCACGACGACGGCGTGCTGGTGTGGGTACGGCTGGACGACGTGGGCGGCGAGCCGCCCCTGGACGAGCCGGTCGTACCGGTCAGGCCCGCCCTGTCGGACGCGCTGTCGGCCGTCTACGTGGGCGTCGGCACCTGCGAACCGGAGGACGTCGTCGCCAACCGGCTGGATCCCTGGCACGGCGCCTGGTTCCACCCGTACTCCTTCGTCGACCTGACCGTCGTCGACGCTCCCGGGACCTCCCCGGCCGGCGCGGGCGGGCAGGAGGCCGGGGGCGGAGCGGCGGACGGGGACGGCTTCGCCGTCGACGTCTCCTTCAAGCTGGCCGGACGGCTCGTCGTACCGGTCCGGGCGGTCTTCACCGCGCCCGAGCCGCGCACGGTCGTCATGCACATCACGGAGGGCGAGGGGCAGGGGTCGGTGGTCGAGACGCACGCCACCCCGCTGGGCCCGGACGCCCTGGGGCGGCCGCGGACGGCGGTCGTCGAGGCGGTCGTGGCCGCCTCGGACCGTCCCGGCTTCGCCGCGGCCCGCACGATGGCCCCGCTGCTGCGGCCCCTCGTACGGGCCGCCGCCGGACGCCTGTGGCGGGACGACCTGGCCTACGCCGAACGCCGCTGGCACCTGCGCTCCACGGGCCGGTTCCCCGGCTGAGCCACACGCACCGCACGCCACCCGCCCCACGGGCCCGGTCCGCCGTCCACGCCATGGACCCGGTCCGCCGTCCACGCCATGCGTCCGGCCCGTCGTCCACGCCATGGGCGGAACGCCGTCGTACGCGGGCGGCGGCGTGCCGGGCCGGTCGACGGTCGGAGGGGGCGGTCAGGTGCGTACGTGCGGCGCGCCGGACGCTCCGCCGTCCGCACGCGGCGGTCCACCGTCCGTCCCCCAGGGGCGGTCCACCGTCCGTCCTCCAGTCGGTGCGCCGTCCGTCCTCCAGGCGGTGCGCCGTCCGCATGCCGGCGCCCGTCGACCGCACGACGGACCGAGCGCCGTAGGCACCACGGGCCGAGCGCCCCTCCGCACCATGAGCCGAGCGCCGTACGCACCCGCCGGCCGGGACAGGACGGACCTGACCGATGCGGGTTGAGGGCGACCCGACGCGGGTCCGGGCCGGTCCCGACGCGGGTCCGGGCCGTCCCGGCTCAGGGGTCGCTGCCGGTCCGGCGTCGGAACAGCACGTCCCGGCGCTCGCCGGCCGTCATCGCACCCCACACGCCGTCCCGTTCCGCGTTGCGCAGCGCCCAGGAGGCGCAGGGCACGCGGACGGGGCAGCGTCGGCAGACCGCGCGCGCCTGCTCGATCTGCCGGCGGGCCGGACCCTCCTCACCGACCGGGAAGAAGAGCTCCGGGTCCTCGGAGCGGCAGGCCGCGGCCTCACGCCAGTTCACGTGCCACCTCCCGTCCCGCCCGGAGCCCCGGGGCGTCGCCCGGGAGCGGCGCGCGACGGCCGTCACAGCGAGAAGACTTCATCACAACCTCCGCCGTAGGTCGGGGGCCGCACCATCGGGGCAGCCCGTTACCGCGGTGCCCGAAGCACCGCCGACCCGGCAGAGGTAACGAGCAATATATGCGCTTATCCACCGTTTGGGCCATGGTTGTCCGACAGAACGGACGCTGATCAAGGTGCCGCATCCGTTCGGGGGCGTCCGGGAGAACACCGTAAGAGCCACTCGGGCCGCCCGAAGCCCGTTCGGTGTGCGAGATGAGGCGAGGACCTGTGGTGAGCCGCAGCTTCCCGGCGACCGGCCCCCTCGGGGGAAGCGGCGCCGCCCCGAATGCCGTCCGGCCCGGAGGTGCCCGGTGAAGGTGAGCCCCCGCGCGCCGGCGGGAGCGCCGGAGGCGGGGGTGACGACGGGTTTCCTGGCCCGCAGGGTGGGTGTCTCCCCCACGACGCTGCGCTCCTGGGACCGCCGTTACGGGCTGGGACCCGCCGTACGGGTCGACGGCAGGCACCGCCGCTGGTCACCGGAGGACGTGGCCATGGTGCAGGAGATGTGCCGGCTGACGGCCTCGGGCGTACCTCCCGCCGAGGCCGCGCGCGCCGCGAAGGAACGTGCCCGCGGCCGTGGCACGGCGGCGCCCCCGACCGTGGACGCGCAGGCGGCCCGGGGTCCCGGTCCGTGTCCGGCACCGCCGCCGGCGCCGGACACGGACCACGGGCCGGATCCGGACCGGGACGCGCGCTCCCCCGGCGGTCTGCCGCTGGGAAACGTGCGCCAGGAGTGCCGGGGCCTGGCCCGAGCGGCCGTCCGGCTCGACGCGTCGGCGGTCCAGGAGCAGCTGATGGCGGTGGTCCGCACCCACGGGCTGATCACGGCCTGGGAGGAGGTGATGGTGCCCACGCTCCGCGCGGTCGGCCGGAAGTGGGAGTCGTCGGGCGACCGGTACGTGGAGGTGGAGCACCTGCTGTCCTGGCACATCTCCGCCACCCTGCGCCACCTGTACGTGTCATGCGCGCGGCAGGACCACCGCCCCGGCAGCTCACCGGTGCTGCTGGCCTGTCTCCCGGGCGAACAGCACACACTGCCCTTGGAGGCGCTCGGCGCCGCGTTGGCGGAGCTGGGCGTGCCCGCGCTCATGCTCGGCGGCGCTGTTCCGGCCGAGGCGGTGCTCGCGACGGTGCGGCGGGTCGGTCCCGCGGCGGTGGCGCTGTGGTCGCAGTCGCGGTCCACGGCGAGCCTGCCGCTCGCCCAGCACGTCGCCGCCAGCCGGTGGGGGGTGCGCGGCGCCCGGACGCAGAGCCTGGTGCTGTTGTGCGGCCCCGGCTGGAGCCGGCGCTCCGGGGGACCCGGGCTGCTGCGCCCGCCCGGCCTGCGGGAGGCGGTGCGGGCGCTCGCCTCGCGGGACGCCCCGGGGACGCCCCCGCTCGAGCCCCCCGTACTGCCGGCCGTCCGGGACGACTCGGCGCTGCGGCCCGCGCCCGTGTGACACGGCACGACGACCTCACACGGGCGTGGCATAGCACGACGGCCCGCACGCGCGTGAGACGGCACTACGGCCCGCACACGCGCGACACGGCACTACGGTCCGCGCACCTGTGTGACGGTGCGCGGGCCGTAGTGCCGTGTCACAGACGCGGGCCGTCGAACCACGGCCCGTTGTCCCGGCGGGGCGGGTCACTCGGTGCTGAGCATGCCCTCACGCAGTCGGGCCAGCGTGCGCGACAGCAGCCGCGAGACGTGCATCTGCGACACCCCGAGACGCTCGCCGATCTGAGCCTGCGTCATCTCCTCCACGAACCGCCAGTGCAGGATGCGGCGGGAGCGCTCGTCGAGTTCGGCGATCATCGGGGCGAGGGCGTGGAAGTCCTCCACGAGCTCCAGCGCGCCGTCCTCGTCGCCGATGAAGTCGGCCAGGGCGGTCTCGCCGTCCTCGCTGCCGCCGATGGCGGCGTCCAGGGACGACGACCGGTAGCCGTTGGACGCCAGGCGCGCCTCGATGACCTCCTCCTCCGGGAGGTTCATGAGCTGCGCCAGCTCGCTCACCGTCGGCGTCCGGCCCAGCCGGCTGCTCAGCTCCTCCGTCGCCCGCGCCAGCTGCACCCGGGCCTCCTGAAGGCGGCGCGGAACGTGCACGGCCCAGGTGGTGTCCCGGAAGAACCGCTTGATCTCGCCCACGATGTAGGGGATCGAGAAGGAGGTGAACTCCACCTCGCGCGACAGCTCGAACCGGTCGATCGCCTTGATCAGACCGATCACGCCGACCTGGACGATGTCCTCCATCTCCTCCGGGTCACGGCTGCGGAACCGCGAGGCCGCGTAGCGCACCAGGGAGATGTTCATCTCGATCAGCGTGTTGCGCGCGTACTGGAATTCCTCCGTTCCCTCTTCCAGAACCGCCAACTGCTCGAAGAACAGGCGGGTCAGCTGCCGCGCGTCCTTCGGAGCCACCTTCGACGGATCCGCGACCTCCGGCAGTCCGGCGGTGTGCGTTGCGGTCCGCAGCGCCGTCTCCGTCATCATGTTCCCTCCCAGGTGGACCTATAGCTGCACACCGCCCGCCTGCCCGCACTTTCGGCGCTCACACCCATGAATTTCGTTCGATGGGCGTTCGGATGGCGAAAGGCGGCGCGATCGGGCTCCTGACGGACGGTGGTTGAGGCGCCCGGACCCGCCGGAGGCACCCGGCCGGGGCGGACCGGGTGCCTCCGGGCGGTCGGCCGGGTGCGGGCCGACCGCGCGTGCCGTGAGCCGTCGATGACGGCGGGTCAGGCGGTGGTGCAGGCGGTGCCGTTGAGGGTGAACGCGGTCGGAGCGGTGTTGGTGGTGCCCTTGGCGCCGATGAATCCGACGGTGACCGAGCCGCCGGCGGGGATGGCCGTGGTGTACGAGGCCGGGGTGACGCTGACCGTGCCGCCGCTCTGGGTGGCGGTGCCGCCCCACATGTTGGTGACCGTCTGGCCGTCCGCGAAGGCGAAGACCAGCGTCCAGCCGTTGACGGCGGCGGTACCGGTGTTGCGGAGCGCGATCTCGCCCTGGAAGCCGCCCGGCCACTCGCCGACGACGCGGTAGCCGACGGAGCAGGACGCGCCCGGGGTTCCGCCGCCCTCCGCGGTGGTGACGTCGACCGTGGCCGAGCGCGCCGAACGGTTGCCGGCCGCGTCCCGGGCGTAGACGGCGAAGGTGTACGCGGTGTCGGCGGTGAGGTCACTCACGGTGGCGGTGTTCGTCGTGGAGACGGCGACCCTGGTCTCGGTGCCGCCGCCGACGCGGACGACGTCGTAGCCGGCCACGCCGACGTCGTCGGTGGACGCGGTCCAGGTCAGGGTGGCGGAGGTGGAGGTCACGGCCGAGGCCGCCGGGGTACCGGGTGCCGTCGGCGCCTGGGTGTCGCCGGAGGTGCCGCTGTAGACGGTGGCCTCCTCGGCGGTCTGGGCGATGCCGTCGGTCCCGTTGAAGATGCGCTGGCCCCAGGAGCTGAGCTGCGTCGGGTCGAAGCCGGTCGCCAGGTCGAGGATCGGATCGGTGTTGCCGCTCCAGGACCAGGCCAGGTAGCCGAGGTCGAGTTGCTCGGCGGTGGCCATCATGGTGTCCTCGTCCGGGTCGCCCCACTGGTCGGCGGGGCCCCCGAACTCACCGATCAGGATGGGCAGTCCGGCGGTGACGAAGGCGTTGAGGTAGTCCGTGATCTCCGCCGCCGTGTCGAAGACGCTGTACATGTGGATCGAGAAGATCAGGTTGCCGGTGGTGTCGGCGTCGTAGACGCTCTGGGCGTTGGCGCGCATGACGCCCTGCCAGTCCTGACCCCAGTTGGGGGCGTCCACCATGATCGTGTGTTCGAACCCGGCGGCGCGCAGCTTCTGGATCGCGGCGATGGTCGGCGCGGTCCAGCCCGCGGGGTCGGTGTTGCCCCAGGGCTCGTTGCCGATGTTGATGATGACGTGGTTCTCCTCGCCGGCGAGCACGTCCTTCAGGCCGATCCAGTAGTCGGCGGCGTGGTCGAGGGTGCCGGCCGCGGCGTCCTCGCCGTAGCCGGTGGTGTCGTGCACCTCCAGGACGCAGATCAGACGGTTGGCCTTGCACTGGGTGACAACGTTCGCCACGTCGGCCGCGCTGTTCTCGCTCCAGCGGTAGCCGTCGGAGAGGACCACGCGGACGGAGTTGGCGCCGAGCGCCTTGATGTCGGCCAGCGACTGGAGTTCGCCCGGATACCAGGTGTGGGCGTGGTTGACGCCCCGCATGACGAAATCGTTGCCGTTGGCCTCCAGCAGACGGCCGTCGTCGATGTGGAGGCCGACGGCCTGGGCGGAGGGGGTCTCGGCCGCCCGGACGGAGGACGGCGCCGCCGCCTGGGCGGCGGCCGGGGCCAGGAGACCGACGGCCATGCCCAGGCCGAGCAGGGCGGCCAGGGTGGGCAGGAACCTCTTTCGTGTCGTGCTGCGTGCTCTTCTCACTGCGGCTCCAGGGAGTGAGCGCCAGGAAGGGAATCCGGCATCGGAAGGGAGTGGGAGCGCTCCCATGAAGCCACTATGCCAAGTACACGTCAAGTCATTGCGCACAGACCGACACCGGCGCGCAGACCGTCAGCCGCACCAGGTGCAGACCATCGGCCGCGCTGGGCGCAGAGCGTCGGCCGCACCGGCACAGACCGTCGGCCGCACCGGGCGTGGGCCACCGACCACCCGGCGACACGGTCGGCGGCTGCTCGCGACCGCCCCACGGCCCCGGCCGCGCCGGCGCCTTGCCGGAGGGAGCGGTCGGGCCGTGGGGCGGTGTGGGCCGTGGGCCTGACGGGGCCGCGGAGGGTCCGGTCCGTGGGCCGGACGGAGCCAGGGGCGGTCCGAGCCGTGGGCGGGCCGGGCCGGGCCCGGAAGCGGTCGCCACCGCGGCGGTCGGGGCGCGGGCGCGGCAGGGACCGGAGGCCGGTGGCCGTCGACCCGCGGCTCGAAGGGGAGCCGCGGGTCGACGGGCGAGCCGCGGGTCACCCCGGGGGGCCGCAGGTCAGTGGGGAGCCGCGGGTCAGCGGTTGACGACGTGCCGTTCGTTCGGGACGCAGTGCGTCATCGTGAGGCCCTGCACGTCGCGCGGCGGGTTCTTGCCCAGGTGGGCGAGCCGCTCACGGTCCTCGTCGGTCAGCCCCTGGCCGGCCAGGGGCTCCAGCCCGGCGACGTCCTCCGGGCTGACGCCGAGGCCCTCACCGACCCTGAGGCCGAGGTCGTTGTCGACCAGGAGGAAGTGCCAGACCATGCGCTCCTGCACCGGCCGGTCGCACTGGGCGAGCGCGGCGGTGAGGTTCTTCACCAGGTCGTCGCGCTCCCACTGCTCCATCAGCGCGTAGCGCTGGCCCGCTTGCAGGTAGTCGTTGGTGCGGGGGATGCGCTTGCGCGTGAGCCGGCCGGTGATCTCCGGCCCCTGCTCGTCGTGGGACGGGTACTCGTCCTCGTGCAGTCCGCCGGTGATGGAGGGCTCGTAGTTGACGCTCGGGTTCACACCCCCGCCGTCCACGTGGTAGGTCATCTGCCCGTCGCGCTGGTTGGTGCGGACCTCCGCGTTCTTGGCCTGGTTGACCGGCAGCTGGAGGTAGTTCGGGCCGACGCGGTGGCGCTGGGTGTCGCTGTAGGAGAAGGTCCGGCCGACCAGCATCTTGTCGTCGGAGAAGTCCAGCCCGTCGACGAGGACGCCGGTGCCGAAGGAGATCTGCTCGTTCTCGGCGAAGAAGTTCTCCGGCATGCGGTTGAGCACCATCTTCCCGACCGGCTTGGGCGGGAATTCCTGCTCCGGCCAGGTCTTGGTGTCGTCCAGCGGGTCGAAGTCCAGCTCCGGGTGCTCGTGGTCGTCCATCATCTGGACGAGGAGCTCCCACTCGGGGTAGTCGCCGCGCTCCACCGCCTCGTACAGGTCCTTGGTGGCGTGGCCGAGGGAGTCCGCCTGGACGTTCGCCGCGTCCTCCTCGGTCATGCTGCGCACGCCCGCCTTGGGCATCCAGTGGTACTTGACCAGCTTGGTCTCGCCCTGCTCGGTCACCCACTTGTAGGTGTTGACGCCGAATCCCTGCATGTGGCGGTAGTCGGCGGGGATGCCGCGGGGGCTGAAGAGGTTCACGAGCATGTGCATGGCCTCGGGGGTCTGCGACATGAAGTCGAAGATGCGGCGCGGCTGCTGCTCGAAGGTGACCGGGTCCGGCTTCAGGGCGTGGATGACGTCCGGGAACTTGATCGCGTCCCGGATGAAGAAGACGCCCAGGTTGTTGCCGACGAGGTCCCAGTTCCCCTCCTCGGTGTAGAACTTCACGGCGAACCCGCGCGGGTCGCGGGCGGCCTCGGAGGAGTCGCGCCCGCCGATGACCGTGGAGAAGCGGATGGCCAGGTCGGTGCGCTTGCCGCGCTCCTGGAACAGGGCGGCGCGGGTGTAGCGGCTGATCGGCTCGTCGCCCCAGCTGCCGTACGCCTCGAAGTAGCCGTACGCCGTGACGCCCCGGGCGTGCACGACACGCTCGGGGATGCGCTCCCGGTCGAAGTGGCTGATCTTCTCGAGGAACTGGTAGTTCTCCAGCGTGGCCGGGCCGCGGGCGCCGACGGTGCGCTGGTTCTGGTTGTCGTGGACGGGGTGGCCCTGCCGGTTGGTGAGCACCTTCCGGCCGTCTCCCGGGCCGGATCCGCTGCTCGATACGTCCGTCATGTCCTTGAGCTCCTTGGGGATCGTCCCCCCACGCTTGCGAGGGTGCGGGGCCGCACGGCGGCCGCCGCCGGACCGCTGAGGGACCGTCCGGGTACCCGGCACCCCTCATTCACTCACGTCCCTCCCCGATTCGCCGGAGGAGAGCCGTCCGCGTCGTCGGGAAGGCCACCCGCGCCGGGCAGGCCGTACCTGTCCTCGGGTGGCGGCAGGCCTTGGGGGGCGTCGCCGGCCGTGAGGTGTTCGAGGACCTCCACCAGTTCCTGGCAGGCGCGTTCCACCGAGCGCCGGGTGTTGCGCTGTTCGGTGATGACGGCCGACAGCAGAAGGGCGGTCAGGGCCATCGTGCCGTTGAAGGCCTGGAGGTTGATCATGACTTCGACGTGGGTGCGACCGGCGAACGGGCCGACCCCCTCGGTGGCCGCGACGGTGGCCATGACCGAGGTGAACAGCGCGCACAGCATGCCGCCCGCGAGCCGGAAGCGGAGGGCCGCCCAGATCAGCAGGGGGTAGACGAGGAAGAGGAGGCTGATGTTGCTTCGGGTGGCCACGGTGACGAAGACGACGGTGACCAGCGCCAGGCCCACGGCCTCCTTCCAGCGGGACACGGGCGGCGGGCTGCGCAGGGTGAACAGCAGCAGCAGGAGCGGCGTGACGAGCAGGACCCCCATCGCGTCGCCGACCCACCAGCCCAGCCAGACGGGCCAGAAGCTGTCCGCGTCCAGCCGGCCGGCCAGGACGAGCACGCCGACGCCGACCGTGGAGCTGATCAGCGTGGCGGTCAGGGCGCCCAGGAACACCAGGGCGAGGGTGTCGCGCATACGGGCCAGGTCGGTGCGGAAGCCCACCTTGCGCAGCATGGCGTAGGCACAGACGGGAGCGGCCGTGTTTCCCGCCAGGGTGAGGATCACGAGGGGGCTGAGCTCGGTGGTGATCGACATGATGACGAACAGCGCACCCAGGGCGATGCCCGCCGACGCCCGCATCCCGAGGAGCAGCAGACACGCCACCGCGACGCCGGAGGGCGGCCAGATGGGCGTGAACACCGCGCCCTCGACGACGAGCTGCCGCAGCAGGCCGAGCTGTCCGGCGGCGTAGTAGCAGGCGGCGACCGCCGCCGTCTCGACGGCGAGGACGGCCGGCCGGCGCAGCTCGCTGGTACCCACCACAGCAGCCATCAGACACCGGTGCGGCGCCGTCGGCGAGGTGAGGGGCGCAGGGTCCGGCCCTCTGGCGGAACACCGTCCGGCCCTTCGGCGGAACACCGTCCGGCCCTACGGCGGAACCTGGGGCTCGTGTCCGCCCGGAGTCCCGTCGTGTCCGACGACGAGGACGGCCGCGTCGTCGTCGTGTCCCACGCGCTCGGCGCCCTTGAGCACGGCGGCGGCGAGCGCGCCGGCCTCCAGGCCCGCGACGGCGGCGATGCCCGCCAGCCGGACCACCTGGTCGAGTCCCTCCTCGACGCTCATCGACGGCCCCTCCACCACACCGTCCGTGAGCAGGACGAACACACCTCCCTGGGTGAGCCGGTAGCGGGTGACCGGGTAGTCCATGCCCTCCTGGACGCCGAGGGGCGGTCCGCCCTGGTCCTGGGCGATGCCCGATCTGCCGTCGGCGGTGGCCCACACGCAGGGGATGTGGCCGGCCCGGGCGCTCTCCAGGAGGCCGTTGGCCGGGTCGAGGCGCATGAAGGTGCAGGTGGCGAAGAGGTCGCTGCCGAGGGAGAGGAGCAGGTCGTTGGTGCGGGCGAGGAGTTCGCCCGGTTCGCCGGTGACGGAGGCCAGGGCGCGCAGCCCGACCCGGACCTGGCCCATGAACGCGGCCGCCTCGATGTTGTGCCCCTGGACGTCGCCGATGGACAGCCCGATGCGGCCGTCGGGGAGGGTGAAGGCGTCGTACCAGTCGCCGCCCACGTTGAGTCCGTGGCAGGCGGGCGCGTACTGGACGGCCAGGCGGAAGCCGCGGGCTGTCGGGAGGTCGCGGGGCAGCATGCCGCGTTGCAGGGCGATCGCCAGCTCGACGTGGGAGCGCTGCACCTCCGCGCGTTCGCGCGCCTGGGCGGTGAGCGAACCGAGTCTGGCCAGGAGCTCGTCACCGTCGTCCGTGGGGTGCTTGCGGGACATGGATCACTCCGGAGAGGACGGTGGCCCCTTCGGGGCGAATGTCGCATACCGCGTTTAGAGGATGATACCGACCTGGGGTGGGGGTCTGACAGGCGGAAGAGACGGCCGGCGGCCCGGTGGGGGCGGCGGGGACGGCCGCGGTGACGGAGGGGGCCTGCCCCGGAGCGCTCGTGCGAGGCCCCGCCGTCCTCCGAGGCCGCACCATCCTCCGAGGCCCCGCCGTCCTCCCCGGCGTCCTCCGAGGCCCCGGCGTCGTCCGAGGCCCCGGCGTCGTCCGAGGCCCCGTCGTCGTCCGAGGCCCCGTCGTCGTTCGAGGCCGCCCGCGCGTCAGCCGCAGGCGCTCAGCCGCCGAGCGCCGCGCCCACCACGGCCCTGGCCTCGTCCTGGACCCGGCGCAGGTGGTCGGGCCCCTGGAAGGACTCGGCGTAGATCTTGTAGACGTCCTCGGTGCCCGAGGGGCGGGCGGCGAACCAGGCGTTGGCGGTGGTCACCTTGATGCCGCCGATGCCCGCTCCGTTGCCGGGCGCCTCGGTGAGCACGCCGGTGACCGCTTCCCCGGCGAGGGTGTCCGCGGTGACCTGGGCGGGCGAGAGCCTGGCGAGCAGCGCCTTCTCCTCGCGGGTCGCGGGGGCGTCGATGCGGGCGTAGGCGGGTTCGCCGAAGCGGGCCGTCAAGGCGGCGTAGTGCTCCGACGGGGTCTTCCCGGTCACCGCGGTGATCTCGGAGGCGAGCAGCGCCAGGATGATGCCGTCCTTGTCCGTGGTCCACACCGAGCCGTCGCGGCGCAGGAAGGACGCGCCGGCCGACTCCTCCCCGCCGAAGCCGAGCGAGCCGTCGACCAGGCCGTCCACGAACCACTTGAAGCCGACGGGCACTTCGACGAGCCGTCGGCCGAGGTCGGCGGCGACGCGGTCGATCATCGAGGACGACACCAGGGTCTTGCCGATGCCCGTGCCGTCGGGCCACCGGTCGCGGTGGGCGAAGAGGTAGGCGATGGCGGCGGCGAGGTAGTGGTTGGGGTTCATCAGGCCCGCGTCGGGGGTGACGATGCCGTGCCGGTCGGCGTCGGCGTCGTTGCCCGTGGAGATCCGGAACCGGTCGCGCTGCTCGATCAGCGAGGCCATCGCGTAGGGCGAGGAGCAGTCCATGCGGATCTTGCCGTCCCAGTCCAGCGTCATGAACCGCCAGGTGGGGTCGGTGTGCGGATTGACGACGGTCAGGTCGAGGCGGTGCTCCTCGGCGATCCGGCCCCAGTAGGCGACGGACGCCCCGCCGAGCGGATCGGCGCCGATCCGGACGCCGGCGGCGCGGATCGCGTCCAGGTCGAGGACGCTCGGCAGGTCGGCGACGTAGGTGCCGAGGAAGTCGTAGCGGCCGGTGCCCGGGGCGGCGAGCGCCTGGGTGTACGGGATGCGGCGTACGTCCTTGAGGCCGCCCGCGATGATCTCGTTGGCCCGGTCCTGGATCCAGGAGGTGGCGTCGGAGCCGGCGGGGCCGCCGCTGGGCGGGTTGTACTTGAAGCCGCCGTCGGCGGGCGGGTTGTGGGACGGGGTGACGACCACGCCGTCCGCGAGGCCGGTGGAACGGCCCCGGTTGTGGGTGAGGATGGCGTGCGAGACGGCCGGGGTGGGCGTGTAGCCGTCGGCGCTGTCGACGAGCACGGTGACGTCGTTGGCGGCGAACACCTCCAGCGCCGTGACCCGGGCCGGCTCGGACAGGGCATGGGTGTCGGCCCCGAGGAAGAGGGGGCCGTCGGTGCCCTGGGCGGTGCGGTACTCGCAGATCGCCTGGCTGGTGGCGGCGATGTGGTCCTCGTTGAACGCCGTGTTCAGGGAAGACCCGCGATGGCCTGACGTGCCGAACGCGACGCGCTGCGCCGGGTCGGCCGGGTCGGGGTGCAGCGCGTAGTACGCGGTGACCAGCCTGGCGACGTCGACGAGGTCCTCGGGGCCGGCCGGCCGGCCCGCTCGTTCGTGCGTCATGGTCCGTTCCTCCGCATGGGTTGATCCGTCACTCGCCGTCTCATCTTTCCTCGTCAAGGCGCCGGTACGCGAGGGGACTCCGCCGTGACGGCCGCGACGATGTCGATCGTGCCGGGCCGAGACGCACCCGCCGCCACGGTCGCACCCGCCACACCGGCCGCACCAGCCGCACCGACCGCACCGTTCCCGACCGCCGATGTATGCCTTCGTTCACATATGTCGGCTCCGAGCCCATCCGTAGGGGCCCCAGCGCCGGAATAGCCAGTGAAGAGGAGTGAGAAGGTGAACAGCGATGAGAAGGTCGTCCACCTGCCCAGTCGTCCGGGCGAACGGATCCCTCCGAGGGCTGCGCGGCCATGTGCGCGCACAACTGCGGGCCTGGCGGCAGGAGGCTCTCGCCGATGACGCCGAGATCGTGGTCGGCGAGCTCGTCACCAACGCCCTGCGGCACGGCAGGCCGCCGGTGCGGGTCGCCCTGAGCCTGCGGCACCAGCCGGGGGTGCGGAACACGGTGCGGATCGAGGTCACGGACGCGGGCGCCGCCTTCGACGTGCGCCTCGTCCGCGCGCGCTGGCGGCATCCGTCCTTCACGGCCGGCGAATCGGGCCGGGGTCTGCTCATGGTCGACGCCCTCACCTGCGGGTGGGGCGATCGCGGCAACTTCCACGGGCACACCGTCTGGGCGGAGCTGGTCTGCGAGGGGGCCGGTGTCCCGGTCCGGTAGCGCCCGCCGAAGCGAACGCCGCCGTCCGCGGTCCGCGGGTGCCGTAGCCTCGAAGCGATGATCACTTGTCGAGAGGAGGCCGGATGAACGAGGCCGAGTCCGGGAGTTGTTGTGCGCCCTCCGCCGGCCGGGGCGGGGCGGACCTCACCCTGGGGCCGACCGTCGGCACCCAGGGGCACACCGCGACGGGACGACCGAAGGACCGGGACCGGGACCGGGACCGGGACCGGGATCAGGACCGGGATCAGGACCAGCACCGGGACCGCCTCCCGGACGGGAGCGGAGGCAAGGGCCTGGCCCCCGGCCCGGATCACAGCGTCCCGGATCACGGCGGGCCTGATCACAGCATCCTGCTGGAAGGCGGCTCGTTCCTGATGGGGACGCGGGACGCCGACGGTTTCCCCGAGGACGGTGAGGGGCCGGTCCGGGAGGTCACCCTGTCGCCGTTCCGGATCGACGCCTGCGCGGTGACCAACGACCGGTTCGCGCGGTTCGTCGACGCGACCGGGTACGTCACCGAGGCGGAACGATTCGGCTGGTCCTTCGTGTTCGCCGGCTTCCTGCCTGCCGCGCTGCGGCGCGGGGCACCGCGGCCGCCGGGCACCCCGTGGTGGTGCGGGGTCGAGGGGGCCTGCTGGCACGCCCCCGAGGGTCCGGGCAGCTCGGTCGGCCCGCGCGGCGACCACCCCGTGATCCACGTCTCCTGGAACGACGCCACCGCCTACTGCCGGTGGGCCGGCGCCCGGTTGCCCACCGAGGCGGAGTGGGAGTACGCCGCGCGGGGCGGCCTGGTGCAGCGCCGCTATCCGTGGGGGGACGATCTCACGCCGGACGGCGAGCACCGCTGCAACATCTGGCAGGGCCGGTTCCCCACGAAGAACACCGCCGAGGACGGCCACCGGGGCACGGCACCGGTGACCGCGTACGAGCCCAACGGCTACGGGCTGTACAACGTGTCCGGCAACGTGTGGGAGTGGTGCGCGGACCGGTGGGGCACCCGGCACCCGGACCGTCCGCGGACCGATCCCACGGGCCCGGCGCACGGCTCGTCGCGTGTCATGCGCGGCGGCTCCTACCTGTGCCACCACTCGTACTGCAACCGCTACCGCGTCGCGGCCCGCACGGCGAACACCCCGGACAGCAGCACGGGCAACCTCGGGTTCCGGTGCGCGTGGGACGCCTGAGACACACCGCCCCCCATCCCGTACGCCCCCATCCCACACCTCCCCGCACCACCCCCCTCCCCCCGCACCGCTCCGCACCCCCGCCGAACCCCGTCCGTCACGGGAACATTGCAGCCTCATGAAAGGTCACCGACCCCACCGACAGCCACCTCACCCCACCTGACCTGCACCCTTCCAACCCTTCCGCAGACGCTCGGCACATCACCGTTTTTTTCCGGGCTGTTGACGTAATTACTCCGGCTCCGCATCCTGAGGCCCATGCCGCACGATCAGGAAAGCCCGCTGGCGCGGTTGCGCCGGGGTCACGAGGAACTCGTCCTCGGGCTGCTGCGCACCCACGGTCCCCTCAGCAGGGGAGAGCTGGGCAGGCTGACCGGCCTGTCGCGCACGACCCTGTACGACATCGTCGCCGTCCTCGTGGACAGCGGCGCCGTCGTGCCCGCGCCGCCCGCCGGCACCGAGCGGCGCCGGGGCCGTCCGGTGGAGACGCTGAGCCTGCACCCCGGCGCCGGGCAGGCCATCGGCATCGACTTCGCCCGGCGCGCGGTGCACGTCGCCGCGGTCAACGTCGCCCACGAGGTGATCGGTTCCGCGAGCGCGCCGCACGCCGAAGGCCTCGGCTGGGAGGAGCGCGTCGACCTCGCCGGGCGGCTGGTCGGCGGGCTGGCCGGCGGCACGCTCCGGCTGGGGGCGCTCAGCGGCGTCGGAGTCGGGGTCGTCGGACCGGTGAACGGCGCGGCGGCCGCCCCGCCGGGGGGTTCACCGGCCCGCGACGACGGGGCACCGCCGCGCCACGACGACCTGTCGGTGCTGCTGCGCAAGCGCTTCGGGGTTCCCGTCCTGCTCGACAACAACACCCGGCTGGCGGCGCTGGCCGAGGCGACGTGGGGGGCCGCGGCCGGTGTGCAGGACGTCCTGTACCTGCGGCTGTCGCACGGCGTGGGCGGCGGTCTGGTGGTCGGCGGCGCCCTGCACCGCGGCGCGCACGGGCTGTCCGGGGAGTTCGGCCACATCACGGCCGAGCCCGGCGGCCGGCGATGTTCCTGCGGCAAGGACGGCTGTCTGGAGACCGTCGCCTCGATCGGCGCGGTACTCGACGCCCACCCCGGCTCCGACGATTGGGGGGCCTTCCTCGCCGCGCTTCCCGGCGATCCCGGCGCACGCCGCGTGCTGGCCGGGGCCGGCGCCCGGGTGGGCACCGTGCTCGCGGCCGTGTGCAACGCGATCGGCCCCGACGTCACGGTGCTCGGCGGCGAACTCGCCGAGGCCGGACCGGCGTTGTTCGGGCCCGTCGAACGCGCCCTGTCGGCGCACCTGATGCCGGTCTCCCGGCCGCGGATCGACCTGCGGCCCGCCGCCCTGGGCGAGGCGGGCGGCGCGCTCGGCGCGATCGCGCTCGTCCTGCATGAATCGCCCCTGCTCACCCGCTATCCAGCACCCGATCCCGTGGAGGGAACGTGACCGCCCCCGTCCCGTCGAGGCCGCCATGGCCGTGATCACCGCCCCCGACAAGACGCCCGCCGCGTCCACCGCGCGACGGCGGCGCCGTACCGTTCCCACGCTCCTGCTGAACCTGGTGGCGCTGATCGCGGGGGTCGCCGTGTGGGGGATCGCCGCCGCGACCCACCTGGCCGACGTCCCGGGCCCGCCGACGGTGGCCGTGCGGGCCTGGGAGATGCTGGGCGACGGCACCCTGGCCGACGACACGCTGGCGAGCCTGCGCCGGGTCTTCCTGGGCTTCGCGCTCGGCACGCTCCTCGCCGTGCCGGTCGGCTTCGTGATGGGCTGGTACCCGCTCGCCCGCGGCCTGCTCGAACCGTACGTGCAGTTCTTCCGGACCGTGCCGCCGCTGGCGATCATCCCGCTGGCGATCGTGCTCATGGGCATCGGCGAGACCCCGAAGGTCTTCGTCATCTTCCTGGCCGCGTTCCTGTCCGGTGTGGTCGCCGCGTTCCAGGGCGTGGTGGGCGTGGACGGCACGCTCGTGAACGCGGCCCGCGTGCTGGGCGCCCCGGACCGCGTGATCTTCCTGAAGGTGGTGGTCCCGGCCGCGACGCCCTTCCTGCTCGTCGGCATGCGCATCGGGCTCGGGGCGTCCTGGGCGACCGTGGTCGCCGCCGAACTCATCGCCGCCGACAAGGGGCTGGGCTACGAGATGATGCACGCGCAGACCTACTACGACCTGCCGACGATCTTCGTCGGGCTGATCACCATCGGGGTGATCGGACTCGCGATGGACCGCCTGCTGCTGCGCGCGGAACGGTATCTGACGGCCTGGCAGGAGCGGCGATGACCGACGTACCCACCCTCACCGAGGCCAAGATCTCCTTCCGGGAGGCCGGGAAGAGCTTCCCCGTGAAGGGCGGAGAGTTCACCGCGCTCGACCGGGTGTCGCTGGACGTGGCCGACCGCGAGTTCGTCACCGTCGTCGGGCCCTCGGGTTGCGGCAAGTCGACCCTGCTCAACATGGCGGCCGGCCTGGTCGAGCCGACCACGGGCCGGGTCCTGGTGGACGGGGACGCCGTGCGGGGACCCGGCCCCGAGCGCGGGGTCATCTTCCAGCAGTACGCGCTCTTCCCCTGGCTCACCGTGCGCGGGAACGTCGAGTTCGGGCTGAAGCTCAGGTCCCTGTCCGCCGCCGAACGCCGCGGCCGGGCCGACCGGGCGATCGAGCTGGTCGGGCTCACCGACTTCGCCGACGCCCTGCCCAAGACGTTGTCCGGCGGTATGAAGCAGCGGTGCGCGATCGCCCGGGCGTACGCCGTCGATCCCGAAGTGCTGCTGATGGACGAGCCGTTCGGCGCGCTGGACGCCCTCACCCGGGTGCAGTTGCAGGACCAGTTGCTGCACACCTGGACCCGGGAGCGCCGTACGGTCATGTTCGTCACGCACGACGTCGACGAGGCCGTCTACCTGGCGCGCCGCGTCGTCGCGATGGCCGCCCGGCCGGGCCGCGTCCACCGCGTCATCGACGTGGACCTGCCCTACCCGCGGACCGAGGAGCTGCGGCTGTCCGCCGAGTTCGCGCAGATCCGCAACGAAGTGTGGCACGCCGTGTACCACCAGCCGTCCACAGGCCCCTCGGCCTGACACCCCGCCCACCGGCCCGAGAGACACCCCCGGCTCGACAGCCCCTCTTCCCTCCCACCTCGCGATCCCGCACCGCGCGCACGCCCGAAAGGCTCCCTGTCATGAGCATGTCTCGACGCACCCTCCTGGCATCACTCACAGCCACAGCAATCGCACTCTCCGCGTCCTCCTGCTCCTCGGACGAGGACGGCGGCAGCGACGGCAGCGGCGGCACGACGGCGATCCGCTTCGGCTACATCGCCGACTACAACGGAGCCAGCCTGCTGGCCATCGCCGACGACCAGGGCCTGTGGAAGAAGCACGGCCTGTCCGCCTCCTACAAGACCTTCGTCAACGGCCCCATCCAGATCCAGGCGCTGGGCAGCGGCGACCTCGACTACGGCTACATCGGTCCGGGCGCCATCTGGCTGCCCGCCTCGGGCAAGGCGAAGATCGTCGCGATCGACACGCTGACCTACGCCGACCGGGTCATCGCCAAGCCGGGGATCACCTCCATGGCCGGCCTCAAGGGCAAGAAGGTCGGTGTCCCCGAGGGCACGTCGGGCGAGATGATCCTCAACCTCGCGCTGCGCGAGGCCGGGATGACCATGGACGACATCAAGAAGGTCGCGATGGACGCGCCCACCATCGTCTCGGCCTTCTCCGCCGGACAGATCGACGGCGCCGGCATCAACTACCCCCTGATCGACACCATCAAGCAGAAGGTGCCCGACCTGGTGGAGCTGGCGAGCGCCGAGGACATCGGCGGTTCCTTCCCCACCGCCTTCGTCTCGGGCGAGAAGACGGACGCGACCGCCCGGGCGAAGGTGGTCAAGGTCCTCCAGGAGGCCAACGACTGGCGGGCGGCGAACCCGGCCGCCTCCGTGAAGCTCACCGCGAAGCTCCTGAAGGTCTCCGAGGACAAGGTCGAGGCGGACGCGAGCCACGTCAAGACGCTCACGACCGCCGAACTGGTCGCCCGGACCGAGGACGGCACCGTCGCCGAGTGGCTGGACGGCATGACGGAGTTCTTCGTCAGCACCGGCCAGCTGAAGAAGGCGCCCTCCGCCGACACCTTCTACACGGGCGACGTCTACACGAAGGCGGCCTCGTGAACCTCCTCTTCCTCATGACCGACCAGCACCGCGTGGACACGCTCGGCTGTTACGGCAACCCGCACGTCGCCACCCCGAACCTGGACCGGCTCGCGGCCACCGGCACCCGCTTCGACCGCTTCTACACCCCCACCGCCATCTGCACCCCGGCCCGCGCCAGCCTGCTCACCGGCCAGGCGCCCTTCCGCCACCGGCTGCTCGCCAACTACGAGCGCAACGTCGGCTACCTGGAGGACCTGCGCGAGGACGCCTTCACCTTCCCCGCCGCGCTGGCCGAACGCGACTACCAGCTGGGGCTGGTGGGCAAGTGGCACGTCGGCACCCGGCGCAACGCCGCCTCCCACGGCTTCGACGGCCCGGACCTGCCCGGCTGGCACAACCCGGTCGACCACCCCGACTACCTCTCCTACCTGGAGGAACGAGGGCTGCCGCCGTACCGCATCGCCGATCCGGTGCGCGGCACCACGCCCAACGGCAATCCGGGCAACCTGCTCGCCGCACGTCTCCGGCAGCCGGTGGAGGCGACGTTCGAGCACTACCTCGCCACCCGCGCCATCGAGCTGCTGGACAAGTACGCCGCCGACGGCCGGCCCTTCTTCCTCGCCACCCACTTCTTCGGCCCGCACCTGCCGTACCTGCTGCCGGACGCCTACTACGACCTGTACGACCCCGAACTCGTCGAACTGCCGCCCTCGATCGCCGAGACCTTCGAGGGCAAGCCGCCCGTGCAGCGCAACTACAGCGCGCACTGGACCTTCGACACCATGCCGCTGGAGGTCACCCGCAAACTCATCGCCGTCTACTGGGGCTACGTCACCCTCGTCGACGAACAGATCGGCCGCATCCTCACCCGGCTCGACGAACTCGGGCTCACCGACGGCACCTCCGTCTTCTTCACCGCCGACCACGGCGAGTTCACCGGCGCCCACCGGCTCCACGACAAGGGCCCGGCCATGTACGAGGACATCTACCGGATCCCCGGCATCGTCCGCGTCCCAGGGCAACCCCCGCAGGTGCGAAGGGAGTTCGTCAGCCTCACCGACTGCACGGCGACCGTCCTGGACCTGGCGGGCTGCGACCCCGCCCCCGCGACCGACAGCCGCAGCCTGCTGCCGCTGGTACGCGGCGAGCACCCCGACTGGCCGCAGGAGTTGCTCGCCGAGTTCCACGGCCACCACTTCCCCTACCCGCAGCGCATGCTCCGCGACGACCGCTACAAGCTGATCGTGAACCCGGAGTCGGTGAACGAGCTCTACGACCTGGAGGCGGACCCGCACGAGCTCACCAACCGTTACGCACACCCCGAACTGGCGCCGATACGAGGCCGTTTGATGCGCCGCCTCTACGACCTGCTCCGGGAGCGCGGCGACAACTTCTACCACTGGATGACGCCCATGTTCGACATCGGCGCGTCCGACTACGACCCGACCCTCAGCTCCTTCGAGTAGGGAGGTCCGCCGACCGTGCACCGGAGAACGCGCGGTGCCGCCCCCTGGACGTGGACCGGCGTGCGGGCGCTGCCCGCCGAGCAGGCGCTGGGCATCGGACCGGTCTCCCTCGACACCGCGGGGGCGACGGCCCGGTTCGCCCACGTGCGCCCCCACCGCGGCCGGCCCGGAGAAGGCGCACGACGGCGGCCCGCACCGGACGGTGCGGGCCGCCGGGGCGTCGCCGCCGGGACCGCTCAGTGGCCCGAGCCGTGCCGGCCGCCGAGCTGGTCGCGGTGGCGCGGATCGCCCAGGTAGGTCTCCGCGTCGAACGGCGGCGCCGACCTGATCTCGTCCTTCGTCCGCGCCACCTGCACGGTCCGCGCGTCGTGGTCGACGCCCATGACCACGTCCGACGGCAGGACCACCTTCCTTCCCAGGAACCAGAACCCGGTGTGCACCACGAGGAACCGCGGGCCCAGGTCCCTGGAGTACTTGGTGACCTTCCCGGCGCGGCCGTCCGTGGCGTCCACCTGATAGCCCGTCAGATCGTCGTCGGGGGTGTGACCGGCGGTCGGCACGTGGTGTCCGTGGTGTCCGTGGTGTCCGTGCTGCCCTCGGGGCTCGCTCACGGAGTCCTCCCTGCTCTGCTCGTCGCCCGTGTGCCCGGAGAATCAGCGTCTGCGGCCGCGCACCGCCCAGCCGCTGCCGACGCCCGCCACATGGAGGGCCAGCAGGGTCAGGCCCAGGAGCATGATGTTCGTGGACGTGAAGGTGTCGTTGGTGGAGATCTCCGCCGCGTTGATCAGGAAGGCGATGAAGAACGCCACCGCCGCGATGATGGCCAGCACGAGGTCCGTCCCTTCGGTGTGTGGGGTCGTCGGGTTCGCTCTCCTCCGGATGCCCCCTACGGCGCCGTGAACACGGCGGGCCGCGCGGAACGTCGGGAACGGCGCCGCGGTTCGGAGCAGCCGTACTCGGACGCCGCGGTCTGAGTAGCCGTACTCAGGCGCGGCGCCCGCGCCGCCGCGACACTGTGGTGCACACCGTCCCGCCCGGAGAGAGGCCCCCTCGTGCTGAGCCGTGCCGCCGCCGCCCTGATGCCCGTCCTCGGACGTCTCACCGTCACCAGCGAGCTGCGGATGCGCCTGCCCGCGGGCACGATCTTCGCGGCCAACCACGACTCCCTCGCCGACCCCGCCGTCGTCCTGGCCGCCCTGCGGGGGCTGGGCGTGGAGCCGGTGGTCATGGCGACCGCCGGGCTGTGGCGCGTCCCGCTGCTCGGCCGGGCGCTGGCCCGCGAGGGGCACATCGCCGTCCACCGCCGCTCGGCGCGCGCCGCGCAGGCGCTCGACGCCGCCGCCGAGGTCCTCGCCGGCGGCCGGCACGTCCTGCTCTACGGGGAGGGCGGGCTGCCGGACCGCACGGACGCGGCCCCCGGCCCGCCCGAGGCCTTCCGTACCGGACTCGCCCGCCTCGCCCACGCGTCCGGCGCCATGGTCGTCCCGGTGGGCCACGCCGGCGCCCGGCGCATCACCTCCGGTTCCACGACGAAGCAACTGGCGGGCGCCCTGACGGCACCCGTGCGCCGCCCGCGCTGCCACGTCCACGTCGGCGCGCCGCTGCGGCTGCCTGCGGAGACGGCGACCGGTACCGCGGCCGCCCGCCGCGCCGTCTGGGTGGCCTGGCGGACGGCGGTGCGCGCCGTGGGCGAACGGGGCGCGGAACGGCACCCGGTGTGACGGTCCGGGACAGACCCCCTCGCCCGCACCCGGCGTCACGGTCCGGGACGGACCCGCTCGTCCGCACCCGGCGTCACGGTCCGGGACGGACCCGCTCCTCCGCCCCCACGCGTCCGCCCCGTCTCATCCGCCCCCGGGCGGCGGCGCCGTGCTCCGGCGCAGGACGAGCCGGGTCGGCACGAGGGTGGTGCCGCGTTCCGGGCCCTCGCGGCGCATCTTGCGCAGGACGGCCTGGACGCAGAGGCGGCCGACCTCCGCGAAGTCCTGGTGCAGGGTGGTCAGCGGCGGCAGGAAGGAGCTCGCCTCGGGGATGTCGTCGAAGCCGATGACGCTGACGTCCTCGGGGACGCGCCGGCCGCGTTCGTGCAGGGCGCGCAGCAGGCCCAGGGCCATCTGGTCGTTGGCCGCGAAGACGGCGGTGCACTCCTCGCGGGCGGCGAGTTCGAGGCCCGCGTGGTAGCCGGACTCCGCCGACCAGTCGCCGCGGACCAGAGGCGGCGGGGTGCGGCCGGCCTCGACGAGGGCACCGCGCCAGGCGTCCGCCCGCCGCTGGGCGGCGAAGGAGTCCTCCGGGCCGCCCAGGTGCCAGACCGTGCGGTGGCCGAGGTCCAGGAGGTGCCGGACGGCGGTGCGGGTGCCGCCGGACTGGTCGGTGTCGACGACCGTGTAGTGGTCGCCGGCGTCGGAGTCGACCACCACGACCTGCACGTGCGGCGGGAGGGTGACGGTCGCCGCGTCCAGCAGGTGGACCTCCATGATGACGATCACCGCGTCGACGGCGAGTTCCTCCAGCCGGGAGAACGCCCCGCGCACCTCGTCCTGGGTGGGGACGGCGACCGGCAGCAGTGTCACCGCGTACCCCTCCTCGGCGGCGGAGGTGGCGATCGCCTCCAGGGTGCGCACGTTGCCGGTCGTGGAGAGCGTGAAGGTGATGACGCCGATGGTGCGGAACTCGCCGCGTTTCAGCGCGCGGGCGGCGCTGTTGGGGCGGTAGCCGAGCTCCTTCATGGCGGCCAGCACCTGCTGCCGGGTCTCCTCGTTCACCCCGGCGTACCCGTTGGACACCCGGGAGACCGTCTGCGACGAGACGCCCGCCAGGCGGGCCACGTCCGCCATGGAGGCGGTGGCACGGCCGCGGGTCCGGGCGCGTCCGGCCGCGCCTGCGGGCCCGGAGGCGTCCCCGGCCCGCTCTCCGGCGGTCCCGGTGTCCGTCACCGGGGCTCTTTCAGCCATCTCCACGCGCAGGCCCCACCTCTCCGTCACCGCGGGTTCCACGGGTGCTCCGAGGACCCTTGACCGTGGTCATCGGGGCAGTGTAGACATGCCGCCATCAGATGTTTACGTAAACATAACAGCTCGCCACCCTGCCGCGGTGGCCGATGTTTACGTAAACATCATGGCGGTGCGGCCCGGTACGCCGGCTCCCGTCCGCCGGTTCCGGGACTGGACGAGCGAGGAACGACATGACGACGCTGCAATCGCCGGCGGCCGCCGAACCGCGGCCGGCGCCCCCTCCGTCGAGGAGGGACCGCCGCTCCTGGACGGGGTGGGGTTTCATCGGCCCGTTCGTGGCCGTGTTCGCCCTGGTGTTCCTGGCGCCGATCGTGTATTCGATCTACCTCAGCCTCTTCCGCGACCAGCTCATCGGCGGCACCACCTTCGTCGGCCTCGACAACTACACCGAGGCGCTGAAGGACGACCGGTTCTGGGCCTCGCTCGGCCGGGTGTCGCTGTTCCTCGCCGTCCAGGTTCCGGTCATGCTGGGCCTCGCCCTGCTGATCGCCCTGGTCCTGGACAGCGGACGGCTCTACGGCAAGAGCTTCTTCCGCATCACGATCTTCCTGCCGTACGCCGTGCCCGCCGTGGTCGCCACCCTGATGTGGGGCTTCATGTACGGCACGAAGTACGGGCTGGTGGGCGACATCGACGAGGCGTTCGGCGTCTCCCTGCCCGACCCGCTCTCGCCCGACCTGGTGCTGGCGTCCATCGGCAACATCGTCACCTGGGAGTTCGTCGGCTACAACATGCTGATCTTCTACTCGGCGCTGCGGGTCGTCCCGCACTCGCTGTACGAGGCGGCCGAGATCGACGGCGCCGGGCAGCTCCGCGTGATCACCGCCATCAAGCTGCCCGCGATCCGCGGCGCCCTCGTCATCGCGACGATCTTCTCCATCATCGGCAGCTTCCAGCTCTTCAACGAGCCGAACATCCTGCGGCCCCTGGCGCGCAACGCCCTCACGACCGACTACACCCCGAACTTCTACACGTACTCGCTGTCCTTCAACGGCCAGCAGCACAACTACTCCGCGACGGTGGCCATCATCATGGGCCTGATCACGATGGTGATCGCCTACGTCGTGCAGCTGCGCGGCATGCGCAAGGGAGCGTGACCCGATGAGCAGCCCTCTCACCACCGACTCCCCCGCCACGCCGGCCAAGGCTCCCGGCCCCGCCGGGACCGCGCCCCGGCTGCGCGGCCCGCGCCGGCACACCCCCGGCAAGCCCCGGCGCAGCGTGCTGCTGACCGTGCTGACCTCCCTGGTCGTCCTCTACACCGTGGTGCCGCTGATCTGGCTGGCCGTCAACGCCACCAAGACCCAGGCCGGGCTCGCCGATTCGAGCGGGCTGTGGTTCAGCGACGACTTCGCCCTCTGGGACAACCTCCGTGACACGTTCACCTACGACGACGGGGTGTTCACGCGCTGGCTGCTGAACACCCTGCTGTACGTGGTGCTCGGCGCCGGCGGCGCGACCCTCCTCGCGGTCCTGGGCGGGTACGCGCTGGCGAAGTTCGACTTCCCCGGCCGGCGCGGCGTCTTCGCCGTCGTCATCGGCGCCGTGGCCGTTCCCGGTACGGCCCTCGCGGTGCCCACCTTCCTGATGTTCAGCAAGATGGGCCTCACCGACACCCCGTGGGCGGTGATCATCCCCTCGCTCGTCTCGCCGTTCGGCCTCTACCTGATGTGGGTGTTCGCCACCGAGGCCATCCCCACCGAACTCCTCGAGGCCGCCCGCATCGACGGGGCCGGCGAGGCGCGCACCTTCTTCCGGGTCGCGCTGCCCCTGCTCGCCCCCGGCCTCGTGACCGTGCTGCTGTTCACCACGGTCGCCACCTGGAACAACTACTTCCTGCCGCTGATCATGCTGAAGGATCCGGACTGGTACCCCCTGACGCTGGGTCTGAGCGCGTGGAACTCGCAGGCGGAGACGGTCGGCGGCGATGTCGTCTTCAACCTGGTGATCACCGGTTCGCTGCTCACCATCCTGCCGCTGATCGCCGCGTTCCTGCTGCTCCAGAAGTACTGGCAGTCCGGCCTCGCCGCCGGAAGCGTCAAGGAGTGACCCCGCGGCCCGCCGGCCGCCCCCTCAGCCCCACACCGCGCACGACCACCCTCACCCCGTCCCGCCCACGAAGAAGTGGAAGCACCTCCATGCGCAGAAAGACCGGCCGCCTGCTGCGCGGCCTCGCCCTCCTCTCGGCCCTCGCCCTGGGCGCCACCGCCTGCGGCGGCTCGGACGGCGACTCCGCCCAGAAGGCGGTCTCCGCCGCGGACATCCAGGCGGCCCTGAAGAAGGGCGGCACGGTCACGGTGTGGGCCTGGGAACCCACCCTGAAGACGGTCGCCGCCGACTTCGAGAAGAAGTACCCCAAGGTCAAGATCAACCTGGTCAGCGAGCGGTCCGGCGACAAGCACTACACCGCCCTGTCGAACGCGATATCGGCCGAGAAGGGCGTGCCCGACGTCGCCCAGGTCGAGTACTTCGCGGTGAGCCAGTACGCCCTGACCAAGGGCCTCACCGACCTGAAGCCGTTCGGCGCGGACAAGCTCGCCGACAAGTACACCGCGGGCCCGTGGAACGCGGTGAGCGAGGGTGACGCCGTCTACGGCCTGCCGATGGACTCCGGTCCGATGGCGCTGTTCTACAACAAGGCGGTCTTCGACAAGTACAAGATCGCCGTCCCCACCACCTGGGACGAGTACCTCGACGCGGCGCGCAAGCTGCACAAGGCCGACCCCAAGGTCTACATCGCCAACGACGCCGGTGACGCGGGCTTCACCACCAGCCTGCTGTGGCAGGCCGGTTCGCGCCCCTACACGGTCGACGGCACCAACGTGAAGATCGACTTCTCGGACGCGGGCGCCACGAAGTTCACCGAGACCTGGCAGAAGCTGATCGACGAGAAGCTCCTCGCGCCCATCAACGGCTGGACCGACGACTGGTACAAGGGCCTCGGCGACGGCAGCATCGCCACGCTGGCGACCGGCGCCTGGATGCCCGCCAACTTCGTCACGGGCGTGCCGAACGCCGCCGGTGACTGGCGCGCGGCCCCGCTGCCGGCCTGGACCGCGGGCGACAAGGCGAGCGCGGAGAACGGCGGCAGCTCCCTCACCCTGCCGGCCCTGGGCAAGAACAAGGAACTCGCCTACGCCTTCGTCGAGTACGCCAACGCCGGGGCCGGCGTGCAGTCCCGCGTCAAGGAGGGCGCCTTCCCCGCGACCACCGCGGAGCTTCAGTCCACCGAGTTCCAGAGCACCAAGTTCGACTACTTCGGCGGCCAGGAGGCGAACAAGATCTTCGCCGAGTCCGCCGCCGACGTCGCCGACGACTGGTCGTACCTGCCCTTCCAGCAGTACGCCAACTCGATCTTCAACGACACCGTCGGCAAGGCCTACGTCTCCGGCACGAAGCTCGCGGACGGTCTGAAGGCCTGGCAGGACGCCTCCGTGAAGTACGGCGAGGAGCAGGGCTTCACGGTCGAGAACTGACCACGCGACACACCCCGGGCGGCGCGGACGACTCCGCGCCGCCCTCGTGCACCACACCGGAAGGACCGCCATGATCTCCACCCTCCACTCCCGCCGCGGCGGGGCGGACGGTGACCCCGCCCCGCGCCTCGCCTACGGCGCCGACTACAACCCCGAGCAGTGGCCCCGGGACGTGTGGGAGGAGGACGTCCGGCTGATGCGGGAGGCCGGCGTCACCGTCGTCTCCGTGGGGATCTTCTCCTGGGCGCGGCTCCAGCCCGGCCCCGGCACCTGGGACTTCGGCTGGCTCGACGAGGTCATGGACCTGCTGCACGCGGGCGGCATCGGCGTCGACCTGGCCACCGCGACCGCCTCCCCGCCGCCCTGGCTGACCACCGCCCACCCGGAGATCCTCCCGGTGACCGCGAACGGCGAGACCCTCTGGCCGGGGGCCCGGCAGCACTGGCGCCCCACCTCGCCCGTCTTCCGTGAGCACGCCCTGCGGCTGGTCCGGGAGATCGCGACCCGCTACCGGGACCACCCGGCGCTCGTCGCCTGGCACGTCAACAACGAGCTGGGCTGCCACAACGTGTACGACCACTCCGACGACGCGGCCCGCGCCTTCCGGGACTGGCTGCGCGCCCGCCACGGCTCGCTCGACGCGCTCAACCACGCCTGGGGGACGGCGTTCTGGTCGCAGCGCTACACCGACTGGGAGCAGATCCTGCCGCCGCGGCTCGCCGCCTCGCACCCCAACCCGACGCAGCAGCTGGACTTCAAGCGCTTCTCCTCGGACGCCCTGAAGGACCATCTGCGCGCGGAGCGGGAGATCCTGCGGGAGATCACGCCCGACGTGCCCGTCACCACGAACTTCATGGTGATGGGCGGCACCAGGGGCATGAACTACCCCGACTGGGCCGACGAGATCGACTTCGTCTCCAACGACCACTACGTCCACCCCGGCCCGCATGACCGCGACGAGCTGTCCTTCTCCGCCAACCTCACCAGCGGCATCGCGGGCGGGCGGCCCTGGTTCCTGATGGAGCACTCCACCAGCGCCGTCAACTGGCAGCCCGTCAACGTGGCCAAGCGCCCCGGCGACCTGGCCCGCGACGCGCTGCTGCACGTCGCGCACGGCGCCGACGCGGTCTGCTTCTTCCAGTGGCGGCAGTCGGCGGCCGGCGCCGAGAAGTACCACTCGGCGATGGTGCCGCACGCGGGCGCCGACAGCGACCTCTTCCGCGCGGTGGCCGCCCTCGGCGCCACCCTGAAGGCGCTCGCGCCGGTCGCCGGCAGCGAGCGGGAGCCCGCCCCGGTCGGCATCCTCTACGACTGGGAGTCGTGGTGGGCCAGTGAGCAGGACTCCCACCCCACCTCCCTGCTGGACTACCGGCAGGAGGCGCTCGACTGGTACTCCGCGCTGCTGGCCCTCGGCGTCCGGGCCGACCTCGTCACCACCCGGGCCGACCTCTCCCGCCACCGGGTGCTGATCGCACCGGTGCTGCACGTGGTCCCCGCCGGGCTCGCCAAGGAGCTGACCCGCTACGCCGAGCAGGGCGGCCACCTCGTCACCACCTACTTCTCCGGGATCGTCGACGAGAACGACCACGTCTGGCTCGGCGGCTACCCGGGCGCGCTGCGCGAGCTGCTCGGCATCCGCATCGAGGAGTTCGGGCCGCTCCTGCCCGGGGAGAGCGTCGAGCTGGACGACACGGCCACGGGCACCCTGTGGACCGACCGGATCGCCCTCGCCGACCCCGACACCCAGGTCCTGGCCCACTACCGCACGGGCGTCCACGCCGGCCGTCCGGCGGTCACCCGGCGACCCACGGGCGGCGGGTCGGCCTCCTACGTCTCCACGCGGCTCGGCGTCGACGGACTCGCCGCGCTGCTGCCGCGGCTGCTGGAGCCGGCCGGGGTGCACGGCGAACTCCCCGCCGGCGTGCGCGGCAAGGTCGAGCTGACCGTCCGGCGCGCCGCCGGCGCCCGCTTCCTGTTCCTGGTCAACCGGACCGACGACACGGTGGAGGTGTCCGGCCCGGCCGGAGACGTCCTGGTCGGCACCGGCACCGGCACCGCGGCCGGCGGCGTCGTCCTCGGCCCGCGGGAGGTCGCCGTACTCCGGCAGCCGGCCGGCTGAGAGGAACACCCCCACGACTCCTCGGCACGGCACGGCACGACACGCGCCCGTGCCGGGGGCCATCCCCTCCCGCCCGCGCGGCGGGAGGGGCCCACCACAGCGACCGCACCGCAGTTGGGAGCATCGATGGCACGCCGTACCCGCAGCAGACGAACCCTCACCGCCGCCGCGCTGACCGCTCTGGCCACCGGGGCCGCCCTGCTGGGCGTCCCCGTCCAGGCACACGCCGAGACCGCCGTCACCGTGACGCCGGACCCGTCGTACCAGCAGCAGGAGTTCGAGGGCTGGGGAACCAGTCTGGTCTGGTTCGCCAACGCCACCGGCGACTATCCGCCCGCGATCCGGGAGAAGCTCGCGCGGCTCCTCTTCGACGACGACGGACTGGCGCTGAACATCGCCCGGTACGACATCGGCGGTGGCAACGCCCCGGACGTCACGGACTACCTGCGGGCCGGCGGTGCGGTCGAAGGCTGGTGGAAGGCGCCCGAGGGCACCACCCGCACGGACACCGGCTGGTGGAGCGCCGACGACCCGGCCGACTGGAACGAGGACGCCGACGCCACCCAGCGGTGGTGGGTGGAGCGCATCAAGAACGACATCGACCACTGGGAGACGTTCAGCAACTCCCCGCCGTGGTTCATGACCGAGAGCGGATACGTCTCCGGCGGGTTCGACGCCACCACCGACCAGCTGAAGGCCGACTCGGTCGACGACTTCGCCGCCTACCTCGCGGGCGCGACCAAACGCCTGGAGAAGGCCGAGGGGATCGAGGTCGACACGGTCGACCCGTTCAACGAGCCCAACACCGGCTACTGGAGCACCCGTCTGGGCAGCGACGGCGAGCCGGTCGGCGGCCGCCAGGAGGGCGCCCACATCGGGCCCGAGCTCCAGCAGAAGGTGCTCGCCGCGCTGGCGCCCGCGCTGAAGGAGGCGAAGGTCGGGGCGGAGATCTCCGCGATGGACGAGACCAACCCCGGCATCTTCGCCACCAACTGGAACTCCTACTCCCAGGCCTCCAAGGACCTCGTCGGCCAGATGAACGTCCACACCTACGGCACCGGGCAGCGCACCACCGTCCGCGACCTGGCCAAGGCCGCGGACAAGCCGCTGTGGATGAGCGAGGTCGAGGGCGACTGGGGCGACGGGCAGAGCTTCACCGACATGCGTCCCGGGCTCGGGCTGGCCCAGCAGATCGTCGACGACCTGCGCGAACTGGAGCCCACGGCCTGGGTGTTCTGGCAGCCGGTCGAGGACTACGACAACATGAAGCCCGGCGGCGAGTCCGCCGAGGGCGGCAACTGGGGCTCCATCCAGATACCGTTCAGCTGCACCTCCACGGACACGCTCCGGTCGTGCCCGGTCCACACGAACACCAAGTTCGACACGGCACGCAACTTCACGCACTTCATCAAGCCCGGCGACAAGCTGATCACGGTGGACGACACCTCCAGCGCCGCCGCCGTGACCGAGGACGGCAAGGGCGCCTCGCTCGTCCACGTCAACAGCACCACCGCGGCCCGTACGGTCACCATCGACCTGACCAGGTTCCGCACGATCAAGGGCAACGCGACCGTCACCCCGACCGTGACCAGCGCCGACGGCAAGCTCCAGCGGCAGGCGCCCGTCGACGTCGTCGACGGCCGGGCCACCTTCACCGTGCCGGCCCAGTCCGTGACGTCGTTCTCCGTCAAGGGTGTCTCCGGCGTCGCGAAGGACGCCGGCCTGTTCCGCAAGGGTCACTCGTACACGCTGACCGGCGTCCAGAGCGGCAAGGCCGTCACCGTCGCCGACGACGGCACGCACCTGGTCATCGGCACGGGCGACGGCACCACCGCGCAGCAGTGGCGGCTGGACGCCCGGTACGGGAAGACCGGCGCCCGTCAGCGGTACGTGTTCGCCAACCCGGCGGAGGGGAAGCGGCTGGCCGTGCGGGACGACGTGCCCGTGGTCGAGCCCGACACCGGCGAACGGGACCCGGCCACCGAGTGGATCCTGTCGACCACCGGTGACGGCACCTGGACCCTGGTGAACGCCGCCACCGGCCGCCTCCTCGAGGTCGGCGGCCAGGCGACGAACGAGGGGGCCGCCGTCACGACGTGGCCGCCCAACTCCGGCTCCAACCAGCGGTGGAAGGTGACGGACGTGACCGCCGCGGCGGCCGTCCAGGACACCGTCTGACCCGTCCGGCCGTACCCGCACGCCTCCGCCCGCACCGGCTCGTCCCGGTGCGGGCGGAGGTACTCGTGCCGTCCGTCAGGAGCGCAGTGCCTTGCGCAGGCGGGGCCGGGAGGCGCGCCGCCAGAGATCCGGCAGCTCCCGTTCCCGATCGGTGGCGACGGCCTGTTCGCGGCCGTGCAGCAGGCCCCAGGTGAAGCCGGGTTCGCCGGCGGCGTGCGCGGCCACCGCCTGCCGGCGCAGGGTGTCGCGGGCGACGACGCTGTCGTGGTGGTCGCCGAGCGCCTTCTGCACCGCCTTGGCGCGCTCGGCCATGCGCCGTGCGGGCTTGCCGAGGGCGGGACGGGCCGCCTCGGCCGCGTACCGGAGGCGTTTGGCGCCCTTGCGGGCGTCGTGGAGGGCGGCGTCGCGGTCCGGGCCCGGGGACGTCCGGCCGGCGCGTTCGACGCGCCGGGCGAGCCGGTCGTGCTCCTTCCCGATCGCCCCGGGCAGGACCTTCGCCGCCGTGCGGGAGGCCTGGGCGCGCAGGGGCGGGTGGGTGGCGAGCCGGTCCAGTGACTCCAGGAGGGCCAGGTGGCGGGCGGAGTCGAGCGCCGCGAGGGTGCGGGCGCGGGCCTCGGCCGACCGGTGGGCGTCCCAGGCCTGGAGACGGGCGGAGACCGGGCCGAGGACCAGTTCGGGGGGCAGGTCGCCCAGGTGTCCGCGCAACCGCTCCAGCAGCACCTCCTGGTCGCGTTCGGCACCGAGTTCGCCGCCGAGCCACTTCAGCTCCTCCCGGAGCGGATCGGTGACCCCGCGGTCGAACAGGGAGCGGTACGAGCGCAGGCAGCTGCGCAGGCGCCGGCAGGCGACCCGCATCCGGTGCACCGAGTCCGGCAGTCCGCGCCGGACCGCGGGGTCGAGGTCCACGAGGGTGCGGACCTGGTCGCGGACGTAGGCGAGCACCTGTGCCCCGGCCGACCCCGCGGGCAGCTCGGCGGGCCGGTCCGGTGCGGGCTCGCCGTCCGCCGGCGTCCGCGTGTCCGCGCCGCCGCGCGGAGCGGTCTCCGCGAGGGCGCGGCTCAGCTTGGACGCGGTCTTCAGCAGGGTGAAGCCCTCCTTGCCGAGTGCCTTGTCGACGCGCTTGAGGACGGCCGGGTCGGTGTGTTCGGCGAGTTCGACCTCCAGCTCCGTCCACGCCGTGTGCCCGCCGCCGGGGCGCAGCGAGTCGGCCTCGACCCGGTCGAGGACGATCTCGGCGACGCGGGTGCCGTCGGCGTCCAGGAGGTCGCGCGCGGTCCGGTGGGAGCGGATGCGGACCACCGGTGCGAGGGGGGCGCCACGGGTCCGGGAGAGCGCCAGGTCCCGCAGCCGGCCGGGGACCTCCTCCTGGAGGGGTGCGCGGATCTCGTCACGGGTGTCGTCCCCCAGCGGCAGCTTGAGGTGCCAGCCGGCGTCCGGTCCGCCCGTGCGGCGGCGCAGGGTGGCGGAGCCTCGGGTGAGCCGCAGGTCGTCGGTGTCGTAGTACACCGCGTCCAGGTCGTGGGTGCCCGCGTCGACCAGAGAGGTGCCGTTGCCCGCGCCGGTCAGCGCCGCGAGCCGGGGGAAGCCGCCCGACGCCGGCACGTCGTACTTGTGTTCCGTCTCCTGTGTCGACTGGGTCATGTCCTTCCGGTTGACAGGTTGCGCGGAATCAAACCTCCCCGGCGCCCGCCGGCACGGGGAACGGCAGGTCGACGGGTCCGCCGCGGGGGCCGGCCGCGGGGACGCGCTCCAGGACGCCGCCCGCGAAGACGTCGTACAGGGGCAGTGTCTCGAGGTGGACGTAGCCGATGTGGCAGTCGCAGACGGCCCGGGGGCAGGGGCGGGGGCGCAGGGCGGCGCGGTAGGAGCCGTCGTAGAGGTTGCCGAGGGCGGTGGGGACGAAGTGGCAGCGGCGTACGGTGCCGTCGCCGTCGACGGAGATCACGGACTCGCCGGTGCGGCAGGGCAGGCCGGCGCTGCGGTGCGGGTTGCGGCTGTAGGGGAACAGCGGGTCGAGGGCGGTCCACGCGGCGGCGTCGGCGTCCGGGTAGGTGTGGCCCTCGGCGGCGTTCACCCACAGGTAGACGTGGTCGGGGAGGTCGGCGCGGAGCCGGCGGGCGGCTTCCAGGTGGTCGGGGAGGCCGACGACGCCGACGCTGAAGCGGATGCCGCGTGCGGTGAGGTCGCGGCACTTGGTGAGGAACCGCTCGTAGGGGGTCTGGCCGGGGTGGTAGGTGCACCACAGGGCGACGGTGCCGGGGTCGGCGTCCGCGAGCCAGTCGGTGCGGCAGCTGAGGTTGGTCTGGATCGCCACCCGGCGGACCTGCGGCAGGTGGGACAGCTCGGCGAGGGCGCGCCGGTACCAGGAGCGGACCAGGCCCTCGCCCCAGGGGGTGAACAGGATCGACAGGCGGTCGTCGGTGCGGTCGGCGGCCCAGGCGGTGAACCGTTCGAGGGCGGCGCGGTCGGCGCGGAGCCGGGCACCGCTGTCGCGCCGCTTGGCGAACGGGCAGTAGGGGCAGTCGTAGTCGCAGGAGGAGAGGGGGCCGCGGTAGAGGAGGGTCAGGTCCATGCGGGCCGGTCACTTCCTCTCGTAGGCGGCCATGGCGGCGCGGACGGCCGGGGAGAACAGCTCGGGGCCGACGGCGTCGGAGTGGGCGAGGCCTTCGGGGGTGAGCCGGAGGGTGCCGGGGTGGTCGTCCGTCAGCCAGCCCCGGTCGGCGAGCCGGGCGAGTTCGGGGGCGAAGTCGTCGGCGGGGGTGCCGCCGAAGCGGGCGCGGTAGTCCGTCAGGGGCAGGCCGTCGGCCTGGAGGAGGGACTGGAGGAGGTGGCGGCGGCGGGCCTCGTCGGCGTCGATGCGGCGGCCGTACTCGGCGTGGGCGAAGTCGGCGGCCGGGCGGGAGACGTAGTCGTCGACGATCCCGCGGATCTCGTGCATGCCGACGGCGTAGTCGAAGGAGTAGTGCAGGGCGGCGGTGTAGGAGCGGGCGCCGCAGCCGAGGCCGATCATGCCGTCGGTCTGGCAGGCGTAGTCGTCCGCGCCCTGCGGCGGGGCGTCGGCGCGCCGGAACATGCGCATGGACTGCTGGGTGTAGCCGTGGGCGAGGAGGTGGTCGCGGCCGGCGCGGTACAGGCGCAGCCGCTGCTCGTCCCAGGCGGGGTCGGGGCCGGGGCGGCGGCGGTCGAGGCCGGTCAGGGGGCGGACGTAGAGGGGGTAGAGGTAGAGCTCCTCGGGGCGCCAGGCGAGGGCGGCGTCCAGCGAGCGCCGCCAGGTCTGCTCCGTCTGGCCGTCGATGCCGTAGATGAGGTCGATGTTGAGGACCGGGATGCGGGTGTCGCGGACGCGGGCGAGGGCCGCCTCGACGTCGGCGCGGCGCTGCGGGCGTACGGCGGCGCGGGCCTCGGCGTCGACGAAGCTCTGCACGCCGAGGCTGAGCCGGGTGGCGCCGCGGTCGGCGAGGACGGCGAGCCGGTCGGCGGTGGCGGTGGCCGGGGAGGCCTCGACCGACAGGGGGACGGCCCGCAGGTCGGCGCCCATGCGGTGTTCGGCGATGTCGCAGAGGCGCTCCAGCTCCGGAGCGGCGAGGAAGGTCGGGGTGCCGCCGCCGAAGGCGGCCGTGGCGAACCTGACCTCGTCGCCCTCGCCGAGGGCCTCGCGCACGGCGGCCGCCTGGCGGTCGAGCGCGTCCAGGTAGGCGCCGGTGAGGCCGTCGGGGGCGCCGATGCGGGTGAAGAGGTTGCAGAAGCCGCAGCGGACCTCGCAGAACGGTATGTGCAGGTAGAGGGAGAGGGCGTCCTTGGGTTCGGCGGCCCACAGGTCCGTCAGGGCGGGGCGGTCCGCCAGGCGGCGGTAGGCGGTCTTGTGGGGGTAGGCGTAGACGTAGCTCTGGTACGGGCTGGTGCGGGTGGGCCCGGGGGCGGTGGTCATCGGGCGGCCTCGGCGGGGTCGGCGGGATCGAGGAGGAAGTGGGCGTAGGGCACGGTCCAGACGGACGCGTGGCCGAGGCGGTGGCCGGTGTAGCCGTCGTCGCCGTAGGCGGTGCCGTGGTCGGAGCAGACGACGGCGAAGCAGGGGCGGCGGCTGCTCGCGGCGGCGAAGAGGCGTCCGATGTGCCGGTCGACGTACTCCAGGGCGGCGGCGTGGGTCTCCCGGGTGTCGCCGGCCTCGCGGGTGGCGCCGGGCAGGTGGAACCAGTTCGGCTGGTGCAGGGCGGACACGTTGACGAAGAGGAACAGCCGCTGCTCGGCGGGGAGCCGGCGGACGACGCGTTCGGCGCAGGCCACCTGGTTCTCGAAGGAGTGCGGCGAGGTGACGCCGAACTCCGGTGCCCAGTGGGACTCCTGGAAGAGGCCGGGCAGCACCGAGCCGAGGGGGCCCTGCCGGTTGAAGAAGCCGACTCCCCCGACGCACACCGTGCGGTAGCCCGCCCGGGCGAGGCCGGAGACGAGGTCGGGGGTGTCGTAGACGAAGGTGCGGTCGGCGGTGGTCTCGCTGCCCGCGAAGCTCGCCGCGAACAGGCGCGGGTGGGGGCCGGGGGTGGCCGGTGTCGGCAGGAAGCCCGCGAAGATCGCCTGGTGGGAGGCGTAGGTGAAGCTGCCGGGGGCGTGTCGCTCCTCCCAGCGGCCGCCCGGCAGGTGGCGGGCGAGGTGGGGGATGCGGCCCGCCTCGGCCAGTTCGGCGGCGACGTCGAAGCGCAGGGTGTCGAGGGTGACGAGGAGGATGTCGTGGCTGCCGACGATCTCGTTCATGTCCGGCCCGCCCGGTGCCGTCACGGGGTGGGGGGCGGCGGACGGCGGGGTGTCGGACACGGGGACGGCAGTGGGCGGCGGGGGCTCGGGCGTGCGGCCGGCGGTGGGCGGCGGGGAGCCGGGGGTGCGGCCGGGAGCGGGCAGCGGAGGCTCGGGCACGGCGCCGGGCTGCGGGGAGCCGGGCGTGCGGCGGGCGGCAGCGGGCGGTGGGGGCTCAGGTGTGGGGGCGGGTGAGGGCATGCGGGCTTCCTGTTCTGTGTCCGTGCCGGTGGTGCGCGGGGGCGTGGGCGCGCAGGGCGGCGGCGACCTGGGCGGCGTAGGTGTCGAGGCCCTCGGCGCCGCTGCCGGGCAGGCCGGTGAGGCGGGGCAGCAGGTCGCCGAAGGCGTTGACCTCGCCGACGGCGCCGCTGCGCCAGCCGACGGCCGGCAGCAGGTCGACGCCGACGCACAGGGTGCGGGGGAAGCAGGCCGCGGCCTGTTCGCACACCCCGAGCAGGTCGGCCCAGCGCGCGCCCGCCGCCTCGACGGCCTGCCGGGCCGTGTCGAGGTCGCCGCGGCGGCCGCCGAGATGGAGGTTGGTCAGCGGGGTGCGGCTGGTGCGGACGACGGCGTGGGTGGCCCGGCCGGCCACGACGACGACCCTCAGGTCGGCGGCGCGGCCCTGCTGGGAGGCCTTGGGCAGCCAGCGCTCCAGGTGCAGCCCGTCCGGGGCGAGCGCGTCGACGACGGCCGCGATGTCGCGTTCGTCCTCGTAGCGGCGCACCTTGAGGGAGTTGAACAGGCGTCCGTCCGGGGTGAGTTCGACGGAGGTGGTGGCCCGGATCCGCCCGGGCCCGCCCGCTTCCACGGCGAGCACGCCCGACCCGGACGAGCCGTGCGCGGGCTTGACGAACAGCCTCGGCATCCGGTGCTCCCGCATCAGCGCCCGTACGTCGTCCCAGCCGCGCACCGGTCGGGCCCCCGGGCCCGAGGTGGGCGAGGCCGGGACCGGGACGCCGGCCGTGTCGAGGACGGCGTGGCAGCGCCGTTTGTCGAACAGCACGGCGATGTCGTCCGGGTCGGCGAGGCGGATGCCGCCGCGCAGGCCGCGCAGCGCGGCGGTGAATCCGGCGTACCAGCGGGCCGAGCCCTCGACCCGGGTGGGGTCGTGGACGCCGCGCAGCAGCCGGTCGACGTCCGCGTTCTCCCCGGGGGAGTCGACGCGGACGAGTTCGTCCGCGTCGAACTGGGCGCCGCCGGCGCGCAGTACGTCCGCCCAGGGGACGACGCGCGGGGCGGGCAGCCCGGCGGCGCGCACCGCGTCCGTGAAGAGGGCGACCCGGCGGTTCTCGGGGTTGCCCACGACCGCGAAACGCGGCCCGGGGTCAGGGACCGGTCGGGGCATGGCGTCTCCTCGGCGGGCGGGCGCCGCGGGGGCGCGGGGTGGGGGCGGGTCGGCGCATGGGCGGTGTGGTCACTCCCCCACGGCCACGTACCGCCACACCGTGCCGTCGTCGTCCTCGTCCTCGTCGGCGTCGTCGCGGTCGAGGTCCACCTCCACGCCGGCGGGCTCAAGGCACTGGCGGAGGCGGTCCTGGACGGCCTCGCCGAGGTAGTGGTGGTGGAGGTCGAGCTTCTTCAGGTGGGTGAGCGGCTGTCCGGCCAGGAGGGCGGCGGCGCCCTCGTCGGTCAGGACGCCCATGGACAGGTCCAGCACCTCCAGGCGGGCGACCACGGGGGCCGAGGCCACGGCGGTCGCGACGGCGTCCTGCATCTCGCTGTTGTGCAGGGCCAGGTGGCGCAGGCGCGGCAGACGGGCTCCGGACAGGATCGGCTCCAGGTCGGCGACCTCGGCGTCCCCGCCGTAGTCGGGGGTGCCGAGCCACAGGTCGAGGTGGACCAGCGCGGGCAGGTCGCTCGCGGCGATACCGCGGACGGCCTCCGCGGGCAGGCCTCCGGTCTCCACGGTCAGCCGGCGCAGGCCGGTGTGGCGCAGGGCGGGGAAGCGCAGGCCGGATCCGCCGCGGACGCCGAACTCCGCCAGGTCGGGGAAGCCGGCCAGCAGGGGGGTGACGTCGGTCTGCCTGATCCAGGAGATCTCGCACTCCTCCATGACGATGTCGCCGAGGAACAGCGCCCGCAGGGCGGGGAAGCGGTCCCGGGCGGCCACCAGCGCCTCGATGACGGTGACGGGGGCGGATTCGTACGCCGCCTGCCAGGCGCCGACGATCACGGCGCGCACGCGGGTGGTGTCGACGGCGGCGCAGAACCGGGCGAAGGCCTGCGGCCACGCCTCGTCGGCGTCGTACACGTCGCTGGTGATCCGCCAGGCGACGGCGTCCGGATCGGGCAGGTCGTCCGTCTGCTCGTCGGGGCCGGGGAAGGTGTACGCGGGCAGCCGGTACAGCTCGTGGAGGTGGTCACCGATGGTCATGCGGCTGCTCCTGTGGAGAGATGCGGGTGCGTCGTGCGACGACGGCAGTTCTACCAACAGGCACTGACAACGGGGCGGCCCGGGGCCGACGTTCGGGGCGTTGTCAGTGGCGGCCCCTACGGTCGTCGTCATGGGGCCGGCGCACGGTGTGCCGGCGGAGGGGAGACGTCGTGTACCGGCAGGGAGACGTGCTGATCGTGCCCGTGGCCGAGGAGGCGGTGCCGCCGCACGTGGGCACCGCGCCCCGGGAGCCGCGCGACGGGCGGGGGCGGCTGGTGCTGGCGCTGGGCGAGGTCACCGGCCACGCCCACGCGGTGGTCGGACCGGGGGAACTGGTGCGGGAGCCGGGTCCGTTCGGGCCGCTGCTGCTGCATCTGCCGCAGGGCGGCCGGGTGGTCCACGAGGAGCACGCGGCGATCCCCCTTCCCCGGGGCTGGTACCGGGTGGTCCGGCAGCGGGAGTACGTGCCCGGTTCCGTGCGGATCGTGGCGGACTGAGCGGGACGGGACAGAGGGTGACGGAGGAACGGATGACCATGACGGACGTGCCGGCCGGACCGGACGCGGGGACCGCCGGCGACGGTGTGGGGTTCTGGCGGGCGTGTGCCGCGGCGACGGGGCCCGCCGACCGGGCGCGGGCCGAGGCGGGTGTCCGCCGGGCCTACCGGCAGGCCGGTCTGCCGGAGCCGGAGCGGGTGGTGTGGGCCGGATCGCCGCGGGAGGCGGTCACGCTGGTACGGGGCCTGGCGGACCGGGGTCCGAGCGTGCGCGAGGCGGTACGGACAGCCCCGTGGGCGCTGGAACGGCGGCGGCTGCACGACGCGTTGGGCGCCGTCGGCTGGTCGGCGCACTGGGCGGCGACCGGCGGCCGGCTGTGGGAGTCCACGCAGTCGCTCGTGGAGCGGATCCGCCGGGGTGTGCTGGAGGAGCCGGCCGACGGCCGTACGGACGAGGCCGGGATCCGGCTGCTTCTGCTGGACGCCGTGCTGGGGCAGCACGACGCGCCGTGGCTGGCCGCGTTCCCCACGCGGGACGGCCCGCTGTCCGGGCTGGCCGAGGTGTGCCGCAGCGCCGGCTGGTGGTGGCCCTTCGCCAGGGTGGCCGTGGTGTGCGAGCGGCCCGTGGCGCTGCACCGTGACGAGGCGGGCCGGCTGGACCGCGGGGACGGCCCGGCGCTCGCCTACCCGGACGGTTTCGCCCTGCACGCCTGGCGCGGCATGCCGGTGCCGGCCGCCTTCCTCGCGGAGCTGCGCACGCTGACCCCGGAGCGGATCCGCGCCGAGGAGAACGCGGAGCTGCGCCGCGTCATGCTCGAGCACTACGGCTACGAGCGCTACCTCGCCGACTCCGGGGCGCGCCCGCTGCACCGGGACGGGACGGGCACGCTCTGGCGGATCGACCTCGACGGCGACGAACCGGTCGTGATGGTGGAGGTCCTCAACTCCACGCCGGAGCCGGACGGAAGCCGGCGCACCTACTGGCTGAGGGTCCCGCCGTCGACGCGGACGGCCCGCGAGGGGGTCGCCTGGACGTTCGGACTCGGGCCGGAGGTGTACGCGCCGCTGCGGGAGACGTGATCCCGGGGGCCGTGCGGCGGCCGCTCCGGGCCCGGCGTGTCGCGGACCGGCCGCGCGGCGCGGTCCGCGACACGCCGGACGGCGGCGGGCGGCGGACAGCGGACGGCAGACGGCGGGCGGCGGACAGCGGACAGCGGACAGCGGACAGCGGACGGGACGTCACAGGAACCGCCGGACGGGCGTCACCGCGGCCTCCCGTACCCGCTGGGCCAGCGGGCGCCGGCGCCAGCGCACGGGGTCCACGGCCTCCCCGCGCGCCCAGTCCTGGTCGAAGTCGTCGTCCAGCTCCGCGGTGAAGTGCTCGTCGAGCACGGCGAGCATCACCTCCTCGTCGTGCTCCATCGACCGCCGGTTGAAGTTCGTCGAACCGATCAGCGAGGCGACGCCGTCCACCGTCATGATCTTGGTGTGCAGCATGGTCGGCTGGTACTCCCTGATCTCCACCCCCGCGTCCAGCAGCGTCTGGTAGTGGCGCTGTCCGGCGAGCCGGCAGGCCCGCTGGTCGGTGTGCGGGCCGGGGATCAGGATCTGCACTTCGACGCCGCGCCGCGCGGTCGCGGCGAGCAGGTCGACGAAGTAGGCGTCGGGAGCGAAGTAGGCCGTGGACAGCCGGAAGCGTTCCTCGACGGAGGTGAGCACCACGCGGACGAGTGTCTGCATGTCCTGCCAGCCGAAGCTCGCCGAGCCGCGGACCACCTGGACCGTGGCGCGGCCCGGCTGTTCGTGCTCGGTGAACAGGTCGCGCGCGTCGTAGAGCGTGTCGTGGCACTCGGCCCAGTTCTGGGCGAAGGCGGCGGCGATGCCGTCGACGGCCGGTCCGCGCACCCGCACGTGGGTGTCCCGCCACTCGGCGGGGGTGCGGGCGTCCCCGCACCACTCCTCGGCGATGCCGACACCGCCCGTGAAGGCGGTGTCCTCGTCCACGACGAGCGCCTTGCGGTGGCAGCGGTGGTTCTGCTTCAGCGGGGACAGCCGCGCCGGACGGCGGAACCAGGCGACCTGGACCCCGGCGTCCTGCATGGCGTCGAGGAGCCGCTGTTCGATCTCCTTGGCGCCGAAGCCGTCCAGCAGCAGGCGCACCCGCACTCCGGCGCGGGCGCGTTCGGCCAGCGCGTCCGCGAACTCTCGGGCTATGTCGCCGCGCCAGTACACGAAGGTCATCATGTCGACGGTGTGGCGCGCGGACCGGATGGCCGACAGCATCGCGGGGAAGATGGCGTCGCCGTTGCGCAGCGGGACGAGTTCGTTGCCCTCCGTCGCCGCGATGCCGAGGAGCCGCTCCAGGCGTCTTCGCAGCCGCTGCTTGCGGGCCTCGGCGGCGTCCGTCCCGCCGCCGGTCACCCGGCCGCCGGGCCCCCCGCCCTCGGTCACCTCGCCGTCCGCCACCGGTCCGTGCAGCACGTCCGCCTCCTCGTCACGCGTCCATGAGGGTCATGGCGGGTCCCCGACCCGCCGGCGGCGTACGTATACCCGGCGCGTCCCCGGCGACGCAGAGCCCCGGGGGCCGCGCGTCCCGGGCGCGAGGCGGACGTCCGGCGGCGAGAGGACGGGAGTGAGCCGGCGAGGTGGAGGGGGCCGGTCGGCCGGGCGGAGGGGCCAGGCGGCCAGGCGGAAGAGGCCGGTCGGCCAGGCGGAGAAGGTCAGTCGGCCAGGCGGTCCAGGACCTCCTTGGCCTGGTCGCGCACCGTCGCCCGGGCGGTGGGGTCCAGCGCGCCGAGGTCCGTGGCCTCCAGGGCGTCGAGGACCTCGTCGCCGCCGGCGTCGCAGGGGACGGTCGCGCTGAGCACCTCGTAGCCGTCACGGGCGGCCACCCGCAGGCGCCTGTGTCCGTCGGCGTCGGCGTGGACCGCGGCGGCCACGACGAAGGGCGGCGCCCCGCCCGGGTCGGCGGCCAGCTTGCGGTAACCGCTGACCAGGGGCTCGTCCCAGCTGATCGAGAGCAGCAGCTGACGCTTGGCCACGACTTCGGCGAGGTCGGTCTCGTGGACCCGGTCGGTCTCCAGGACCGTGGCGCGGGCCTCGAGGACGAGAGCGGGGGGCAGCAGACAGCGCAGGGTGCTGCCGACGATGTTGCCGCCGACCGTGGCCGCACGGCGTACGGCACCCGTGCCGACCGTGCCGGCCGCCCGCCGCAGCACCTCCGGCACGGTGTCGTCCACGCGGCTCAGCAGGACGGCCGAGCCCAGGGTCCCGCGGGCGACGACGGTGGCCTCGGGCAGATGGCGCAGGGACATCGCCAGTTCGGGGAAGCCGTCCCGTTGCCAGGTCGCCCAGACCAGAGTGGCACCGCCCACCGGGACGGCCCCTTCCGCGAGGCACTCCTGCGCTTCGGATATGGAGGTGGGAAGACGCACCAACACGACGACCGACCTGCCTTCCCGGGACGGTGGCGGAACGGAACCGATTCCTCCGCCAAGTGATCACTGGCAGACCGGATTGTGCCCACAGTCGCGGGGGCGCGTACAGGGCACACGACGGCCAACTCTGCGCCCCTCATGTCGAGGGCGACTCCCCCGAGCGCCGGAGCCGCCCGGGAAATTCCGTTGCGGGCGGGCTCACCGCCCGGAATCTGACGCCATGTCCTACCTCCTGCGTCCCGCCACGCTCGCCGACGCGCCCGCCGTCACCGGCCTGCTCACTGCGGTAGACGTGATCGAAATCGGCCGGCCCGAGACGGACCCGCACACCGTCGAGGCCGACCTGAACCACCCGGAGACCGACCTGGCGCGGGACTCCCGGCTCGCCTTCGACGGGGACCGGCTGGTCGCCTACGGGCTGCTGTGGGACGAGTCGGGCGGCGAGCGCATCGACGTCGACCACTACGTCCTGCCCGACCACCAACAGGCCGGGCGGCTCGTCCTGGAGTCGATGGAGGCTCGCGCGCTGCGCAAGGCGCGCGAGAACGGCGTCGCGCGGGCCGTGGTGCACCTGCACCTCACCACGAGGCCCACGCTCGACACCGGTCCGATCCTCGATCGGGGCTGGTCCGTCGTACGGCGCCACCACGCCCTGCGCCGGCCGCTCGACCCGGCGGCCGACGCGGCGCCGGCCCTCCCCCCGGGCGTCCGGGTGCGGCCCTGAGCCACCGGGGCCGACCGGCTGCGCGTGCACGGGCTGTACCGGTCGAGATTCGCCGAGCACTTCGACTTCCAGCCCCGCGCCTACGAGCAGTGGCTGCACGACATCGACGCCGGCGGGCTCGACTGGTCGCTCGCGTGGATCGCCGGCACCGACGACCTCGGTGACGCCGGGTTCCTGCTCGCGCGGGACGACCGCGAGGCCATGGGCTGGATCCGCAGCATCGGCCTGCTGCGCGAGCCCGGGGGCGCGGCCTGGCCGGGCTGCTGCCGCGGCAGGCCTTCGCGGCGTTCGCCGCGCGCGGGCGGGACACCGTCGGGCTGGGCGTGGACACCTCCCACGCCACCGGGGCCCCCGAGCTGTACGCGCGCAGCGGGATGAGCGTCCACTACGCCGTCGACACCTGGGAGGCGGTGCTGCGCTGACGCGGGGACGCGGCGGATCGCCGGCGCCCCGCGGCAGCCGCCCGGCCGGTCCGCCGTCTCAGGCGTCTCAGCCGTCTCAGCCGTCTCAGCCGTCCGAGGCCAACCAGGGCTGCGGATCGGTGTAGTAGCCGTCGTAGATCACCTCGAAGTGCAGGTGCGGGCCGGTGGACAGGCCGGTGGAGCCCGCCCGCCCGAGGAGGGTCCCGGTCTGCACGCTCTGCCCGACGCTGACGTCGAGGGCGGAGAGGTGGCTGTACGTCGTCTCCAGGCGTTTGCCGTCGATGCTGCCGTGGTCGACGACGACGCGGTTGCCGTACGCCTTGGTCATGGCCGCGAAGACGACCCGGCCCTCGCGTGCGGCGAGGACCGCGGCCCCCTGGGCGGCGGCGAAGTCGACGCCGGTGTGGAGTTTGGTGACGCCGGTGAGGGGGTGCTCGCGGGAGCCGTACGGAGAGGTGACGGTGAGGGCGGTGCCGAGGGGGGCCGCCAGGATGGCGTCCGCCGTGCCGCCGCCGGTCGAGGTCTCCTGGTCGAACGCCTCGTAGCGCGGCAGGAGTTCCTTCACCTCGGCGAGGTAGGTCTTCGCTCCGGCGGGCACGCCCGCGGCCTCGGTCACGGCGTCGGTGCCCACCGCGTACGCCGCGAGGGTCAGGTCGACGAGGTCGCCGGTGACGGTGCCCTCGGTGCGCAGGTCGGTGACCTTCCCCGCGAGGGAGCAGTCCTGCCGGCCCAGGGCCATGACGGCGTCGGCCGGATCGCGGGGCGAGGAGCGGCCGTTGCCGTCGTCGTCCTTCCCCCAGGTCCGCCACTCGGCGTCCGTGAAACCGGCGATGCCCTGCTCCCCGGAGGCGCCGCCGGTGTCGTTCTGCCAGCCGGAGAGCTGGTCGATCTGGGCGGCGAGCACGGACGGGGTGACGACCGTGCAGCTCGCGGCGGCCTTGCGCAGCCAGGGCAGGTAGCTCTCGTCGACGCCGTTCACGGTGGTCGTCCCCGGCTCCTCCCCCTCGGTCCAGTCCGAGGGGAGGCCGCCCGTCAGGGCGAGGAAGCCGGCGATCGCCGACAGGGTCAGCAGGCCGGGCAGCACCAGCAGGGTGAAGGGACCCGGGCCCTTTCGGGCGGTCCGGGCCGCGGCCGGCTCCGGGTCGGCGGGGCCGGGCGCGGGGGCCGGGCCTGACGTCGGATCAACGGGGGCCGGATCTGCGGGGGCCGGATCTGCGGGGGACGAATCCGCAGGGGCCGGGTCCGCGGGATGTGGATCCGCGGGCGTCGCGTCCGCGGAATTCGGGTCCGCGGGCGTCGCGTCCGCGGGGGTCGGGTCGACCGGGTCCGGCGCCGGGTCCGCCGCGTCGGACGGCGCCTCCACGGTGTCCACCTGGCGGAGTCGCGTCCCGTGGTGCGGTCGGGTCCCGACGGTGTCCTCGTCGTTCACGTCGTCGGCCGCCGCGGGGAGATGCTGTTGTTCACGGGCGGACGGTAGCGCGGAACGCACGGGACGTCATCGGACGGACGGGCAGGGGGAGTTGTCCCCGGGGGCAGATCCGGCGTGTACGGAAAGCCGCGTCCCCGGGAGGGGGTGCGGTCGGCGCGGGACGCCACCGCACGGGGGCGGGCCGGGCGGGTCGCGCCCGCTCCCCCGGCGCGAGGGCGGCGGCGGCGGTGGCTGTCGGTGGCCCTTGGTAGAAAGGCCGCCCAAGGGCCGACGCCGGGGCGTCCGGGGTCGGCCGCCGTACCGACCCGGAAGGCTCACGGCCTTGGACCACATAGGGGAACTGCACGGCCTGCCCGTATACGACTTCCCGCTGCTCGGCCAGGAGACGAGCGCCCTGCCGGCGGCCGAGACGGTCGCCTGGCGGCTGTCCATGGACGAGGACCGGGGCGGGGAGGCCTTCGAGGACGGCCTGCGGCGCTTCCTGGACACCGTGGATCCGGCACGGGTGCGGGCGCTGGTGCTGGGGGTCGGCGCCTACGGCACCGAACTGGACGCCGCCCATCCGCAGAAGACGGCGGCCCTGCTCACCGCCGCCGCCGACCGCCTCACCGGGCTCAAGGCCCTGTACCTCGCCGACCTCACCCACGAGGAGTCCGAGCTCTCCTGGATCGTCCAGGACGACGTGGCCCCGTTCCTGACCGCCTACCCGCGGCTGGAGGAACTCGCGGTGCGCGGCTCCAACGGCGGGTTCGGCGGCCAGCCGGGCCTCGCGTTCACGCCGCTGCGCCATGAGCACCTGCGCGTGCTGCGGCTGGAGAACGGCGGTCTGCCCGCCGGGGCGGTCCTCGGCATCGGCGCCTCGGACCTGCCCCGGCTGGAGCATCTCGACCTGTGGCTGGGTGAGGAGGACTACGGCCGCGACACCACCGTCGCCGACCTCGCGCCCGTCCTCGACGGCGGCCGGCTGCCCGCGCTGCGTCACCTGGGGTTGCAGAACGCCGACATCCAGGACGAGGTCGCCGCCGCCGTCGCCGCCGCTCCCGTCGTCGCCCGGCTGGAGACCCTGCGCCTGTGCCGCGGCACCCTCTCCGACACCGGAGCCGAAGCCCTGCTGGGCGGGCAGCCCCTCACCCACCTCCAGGAGCTGGACCTGCACCACCACTACCTGTCGGAGGCGATGGCGCTGCGTCTGCGGGAGGCCCTGGAGCCGTTCGGCGTGCGGGTGAACCTCGACGGGCGGGAAGAGGAGGAGGACGAGGACATGCGGTTCGTCGCCGCCGGGGAGTGAGCCCCGTCCTCCGCCGGTTCAGCCCACCTCGACGAGCAGGTCACCGCCCTCCACCTGCTGGATCCGGTTGATGGCCAGCCGCCTGACCCGGCCGGCCCGCGGGGCGGTGATGGTGGCCTCCATCTTCATGGCCTCGATGGTGGCGACCGTGGCGCCGGCCTCCACCCGGTCGCCCTCGGCGACCGCCAGCGTCACCACGCCCGCGAACGGGGCGGCCACGTGACGGGGGTCGGAGCGGTCGGCCTTCTCGGTCACCGGAACGTCCGAGGCGGCCGCCTTGTCACGGACCTGGATGGGCCGCAGCTGGCCGTTGAGCGACGACATCACGGTCCGCATGCCGCGCTCGTCGGCCTCGCCGACCGCCTGGAGTTCGATCAGCAGCCGCACACCGGGCTCGAGATCGACGGCGTACTCCTTCCCCGGGCGCAGTCCGTAGAAGAAGTCCTTGCTGTCCAGGACGCTGGTGTCGCCGAACGCCTGGCGGTGGGTGTCGAAGTCGCGGGTCGGACCGGGGAACAGCAGCCGGTTGAGGGTGGCGCGGCGGGTCTTCTCCAGTCCCTCGCGGTCCTCCGTGGACAGCTCCGCCACGGGCTTGGGCCCGGCGCGGCCCTGGAGGGCCTTGGTGCGGAACGGTTCGGGCCAGCCGCCGGGCGGGGTGCCGAGTTCGCCGCGCAGGAAGCCGATGACGGAGTCCGGGATGTCGTAGCGGTCCGGTGCCGTCTCGAAGTCCTCGGGGCTCACGCCGGCGCCCACGAGGTGCAGGGCGAGGTCGCCGACCACCTTCGAGGACGGGGTGACCTTGACCAGACGGCCGAGGATGCGGTCGGCGGCGGCGTACATCGCCTCGATGTCCTCGAAGCGGTCGCCGAGGCCGAGCGCGACGGCCTGGGTGCGCAGGTTGGAGAGCTGGCCGCCGGGGATCTCGTGGTGGTAGACGCGGCCGGTGGGCGCGGCGAGGCCCGCCTCGAACGGGGCGTAGATCCGCCGGACGCCCTCCCAGTACGGCTCCAGGTCGCCGACGGCCTGGAGGTCGAGGCCGGTGGGGCGCTCGGAGTGGTCGGTGGCGGCGACCAGCGCCGACAGCGACGGCTGCGAGGTCGTCCCGGCCATGGACGCCACGGCGCCGTCGACGGCGTCCACGCCGGCCTGGATCGCGGCGAGGTAGGTGGCGAGCTGGCCGCCCGCGGTGTCGTGGGTGTGCAGGTGCACCGGCAGGTCGAACTCGCGGCGCAGGGCGGAGACCAGCGTGGCGGCGGCCGGGGCGCGCAGCAGGCCGGCCATGTCCTTGACGGCCAGGACGTGGGCGCCCGCCTCGACGATCTGCTCGGCCAGGCGGAGGTAGTAGTCGAGGGTGTAGAGGCGTTCGTCCGGGTCGGACAGGTCGGCGGTGTAGCAGAGGGCGACCTCGGCGACCGCCGTGCCGGTCTCGCGTACGGCGTCGATGGCGGGCCGCATCTGGCCGACGTCGTTGAGCGCGTCGAAGATGCGGAAGATGTCGATGCCGGTGGCGGCGGCCTCCTGGACGAAGGCGTCGGTGACCTCGGTCGGGTACGGGGTGTAGCCGACGGTGTTGCGGCCGCGCAGCAGCATCTGGAGGCAGATGTTGGGGACGGCCTCGCGCAGGGCGGCCAGCCGCTCCCACGGGTCCTCGGCGAGGAAGCGCAGGGCGACGTCGTAGGTGGCGCCGCCCCAGCACTCCAGGGAGAGCAGTCCGGGCAGGGTGCGGGCGACGACGGGGGCGGCGGCCAGCAGGTCCTTGGTGCGCACCCGGGTGGCGAGCAGCGACTGGTGGGCGTCGCGGAAGGTGGTGTCGGTGACGCCGGTGGCGGGCGACTCGCGCAGCCACCGGGCGAAGCCCTCGGGGCCGAGGCCGACCAGCCGCTGCCGGGAGCCCGCGGGCGGCTCGGTGCCGGGCAGCGGGGGCAGCTTGGTGACGGGGTCGACGAGGTCGGGCCGCTCGCCGTGCGGCTTGTTCACCGTGACGTCGGCGAGGTAGGTGAGCAGCTTGGTGCCGCGGTCGGCGGAGTGGCGGGCGGTGAGCAGGTGCGGTCGCTGCTCGATGAACGACGTGGTGACGCGCCCGGCCTGGAAGTCGGGGTCGTCCAGGACGGCCTGGAGGAACGGGATGTTCGTGGCGACGCCGCGGATGCGGAACTCGGCCACGGCACGCCGGGCCCGGCCGATCGCGGCCTGGAAGTCACGGCCCCGGCAGGTGAGTTTGACCAGCATCGAGTCGAAGTGCGCGCTGATCTCCGTACCCGCGTGGGTGGTGCCGCCGTCCAGGCGGATGCCGGAGCCGCCGGGGGAACGGTAGGCGCTGATGCGTCCGGTGTCGGGGCGGAAGCCGTTGGCGGGGTCCTCGGTGGTGATCCGGCACTGGAGGGCCGCGCCGCGCAGGGTGACGGTGTCCTGCGCCAGGCCGAGGTCGGCGAGGGTCTCGCCGGCGGCGATGCGCAGCTGGGCCTGGACCAGGTCGACGTCGGTGACCTCCTCGGTGACCGTGTGCTCGACCTGGATGCGCGGGTTCATCTCGATGAAGACGTGCCGGCCGTCGCGGTCGAGGAGGAACTCCACCGTGCCGGCGTTGCGGTAGCCGATCCGGCGGGCGAAGGCGACGGCGTCGGCGCAGATCCGGTCGCGCAGCTCCGGGTCGAGGCCGGGCGCGGGCGCCAGCTCGATGACCTTCTGGTGGCGGCGCTGGAGCGAGCAGTCCCGTTCGAACAGGTGGATGACCTCGCCCCGGCCGTCGGCGAGGATCTGCACCTCGATGTGGCGGGGGTCGACGACGGCCTTCTCCAGGAAGACGGTGGGGTCGCCGAACGCGGACGCCGCCTCCCGGGACGCCGCCTCGATCGCCTCGCGCAGGTGCGCCGGGTCCTCCACGCGCCGCATGCCGCGTCCGCCGCCGCCCGCGACGGCCTTGACGAACACCGGGAAGCCGATCCCGTCGGCCGCCCGGACCAGCTCGTCGACGTCGGTGGACGGCTCCGACGAGCCCAGCACGGGGACGCCCGCCTCACGGGCGGCGGCGACCGCGCGGGCCTTGTTCCCGGTCAGCTCCAGGGTGCGGGCGTCGGGGCCGACGAAGGTGATGCCCGCCTCCTCGCAGGCGCGGGCCAGTTCGGGGTTCTCGGAGAGGAACCCGTACCCCGGGTAGACGGCGTCCGCGCCGGCCCGGCGCGCCGCCCGCACGATCTCCTCGACCGAGAGGTACGCCCGCACGGGATGCCCCGGCTCGCCGATCTCGTAGGCTTCGTCGGCCTTCAGCCGGTGCAGCGAGTTGCGGTCCTCGTGCGGGAAGACGGCGACCGTGCGCGCGCCCAGCTCGTAGCCGGCGCGGAACGCCCGGATCGCGATCTCACCACGGTTGGCGACCAGCACCTTGCGGAACATCGTGGATCCCTTCAGCCTGCCCGGTGACGGGACCATCGTGTCCGTGCCGTCCCGGGAGTGCCATGTGAGTCGGGCCACTCCATGGTCGTTCCCCGTCCGGGCGGAGCCGCGCAGGACGCTCCCGGCGCGGGGGTACGGGCGCCCCGGCCGGCCGGGCCGGGGTGTCGGTGCGAGCAACTATGCTCCGGCGCATGAGTGAGGCGGACAGCGACAGACGGGTCGTCGACGGGCGGTTCGAGCTCCGGGCGCGGCTCGGTGGCGGCGGCATGGGGACGGTGTGGCGGGCCACGGATCTGGTGCTGCACCGGAGCGTGGCCGTCAAGGAGGTCCGGCCGCCCGATCCGGGGCTGGCCGAGTACGACCCCGAGGCGGCCCGGATGCTGCGGGAACGGGTGCTGCGGGAGGCCAGGGCGCTGGCCCGGATCGACCACCCCAACGTCGTGACGATCCATCACGTGGTCGACGGCGGCGAGGGGAGCTACCCGTGGATCGTGATGGAGCTCGTCGACGGCGGTTCGCTGGCCGACCGTCTCGCCCGTGGGCCGTTGGACCCCGTCGAGGCGGCGCGCACCGGCCTGGAGGTGCTCGCCGCGCTGCGCGCCGCGCACGACGCCGGGATCCAGCACCGCGACGTCAAACCCGCCAACGTGCTGCTGCGCCCCGACGGGCGGCCCGTCCTCACCGACTTCGGCATCGCGGCGATCCGCGAGGCGACCGCCCTGACCGCGACCGGTTCGGTCATCGGCACGCCGGACTACATGGCGCCGGAGCGGGTGTCCGGCCACGACGGCGGGCCCGCCTCCGACCTGTGGTCGCTGGCGATGATGCTGTACGCGGCCGTGGAGGGCCGCCACCCCCTGCGCCGCGGCACGACACTGGCGACGCTCGCGGCCGTCCTCAGCGAGGACGTGCCGCCACCGGAGCGGGCCGGACCGCTCACGGACCCGCTGATGCGGGTCCTCGTCCGGGATCCCTCGGCCCGGCCGGACGCGGCCGCGTTCGAGCGGATGCTGGCGGACGTGGCGCGGGGGCGGGTGCCGGAGGGCGCAGAGGCGGAGGGACGGGGCCGGGCGGAGGCACAGGGGCGGGCGCGACGGGAGCCGGGGCCGCGGACCCGGACCTCCTATCTCCTGGCCCCGCCGCAGGGGGTGCCGGGTGGGGAACCGGTGACGGCGGCAGGCGCGTCCGGGCCTCCGCACGCGACCCCGGCAGCGGGGAACGGGCCCGCCCCGGACGGGGCGGCGGCTGCCTGGACCGGTACGACGCCGCCCGTGGGCGGGCCCGTACGACGCTCCGGACCGCGACCGCGCCTGCTGCTCCTCGGTCTGCCGGGGACGGGACTGCTGCTCGCCGGTGTTCTGGTGTGGGCGCTGTCCGGGCAGGACGCCGATTCCGGGAGCGGGACCGGCTCGGGGAGCCGGGTGACCGCGTCGGCCACGGCGACCGCGGAGGCGAGCACCGGTGCCACGGACGGGACCGGCACGACCGACCTGCTGACCCCCGACGGCATCCGTACCGCGATCAAGGCCTTCGAGGAGGAGACCGGCCGCGACCGCTACGGCTCCTTCTCCGTGTATCCCGAGTACGTCTCGGCACATCTCATGGTCGAGGGCAGCGACACCAAGTACGACTCGTACACGTACCGTCCGGGCGAGGGCGTGCGGAAGGGCATCATCAAGGGCACGCTGCCCAGCAGCCAGGAGCCCGTCAGTCTGGACGGCTTCGCCTGGGACCGGGTGCCCGCGCTGCTCGCCGAGGCGGAGGAGAAGCTGAACGTGGCCGACCCGGAGAGCCGCTACCTGCTGGTGACGCAGCCGAACACGATCTTCGACACCCCCGCGGGCATGGCCGTCTACCTCAGCGACGCCTACAACGACAGCGGTTACCTGGAGGCCGACACCAAGGGCCGGGTGACCAAGGTGATGCCGGCCGACGGCTGACGCCCGGCGACGGCCGTTCGACCGACGGCCGATGTCCGACGGCCGCTGTGCCCCCGGACGCGGCCGATGTGCCACGACCGGACGCGGCCGTCGTCGGCCGACCGCTTCAGCACGGCCGGCCGACGACGGCCACGTCCGGTCGGTGGTCGGTGGTCGGTGTCGGTGGTTGTGGTCTCTCCGTGGGTACTGGTCGGGCGGTGCTCGTCAGTCCCGCGCAGCGTCCATCAGTTGCTGCAACCGGACCATGCAGGGGGCGCAGTGGCGGTCGGTTTCCTGTGCGGCCGTCGCTCCTGCGGCCAGGAGAGCGGTTCCGCACAGGCTGCTGTCGTGGTGCCGGGACACCACGTGCCACACCAGCTCGCCGCCGCCCGACGCCAGACCCACCTTCATCTCGTACACGGCTGTTCCCTTCTGCCGGGCATGTCTCCAGCAGACCGCGTACGCCGCCCCGCGTCCCGTCGGGTTGGGCCGTTCGGGGGACTCCGCGGGCGATCCGCCACCGAACGGACCAGTCCGTGTGGCGGGAACGCCCGCGCCGTGGCAGGCCCGGGCCCTTCGCCCGCTCAGGTGCGGGCCGGACGGCGCACGGTGAGGGCGGACACCTCGAAGGACATCTCCGTCACCTCCGGGTCGGGCGCCGGGTGGTAGCGGCCGGCGCACACCGACAGGTTCACGATCAGATAGGCGTGCCAGTCGCGTCCCACGCCCCGGTGGTCGGCGAAGACACGTCTGCCGTTGAGGCTCCACACGACGGTGCGGGAGCCGAACTCCACCCTGATGTCGATCCAGCCGCCGGGGCGCACGGCCTCGTCTCGGTGGTACCGGTGCGCGTCGCGCACATGGTTGGAGAGTTCCAGCAGGTCGGGGTTGTCCGGATGGTACTCGAACACGTCGATCTCCTGGTCGCCGTCGCGCCAGGTCCAGATGGCGGGCCAGGCCCCGATCTCGACGGGCAGCCGGACCCGGGCGTCGAGGCGGTCCCCCGTGCGGACCATGAAGCCGTCCTCGCTGCCCTCCGTGGTGAGCAGCCCGGCGTCCCACAGTCCGTCGTCGCGACGGGTGGCGCGGAAGGTGCCGCCCCGCGAGTACGCGGGGTCGGACACCAGGTGGTCGAGTTTGTTGTCGCTGCGGTTGGTCGGCCCGCCGTCGGGATAGGCCCATGAACGGCCCGCGACCCACTGACTGGACGAAGCGAAATCGGCTCTGAAGCAGACGTCGGTCACTGGCGTCCTCCTCGTCCTCGCGCGCTGTGCGCTGTGCGCCATGCGCTGCCCGAGGCATCCCCGCCGCCGCGGCGGACATGCGGCGGCGGGGACGGCGCGCCGTCAAGACCACCCGAACGTGTGAGGTGACGTACGGGCACACATCCTCCGTTCGCGTGATTCACCCCGGTTTTCATTGACGGACGCCCCTCCCTGCGGCTTCCCTCGGTGCGGCTCAGGCTCCTGCCAGCAGTGCCTCCAGCGCGGTCGCGGTGTGCGGGTGGCGGGTGAGGAGGACGGTGCCCCGCGGGTCGGGGGCGGGGCTCTCCCAGGTGCCGTCGCAGCGGAGCAGGTCCGCGAGGGCGTCGCAGGTCGCCGGACGGGCCGCGAGGAGCGCGACGCCCCGGGCGGCGGTCGGCCCTGCCGGGTCGGCGCTCGGCGGCGGCTCCTGTGCGAGACGCCACGGCGGTGTCCAGGTGTCCAGTTCGGCCAGCCGGGACGGGAAGACGCGGCCCGCCTCGCGGATCAGCAGCGGGGCCAGTTCGGCGCCGCCGGAGCGCAGGGTGGTGATCAGGGCCGGCAGCCAGGGCAGCAGCACCGGGTCGGGGAGGCGGGCGAAGGCGTTCGACACCGCCTCGACGACGAAGTCGGCGAGCGCCGGCACCGGTTCCAGGGCGTGCAGGAAACCGCTGAGGTAGCGCGGGTGGGCGGGCACCACCAGCGGGTTGGCCAGCAGGTCGTCGCAGCGTTCCCGCAGGGCGGCGCGGGAGAGCGTGCCCAGTCGGGCAGCACCGGTTCGGCGGTGCGGTAGTGGGCCAGCAGCCGGCGTATGCGGCGCAGGACCTCCGGCGCGCCGTCGACGGTGCGTTCGCCCGCCAGGACCTCCAGGGCGCGGGTGCCGAGCTCGTCGGCGAGGCGGCGGCTGCGCAGGGAGCCGACGGCGTCCTCGACGGTCTCCAGCACCTGGGCGGCGGTGGCCTGCGGCGCGTGCGCGGTGCGGCGCAGCCGCTGCTCCAGGACCTGCTCGATGCTGACGCCCGCGTAGCCGAGTTCGACGAGGGCGCGCTGGTGGCTACCGAGGGCCAGGTCCCAGGACTCCTGGAGGGGGCGCTCGCCGAGGCTCCGGTCGCCCATGATCGGCCGTGCGGCGCCCTGGGGCAGCAGACGGTGCGGCATCCACAGCACGTCGGAGCAGCGTTCCAGTTCGGGCCGGGCGGCGATGTCCAGCAGGGCCCGTTGCACACCGCGCTGCTGGAGCTTGAGGTTCAGCGGCGCGAGCCGGTCGTGCACGTCCCGGGCGAGCGGCGGCAGCGCGTCGTAGCCGACCTGTCCGACGCGGTCGCCGCCCATCATGATCTCGACCAGCCGGCGCACGTCCCGCCGCCCGGCACGGCGTCCTTCTCGACGCAGGTGACGGCCGCGTCCTGGAAGTCGTACGGCGTCGGCTTCACGCGGTCGCGCATTCCGGCCAGGAGGATGGACGTCTCGAACACGGCGATCGCGTCGGCGGTGGAGGCGAGGTAGCCGTTGCGTCGGGCCGCCCGCACGATCTCCACGGACCAGCCGAGGAGTTCGGCCTCGTCGAGGGGGTCGAGGGCGGGCGGCCGCTGGAGGAAACCGGTGAGCCGGTCGGCGGCCGGCGCCGCGGGCGCCGGGGCGGGCAGGGCGCAGTCGGCCGGCGGACGGGGCGGGCGACCGGTTCGGTTCACCTAAGTTTGCAGGTCCGACGGCATCTCGACGGCGGGTCGGCCGGTATACGGTCCGAAGCGCGAATTCCCTGATCAGAAATGGCTTACGTCAATGAAGATTCGAGCCGAGCGCGCCCTGTGCCCGATAGGCGCCCGCACGACGTCGTGAGGTGCCATGTCGACCACCCTCTCCGCAACCCCGTCCCCGTTCCCGTCCCCGACGTCCTCCCGTCATGTGCCGGCCACGATCGTGCTGGCCTGCCTCGGGGTGTTCGTCTCCTATCTGCCGGTCGTCGGCGTCTCGGTCGCGCTGCCGGTGATGCAGCAGGCGCTGGACGCCTCCACGGTCGGCCTGCAATGGATCACCGACGCCTTCATCCTGCCGACCGCCGCCCTCCTGCTGACCTGCGGAATGATCGGTGACCTGTACGGGCGCAAGAAGACCTACGTGGCCGGCGTGTCCCTGGTCGCCCTCGGTTCCCTGGTCTGTCTCACCGCCGACGGCGTCGCCCAGGTCTGCGTGGGGCAGGCGCTGACCGGTGTGGGCACGGCCGCGCTGCTGCCGTCGACGCTCGCGCTGATCGGCCATGTCTGTCCCGACCCGCGCAGGCGGGCACGGGCGATCGCGCTGTGGACGGCGTCCCTGGGCCTCGGCCTCACGCTCGGTCCGCTGTTCAACGGGCTGATCGTGGAGCAGGCGACCTGGCGCTGGATCTTCCTGCCGTCGCTGGCGGTCGGCGCGGTCACGGCCGTCGTCGGAACGTTCCTGCTCCAGGACTCGCGGGCGACCCGCGAGCGGCACCTGGACATCCCCGGCCAGATCCTGGCGATCGTCGCGATCACGGGCCTGGTGTACGGCGTGATCGAGGGCGGCAGCGTCGGCTGGTCCTCGCCGGAGGCGGTGATCGCCTTCCTGGTGACGGCGGCCGCGCTCCCGGCGTTCGTCGTGGTGGAGCTGCGCTCACCGTGCCCGATGCTCGACATGCGGCTGTTCCGCTCCCCCGCGTTCTCCGGTACCGCGCTGGTCATGGCGGTCACCCTGTTCGCGCAGGTCGGTCTGGTGTTCGCGCTGAGCGAGTACTTCGGTCTGGTCCACCACGCGTCGACGTGGGACATCGCGGTGCGGCTCATCGCCCTCAACGGCTTCACCGTCGTGCTCGGGCCGCTGGTCGGCCGGCTGATGAACCGGTTCTCGCCCCGGCTGCTGCTGGTCACCGGTCTCGTGGTCGGCGGCATCGGGGCGCTGTGCGTGACGTCCTTCCAGGCGTCCACGGGCACCGGCACGGCGGCCCTGGTCATCGCGGTCCTGGGGGTCGGCATCGCCCTGGCCATGGCCCCGATCACCACGATCGCCATGGACAGCCTGCCGCACCGGCTGGCGGGCACGGCGGGCGCGGCCAACAGCGCCCTGCGGCAGATCGGCAGCGCGCTGGGCCCGGCGATCTTCGGTGTGGTGCTCACCCACCGCACCCTGGACACGCTCCCCGCCCACCTGGCCGGCTCCGGTCTGAGCCCGGCCGATCAGGGCGAGGTCCTCGGCGTGGTGTCCCACGCCGGCATCCAGGCCGGCGCCTTCCTGCGCCTGGACTCCGCGGAGACCACCTCGCGGGCGCACACCGCCTACGGCGCCGGCTTCACGGACGCGCTGCACACCTGCGCTCTCGTCGGAGGCGTCGGCATGCTGGTCGCGGCGGTCGTGGCGTTCGTCCTGACCGGCCGTCACCGGAACGCGGCCGACGACGCGGACTGAGCGTCCCCGGCACGGCGGCGCCGGTGAGCGCCCCTGGCACCACGGCCCGGTGGGATGCACCCCTGCACCCCACCGGGCCGTCGCACGGAGCAGCGGCGACGAGGCCGTCGGCCACCGGGCGCACGGAGCGGAAGCTGCGCGCGGCGTCGGCGGGGAGGGCGTCGGACGGCAGCGGGCGCAGGTGGGCGCGGCGCAACAGCTCCTGGGGGGTCCGCGTCGCCGCGGGAGACGGACTCCAGCCGCGTGAAGTGGTCCCGGACGAGGCCGGGCCAGGCCTCCTCGGCGGTGTCCCGGCACCACCGGGCGAGGTCGGCGAGCGGGCACCGGTGTCCGTCGTGCTCGGCGGTGTCCCCCGCGGCCTCCGGGCGCATGCCGTGCCGGGCGGCGAAGTGGTCGGCCACCAGGCCGCGCAGACGGTCCGCCCGGCCGGCCGTGAGAGCGGGCAAGTAGGCGTCGGCGGCGGCGTGTTGCGTCACGTGATCACTCTACGGAGGGGACGGCGCTCGCCCCGCCGGGCCCCGCGCCCCCGCTCGCCCGGTCAGGTCCGCGGCCAGTCCCGGTAGGCGATGCGGGCCCGTTCCCGGAGGTCGCCGACGGTGCTCCACTCGTCGCCGCCGAGCCGGGCCAGCGGCCGGAGCCTGCGGATGTCGGGGTGTCCGTCGACGACGACGTCCTCGTCGACGGCGGCGTGCACGACCCGCCCGAGGACGAGGGTGGAGTTGCCGATGCCCAGGGTGGAGTGGAGCCGGCACTCCAGGGCGACCGGTGAGGCGGCCACGCGGGGCGGCTCGACGCGCAGCGAGGGCTCCCGCTCGATGCCGACGGCGTCGAACTCGTCCGTCTCGGCGGGGAAGTCGACGGCACTGGCGTTGATCTGCTCGAGAAGCGGTTCGGGGGCGAGGTTCACGACGAACTCGCCGGTGGCCTCGATGTTGCGCAGCGAGTCCTTGCGGCCGACGGAGGTGAACTGGACGATCGGCGGGTCGGTGCAGGCGACGGTGAAGAACGAGTGCGGGGCGAGGTTGGCGGTCCTGCCGTCGGCCGAGAGGGTCGACACCCAGGCGATCGGCCGGGGCACGACGACGGCGGTGAGGAGCCGGTAGAAGGCTCCCGCGCCCAGGGACTCGGGGGTGTGGTCGATGCGCATGGCAGCCATTTTCCCCCCGAGGGGACGGGCCGGGCCCGGACGGGGCGGGGCGGGGCGGGTTGCCGCCGCACGAGATGAAGGTCACGAAAACGTATCGGACATTTGACACGACAATCTTCACACCAGCCACACAAGTTGGCTAGGTTGACGCCCGGGCCGCACGACCGACTCCGGCGAACCCCGCCGGGCCGCGCGGCTCCCGCCGACGCAGGACTCCGGTGGCACATCGGGAGCCGGGAACCGACCGGCCCGGGACCGGGCGCCCGGCAGCCCGGCAGCGCAGCGGGTGCGGGCCTCCCGGCACCCGCCCGCCCACGCCACCGCCCACCCCTCGGCCGGCGGAGCACGGAAGGAGTACGTCTTCCATGGCGACGGATCGCACCACGCTCCCCACGGGCCAGGGTTCCGCACGCTTCGAAGGCGCGGGGGAACCGAGCCGCGCGGAGATCCAGCAGCGGGTCAGCGCCCTCTACGACCGGGCCGAGAGCGACACCGGCACGTTCAACGCCACCCGCGCCATGCGGAACGGCGACCGGCGGGCCGTCACCTCCGCCGCCGCCGGCGGGCGCCCCGGCGGTGATCCGTCCCTGGAGGCCATCGCCCGGCAGTGGTTCGACGTGGCACGCAACCGGCTCGGGCCGACCACGCCCGCCGCACTGCCGGCCGACCGCCTGCCCTCGCGCCCGGCACCGCCCGCGCGCCCCCAGTCGCCGGCCGGCTCCGACGCCGTACGGGAACTGGGGGCGTCCGGTGTCCGGCTCGCGCTGGAAGCGGGCGGGCGGCAGGCGCCGGAACCGGCCGTCCCGGCCGTGACCGCGCTGCCGGCCCTGCCCGCGCCCCGCCGGGAGGAGCCCCGGGCCCTGCCCCCGGCCCCCGTCCCCTCCCCCGCCCCGGCGGACGGCCTCACGGCCACCGGAAACGGCCCCACGGCGTCCGCGGACGGCTTCACCGCCACCGGAGACGGCGGCCTCCCCGTCGCCGCGTCCGGGTTCGCCGTACCGCAACCCGCCCTGCCGGCACCCGTGTCACGGTTCCCGGAACCCGAAACCGGCCTGCTCGCGGCGAGTTACGGCCTCGTGGGCACGGACGCCGGACCGAGGACCCCGGACGCCCCGCTCCCCGCACCCGAGTTCACCGCACCGGCCTCCGAACTCCCCTGGCCCGCAGCCGACACCACCGCCCCCACCCCCACCACATCGGCGCCCACCCCCGCTTACGCAACGGCACCAGCGCCGGCCCCCGTCCCCGCTCACGCACCGGCACCAGCGCCGGTGACCCCCGCCGCCACCCCGGTCCCCACCGGCGTCACCGCCTACGCCTCCGGGCAGGCCTACCTCGGCAAGGGGGACAAGGCCCTCGCCTTCGCGCGGGCCCAGATCGGGCGGCCGTGCGTGTGGGGCGCGACGGGACCGGAGTCCTACGACTGCTCCAGCCTCACCCAGGCCGCGTGGAAGGCCGCCGGGGTGACGCTGCCGCGGGCGGCCGTCGACCAGGCGCGGGCGTTCACCCGGGTCGGCCTGGACGAGCTGCGCGCCGGCGACCTCGTCTTCTTCTTCGACGATCTCGGCCACACCGGCCTGTGCACGGGCGAGGGCACGATGATCCACGCGCCGGGCCCCGGCTCGTACATCCGCGAGGAGTCGGTGCACGGCCTCGGGGAGGGCGCCCTGCGCGGCGCGGTACGGCCCGTCTGAGGGTGCGCCCCGGCGACGGGCCCGCACACCGCGCGGGCAGCGCGCGGAGCGCGAGCCGGCCGCACCGCGTCCCGAGCCCTCGTCCCGGCACGGCGGCGACCGGATCCGCGCGACACGCCCGCAGCCGGTTCCGCCACGGCACACGACTTCGACCGGTTCCGGCGGAAACGCGGCTGTGGCCGGTAAAGGCGCGCCGCGGGACCGTCCGCGCGGTCACACTGGCCTCCGGCCGGTGAAGGAGGGGGTGGTCCGATGGCGGACGCGCAGGAGACCGTGCGGAAGGTCGACCGGGGGCGCGAGCGGCCCCGCTGCCCGGTGAGCCGTACGCCGGACGGGACCTGGCAGGTGCACGGGTACGCGGCCGCCCGGGAGGTGTTGCGCGCCACGGACACCGTGCAGGCCGGTCTGGGCATCGAGACGGTGGAGAAGCTGCCGTCCCGGATCCGTCGCCCCGTGCTGTACCAGGACGGGGCCGAGCACCGCGAGCAACGGCGGCGGACCGCCCGCTTCTTCACACCGCGCCGCGTGGACGGGCACTACCGCGAACTGATGGTGCGGGTCGCCGAGGAGCAGGTGGCGGCGGTGCGGGCGGCCGGTACGGCGCGGTTGCCCGATCTGAGCTTCACGATGGCGATCGAGGTGGTGCGCGACATCATCGGGCTGCGCCACAGCCGTCCGGGCCTGAAGGCCAGGCTGGAGCGCTTCTTCCCCGAGAAGTTCGGCAGCCCCGGGCTCACCAGTGCCCGGGGCCTGTACTGGCTGGTGCGGCAGAACGCGAACTGGCTGCGCATCCATCTCGCCGACGTGCGTCCCGCGATCCGCGCCCACCGCCGCGAGGAGCGGGACGACCTCATCTCCCACCTGCTGTCCGAGGGGTGCTCGGACGCGGAGATCCTCGGCGAGTGCCTCACCTACGCGGCGGCCGGGATGGTCACCACCCGCGAGTTCATCTGCGTCGCCGCCTGGCACCTCTTCGACGATCCCGGACTGCTCGCCCGGTACCGGGCGGCGGAGGAGGCGGAGCGGCTCGGACTGCTCCAGGAGATCCTGCGGCTCGAACCCGTCGTGGCGCGGCTCTCCCGCCGGGCCACCGCGCCCCTGCACCTGCCCGCGCCGGACGGCGGTGCACGGGTCCGCCCCGGCGAGCTGATCACCGTCTTCGTCGACGAGGCGAACGCCGATCCGGAGGCCGTCGGTCAGGATCCGCACCTGCTGCGTCCCGGCCGGGTGCTGGGGCAGGGCCCGGGTGCGGCCGGGCTCGCCTTCGGGGACGGCCCCCACCGCTGTCCGGGCGCCGCCGTCGCCGTACTGGAGGCGGACGTCCTGCTGAGCCGGCTCTTCGCGCTCGACGGGCTGCGCATGACCGGCGAGCCTCGGGTGTCGTTCAAGGACGACATCGGCGGCTACGAGATCAGGGACCTGACCGTGACGGTGTCCGGGGGGCCGTGAGGCGGCCGGTCCGCGGCGCCCGGTGCGGGCCCGCCCGAGGCGGGAGGCGGACCGCACCGGGACGGCGGGGCCCTCAGCGGGCCGCCGAGTTCGCGCGGATCTGCTCTCTCCGCGCGTTGTTGTAGGCGCGCAGGAGGAGTTTCGAGACCGCACAGGGCACCGTGTCGGCGTGACACTGGCGGCAGGTGCGGACGTGCTCCTCGTAGGTGGCACGGGTCTGGTGCAGGGCATCCTCGGGAGAGGTCATGGGGGGTCCTCCAAGACGACGGTCGCGGGGGCCGTACCTACTCGCCAGTACGCGCCACCCGACCAGAGTTGATCATGTTACTGACGGTAGCGGAAACTCTGATTCCGGCCGCTTCCGGGAACCGCCGCCGCCCCCATGGCGTGAATTGATCCGTGCCGGACCAACTGACGTGCCAGGGAGGCGTGATGCGCTGGAGAGCCAGGCGGCGGGAGGACGGACCGATGAGCCCGGCGGTCCGCGAGGCGGTGGTCGACCGGTTGCTCTCCGTAGCGGCCGTCGCCGAGGACAGCGGCCGGTCCGGCCGGTTCTCGGAGGCGGTGAGCCGGTACCGTGACGCGCTCGCCGATGCCACGCTCCTGCTCGGGGACGACGACCCCCGGACCCTGCGCCTACGGCACCAGCTCGCCCACTGGACCGGCGAGTCCGGTGACTCGGCGGGCGCGATCGAGCAGTTCACGCGGCTCTTCGCCGACCAGGAGACCCACCGGGGCCCCGGTCATCCGCACACCCACCTGGCCCGTCACCAGCTCGCGCACTGGTACGGCCGCGCCGGCCTGCACGACGAGGCCGTGCGCCGGTACGAGGCCATGCGGCGGGCGGCGGAGGCGGAGGGCCGTACCGAGACGGCCCTGGACCTCCAGTGCAACGTCGGCTACTGGCAGTTGGAGGCCGGGGACACCGCCTCGGCCCTGCGCACGTTCACCGCGATGCTGCGGACCGCGGAGCGGGACCTCGGCCCGGCCCACCGGATCACCAGCATCGCCAGGAACTACTACGCGCGGCTCGCCGGCGACCTGCCGCTCGGTCAGGAGGGCGGCGGCGAAGGGCTGCGGGACCTCCTGGCCGCGGCCCGCTCGGTGGAGGCGGCGGGCGACCTGCGGCGGGCCGTGCGCATGTACGGGCGGATCGCCGAGGCGAGCGAGCGGGTGCACGGCGCGGGCAGCGACCAGACGTTCGAGGCGCGGGTCGCCCAAGGCAGGACGGCGGTCGCCGCGGAGGAGTTCGCGACGGCGGGCGAGGTCTTCGAGGAGATCCTCCGGTGCCTGGAACTGCGCGGTCAGGGCCCGGGCACGGCCGAGCACGACGCCCTGCGCACCCTGCGCGAGGGGCTCGCCGAGCGGGCGCGCAGGACCGTGCTGAAGGTCGGCGGCGCGGCGGCCCGGGGAGTGGCCCGTCACGTGGTCGCGTCGCCCGGGACCGCCTGCGGCGTGCTGACGGGCGCGCGCGGCGCCCGCTCGGCCACGTCGGCGGTCGGCCTGGAGGCGCCGCCGGGCGGTCGCGGCCCGGGTGCCCCGGGCGTCGAACGGTGGCGGGCGGTGCTGGAGGACCTGACGGGCCGGGGCCTCGACGTGCACGCGCTGTACTTCGCCCGGCCGGGCCTGCGGCCGACGCCCGACGACGCCGGGCTCTGCGCCGCGCTGGGGCTGATCGGCGTGTGCGTCGACGCGCGGGGCACCGGCGGTGCGGCCCTCCAGGCGTACGCCTTCGGGTCCGGTGCGCCGGTCGTGGTGCCGGTGGAGGTGGTGGAGGAGGAGCAGCCGCAGGACCGGCCCCGGCCGCCCGGCGCCGAGGGGCCGCGTGAGGTGACGGTGTTCGACGAGGGGGCGGAGGCCCTCGGCGGCTGGCGCGCGGTGCAGGAGGCGCGGGCGGCCCGCGCGGCGGACGATCCCGCGGCGTTCGGCTCCTACGAGGTGCTCCAGCGCATCGGCACGGGCGGCTTCGGGCGGGTGTACCTGTGCCGGGACGCCGACGGCATCCTCGTCGCCGTCAAGACGCTGCACGCCGAGTACGCGGCCGACCGGGAGATCCGGGAGGGCTTCGCGCACGAGGTGCAGGCCGCCCGGCGAGTCCGGGAGGAACGCTTCACCGTGCCGGTGATCGCGGCCGACACCGACGCCGAGGTCCCGTGGATGGCGGTGCCGTACGTCTCGGCGCCCTCGCTGGAGGAGTTCGTGCGGCGGTTCGGCGCGCTGGACGAGACGACCGTGCGCCGGCTGGGCGCCGGCATCGCGACCGCGCTGACCGCGATCCACGCGGCGGGGATCGTGCACCTCGACCTGAAACCGGCCAACGTGCTGATGACGGAGGACGGGCCGCGCGTCATCGACTTCGGCATCGCCCAGATCGAGCGGCTGACCGAGCCGCGCGAGGGGTTCGCCGGGACGTACGCGTACGCCTCCCCCGAGCAGCTCCGCGGCGATCCGCGCTTCACGCCCGCCAGTGACGTCTTCTCCCTGGGCACCCTGCTGGCCCGGCTCGCGCTCGGCCGCCTGCCGTGGGGCGGCGACGCCCTGACCGTCGTGGAGAACATCAGTGCGGGCGCGCCCGACCTGGCGGGGCTGTCCGCCGGTCTGGAGCAGGTGGTCAGGGGCTGTCTGCGGCCGGACCCGGCGGAGCGCCTCACGCCCGCCGAGGTGGCCGCGCGGCTCCTGCCGGACGCCGCGGACGGCAGGATCGAGGCACCCGGCTACTCCGACGAGGCCCGCGAGCTGATCCGGGAGCACGCGACGCTGCCGGTGACCAGCCGGCACGAGACGCCGGCGTACACCCGGCGGGAGGAGCAGCAGCCGTTGTGACCCGCCCTCAGGGGTGCGAGGATGCGCGGGATCCGGCCGGTACGACGGCCGGCCGGCACGAGGGGAGGCCCGGCTTGGGCGGCACGGACGACGGGCGGCGGGCGGCGGCGGTCTTCGACGCGCTGGGAGGGGCCTACGAGAAGGCGTTCGCGCACTCCGAGGCCCACCACCGGTCGCTGGAGTGGCTGCTCGGGCGGCTCGCCCCGGGCAGCAGGGTGCTGGACGTCGGCAGCGGCACGGGCCGGCCGACGGCCGCCGTCCTGGCGGGGGCGGGGCACGACGTGCTGGGGGTCGACGTCTCCCCCGTCATGGTGGACCTCGCCTCCCGGCAGGTGCCGGAGGCGGCGTTCCGGTGCGTGGACGTGCGGGACCTGCCGCTCGAGGACGGTTCGTTCCACGCGGTGTGCGTGTACTTCTCCCTGCTCCAGCTGGACCGCGGGGACCAGGCCGCGCAGATCGGCCGGCTGGCCCGGGCGCTGGTGCCGGGCGGCAGTCTCGTGCTCGCCACCGTGCCGCTGGACGTCGAGGGCGTCGACGCCGTCTTCATGGGGCAGCCGGTGCGGGTCACCAGCTTCGCCGGCGCCGACCTGGTCGAGGTGGTGACGGGGGCGGGCCTGACGGTGCTGGCCGAGGAGAACACTCTGTTCACCCCCGACCATCCGGAGGCCGTACCCGAGCCCCACCTCTTCCTGCACTGCGTACGACGGTAGCGGCCGGGCCCCGCCCGCTCACCCGCCCTCAGCCGTCGTAGCGGCCGGGCCCCGCCCACTCGCCCGCCCTCAGCCGTCGTAGCGGCCGGGCCCCGCCCACTCGCCCGCCCTCAGCCGTCGTAGCGGCCGGGTTCCACCGGGTCGCCCGCGTCCTCGGCCGTCGTCGCGGCGGCCGGGTTCACCGGCTGACCCGCGTCTTCGGCCGTCGTCGCGGTGGCCGGGTCCGGCCCGGTCGCCCATGCCTTCAGCCACCATCACGGCGGCCGGGTCCGGCCCGGGTCGCCCGCGTCTTCGGCCGTCGTCGCGGCGGCCGGGTCCGCCCGGTCGCCCGTGCCTTCAGCCACCGTCGCGGGCCGCGTCCCGTCCCCCGCGCCTCCTCGGCCACCGCGCCTCCTCGGCCACCGCGGCAGCCGGGCCTTGCCCGCTCGCCCGCGCTGTCAGCCGTCGTGACGGGCCAGGTCCCTGCCCCGCCCGGCCTCGGCCGTCATAGCGGCCAGGTCCCGCCCGTTCGCCCGCGTCCTCGGACGTCGTGACGGGGCGGGACCCGTCCCGGCGCCTCCTCAGACGTCGTAGCGGGACACGGCCGCCAGGACCAGCGCCGCCGAGCCGGTGCCGAGCAGTGCGCCGGCCACCACGTCGCCCGGGTAGTGCACGCCGGTGTGGACCCGGGAGTAGCCCACCGCGCAGGCCAGCAGGCCCAGGGGGACCGCGGCGGCCGGGAGGGCCGGGCCGACGGCGGCCGCGAAGGCGACCGCCGACGCGGTGTGCCCGGACGGGAAGGACGCCGAGTCCGGCATCGGCACGTGCCGCCCCGGGAACGGCGAGTCCACGGCGCGGTGCGGGCGCGGGCGCCGGACGAGCTTCTTGCCGAGGATGTTGGCGCTCGCCGACGCCACGCCGATGGCGGCGACGCCCAGGGCGGCGGCGCGGCGCGACCGCCCGCCGCACAGGGCCAGGCCCGCGGCGACGGCGAAGGAGAGCTTGGAGTGGTCGGCGGCCGCGGACAGCCGGCGCAGCGCGGTGTCCAGCGTGGGCGTCCTGGTGACGGTGACCGCTTCGTACAGCGCCTGGTCCAGGGTGGCGAGGTCGCCCACCAGGCGCAGGGCGGAGGGCTTCGGTCGGCGGTCAGACATCGTAAGCATCCTTGATCGTGCGGGGGTCGGGGTGGCCGAGCGCGAGGCGGACGATGCGCCGCCAGTCGACCGTCGGTGGCGCGTAGGCGGCGCCGGGGCGGTGCCGGGGCACCCGCACCCGGAGCACGCTGGGCCGTACGGTGCACACCACCGGTGTGGGCAGTTCGAGCGCCTCGCCGTCGACGGCCACCGGGATGCGGTCCCGGTCGGCCTCGACGACCACGCGCCGGGGGGTGAGGGAGGTGATGCCGCTGGCCCGTTCACCGAGCAGGGCCAGTTCGGCGGCCTGGGCGGCGCCCTCCACCCGGATGCCGATCACGCCGAGCAGACCGGTGTCCAGGCGGGGGCGGCGGCCTCCGCCGAGCGGATCGGCGCGGGCGTAGGCGTTGTTGCTGACCAGCACGGCCTGCGGCGCGTGGAGGCGGGCGTCGTCCGCGCGGACGTCGAGGGTCGCGCCGCCGTCGCCGGCCAGCAGGTCGGGCAGGTGCTCCAGGAAGGTGGCGGCCTTGGCGTCGCGGTACTCGGGGCTCTGCACGACCTCCGCGTACGCCCCGAAGGACACGGTGTTGACGAAGGGCCGCCCGTCGACGTCGCCGAGGTCGACGCGGAGTTCGACACCGTGGGTGAGGGCGTCGAGGCTGCGCACGGGGTCGGTGCGGTCCAGGCCGAGGTCCATGGCGAAGTGGTTGCGGGTGCCCGCGGCGATCACCAGGAAGGGCAGCCCGTGCTCCGCCGCCACCCCCGCGACGAGCGCCTGGGTGCCGTCGCCGCCGGCGACGCCGAGCAGGTCCGCGCCGTCGGCCACGGCCTGCCGGGCCACCTGCACGGGGTCGGCCCAGGTGTCCGGGCCGAGCAGGATCACCCGGGCGCCCAGTTCCTGGGCGCGCTGGACGAGGCCGAACCGCTCGACCTTGCCGCCGCCCGACCGCACGTTCATGATCAGCACCGGTTGCCGGGGCGGTGGCGTCCGGCGGGTGTGCGGGCCGCGCGGCCGGCGCAGGCCGCGCAGCGCGGTCCGGGCGGAGGCGAGGGCGGCCGCCCACAGCGAGACCGCGCCGACGGCCACCACCCACAGCCCCGACGCCGCGTACAGCACCAGGACGCCGACGGGCGCGACCACGGCCAGCAGGCCGCCGAGGAGACGGGCCCAGCCCCGGTGGGCGAGCATCCACCACACGCCCGCCCCGGCCAGCCCGAGTCCGGCGAGTCCGACGAGCAGGACCAGCCAGCCGCCGGATCCGGCCCCCGCGCCCACGACGACGGCGCAGCCCGCGACCAGCAGCAGGGCGAGCCGCGCCCAGCCCCGCGCACGGCCGATCCCGCCGTACGGCCGGTCCCGGCCGCCGGTTCTCGTCGTGGTCGTCCCCGTCTCGTTCACCCTGCGCCCGCCCTCGTGCACTTCGTGCCCGCCATCGTGCGACGTCCCCCTGTTCCGCGTGGACAGCGCCGTCGTGCCGACGCCTTGCCGGGCCCGTGCGGGTCCGGTGCGTCCATGGTCGTGACGGCGTGGCCGCTCGGCATCCCGGGCGGCCGGTAGGTCAATTGTCCACGCCGCAGCAGCCGGGTGCGCCGTGGGTCCCGGGGGTGGTGTCGGCGGTGGTGTCGAGGCGGCAGAAGCAGGACGCCGTGACGGGTACGTCCGCCAGTGCGGCCGCCAACTTCAGCTGGTGGGCGACGATCCGGGCCTCGCCGTCCTTGCCGAGCCGCAGGAGGCACTCGTGCAGTCCGTGCAGCGACCAGACGTTGCCGGGGTGCTGGGAGGGACGCGGCAGGGTGTCGTCGAGGCCGAGGTCGGCGCGGTAGACCGCCTCGGCCTCCTCGACGCGGCCCTGCTCCAGCAGGAGGGCGCCGTAGGCGTGCCGGGTGGGCTGCATCCAGCCCCACGGTTCGTCGTAGGGCAGGCCGTCGTCCAGGGCGATCGACCGTTCCAGGGCGGCGAAGGCGGCGTCGTACCGGCCCGTGCGGTACTCCAGTTCGCCGTCGAGCATCGCGGAGGCGATGGCGAGGATGTCGGCGCAGGTGTTGTTGAACAGCATCCGGGTCTCGGGGACCCTGGCGGCGGCCTCGCGGAACAGGCGGCGTTCGGCCTCGGCCTCGGCGATCCGGCCGGTCGCGGAGAGCGCGACGCCGCGGGCGTAGTGCCGCATGGCGGTCGTCATGCTGTACAGCTCGGGGTCGGCGGGCGCCGGCAGGTCCAGGATGTCGGCCCAGCGGCCGAAGCGGATCAGCACGTGCACCCGCATGGCGAGGAACGCCTCCAGCCAGTCCGCCATGGGCGGGCTCTCCACCCTCAGCAGCGCCTCCGGCAGCGACTCCTCCAGCCGGTCGGCGGCTTCCAGGGCCACCTGTGCCTGGCCGAGGAACATCGCGCCGTAGATCTTGAAGTGGTGGTTGTGGGACCGGTAGAGGGTGTAGAAGTTCATCGCCCCGGCCCGTGCCCGGTACTTCTCGTCGGCGGCGATCGCCCGCGTGTTGTCGGACACCACGGCCCGGTAGTCGCCGCACAGCACCTCCAGGTGGGAGGGCATGTGCTGGAGGTGCCCGGCGTCGGGCACCAGGTCGCGCAGCCGGTCGGCGACCGGGAGGGCCCGCTCGGGGGCCGGTGACATCTCCATCAGGTGGATGTAGAAGTGCAGGACGCCCGGGTGGTCGGCGCCGGCCGTGGTGGCGAGCGCGCGGTCGAGCACCGCCTCGGCCTCCCGGGTGCGGGCGCCCTCGGCGGGTTCGCCCGTGCGCAGGTCCCACAGCTGCCAGGGCGTCAGGTTCATCAGGGCGTCGGCGTACAGGGCGGCGACGTCGAGGTCGTCGGGGGCCAGTGCGTGGACGGCGCGCATGGCGTCGGCGTAGGGGGCGTTCCACCCCGAGCAGTCCGTCGCGGGCCGCTCCCGCGGGTAGCGGGCGCGCAGGGCGCCGATCAGTGCCTGTTCGACGGGGGTGGCGCGGGCCGCTTTCTCGTGGGCGCGTTCGACCGCCTCGTGGGCGCGCGCCACGGTCCTGACCAGGTCCTGCTCGTCGAAGAACTCCCAGGGCTTGTTGTAGTTGGGGCCGAGGGCGTACGCGATGCCCCAGTACGCCATCGCGCAGTCGGGGTCGGCGCGGACGGCGTTCTCGAAGCAGGCGACGGCCTCCTCGTGGTGGAAGCCGTACGACCAGACCAGGCCGCGGTCGAACCAGATCTGCGCCTCGGGGGACGAGGTGGTGACGGGCCGGCCGTGGGTGCCGAGGTCGTAGCCGTACTCCGTGTGGTCCATGGCGCTCCCCTGGTCGCGTGGCGGCGGCGCGGCTCCCGGGGCCGGTGCCGCACGGAGCGGCCCGGGCGGTCGCTCCGAGCGAGATATACCGCGCGGTCCGGTGGCGGTGCGGCGCATGACCCCAGGGAGCACCCGAACGTGCCCGCCGCCGCGCGAGGAGACCTCGCCGGGGGGCGGTGCCGGGGAGGTGGTGCCGGGGCCGGCCCCCAGGGGGCACCGGGGGCCGGCCCCGGCACGGTCAGTGCCTCCAGGGGGCACCGGGGGTCGGCCCCGGCACGGTCAGTGCCTCCAGGGGGCACCGGGGGTCGGCCCCGGCACGGTCAGTACGGGCGCCTGGCGGTGCGGCGCAGGAGGACGAAGCCGCCGATCACCAGCAGGCCTCCGGCGGCCGCGGGCCACAGGTCGGCGCCGGTGTCGGCCAGGCCGCCCTGGGCCTGGGGTGCGGGAACGACGGGGGTGTCGCCCGCGTCGGCCGGGGGCGTGGTCCGCGCCGGGGCCGTCACGGCGGCACCCGCGTCGCCCTGCGAGCCGGTGTCCGAGCCGGTGTCGGCTCCGGTGTCGGAGCCTGTGTCGGACCCGCTGTTCCGGGTGGGCGTGGTCGCCGCTCGGGTCGACTTGGTGGTCGGCGCGGTGTCGACGCGGGGCTCCGTGGTGCGGGGGGTGCCGGCGGAACCCGTGTCGCCGGCGGCGGGCTCGTCCTGGTCCTGGTCTCCGGGCTGGTCCTGGTCTCCGGGCTGATCTTGGTCGTCGCCCTGGTCCTGGCCCTGGTCGCCGCCGCCGTCGTTGCCGTTGCCGTTGCCGTTGCCGTTGCCGTTGTCGCTCCCGGTGTCGCCGCCGGTGCCGTCTCCGTCGCCGGTCCCGTCGTCGCTGCCGCCGGAACCGGCGCCGCAGGTGCGGCCCTCGTTGATGCAGTCGACCATCCGGCCCATCAGGTCCTCGTCGAAGACGTTGATGAAGTCGCCGTGGTCCGTGACCGGCTTGTGCAGTTGCTCGGGGAAGGAGTCCACCGCGAACAGCGGCGTGGTGCGACCGCCGTCCTGGAGGCTGGGCGCGTCGACGTCGTAGACGATGCGCTGCACGAGCTGCGGGATGGCCCGGAAGCCGGCCGGGCAGCCCCCGTCGGCGGCGGCGAAGGCCACATGGGTGCGGTGGTTGGCGCTGTCGATGTTGTCGCCGTCCCAGCAGCTCTGGAAGCGGAAGCTGCGCACGACGTCGCTGCCTTCGGGGCAGAGCGGGTACTTGTCCTGGAGCTGCCGGTCCTCGAAGCCGGTGCAGCTCCAGGACGCGTTGGCGTTGGCGGTGCCGTTGACGAACGCCTTGGCGTCGCCGGTGATGATCCGCAGCAGCCGCGGCATGGCGGTGACCTCGCCGCGCGGGTTCCCCACGAAGGTCATGGTGACCTCCTTGGGCGTGACGATCTCACCGGCGTTGCCCTCGATGCCGCCTCCGGGAGCGTCCGCGTCCCGCTCCTCGGTGCCGTTCTGCAGACGCAGGACGGGCCAGAAGTACGAGGACCTGTCGCCCTGGTCGAGACAGCTGGTCTCGGCGTTCGCGAGGTCCTCGTCGGAGGCGAAGGCGTCGTTGGACTGGTTGCCGACGTAGTCGTGGAAGTGGTGGGCGCCGTTGGTGACGCCCGGGGCGACGATCACGTTGTCGGAGTTGAACAGTCCGTTGGAGTTGACTCCGCAGCTGGTGGTGAAGGTGCCGCGGGACGCGTCGGCGGTCGCCGGCGGAGTCCGCCGCGCGGGCTGGACGGTGGTGATGTCCACGTAATCGGCGGCCACGGGGCCGTTTCCGGCCTGGCCACCGTTGCCCTCCTGACCGCCCTCGTCCTGCTGACCGCCGTCTCCTTGCCGACCGCCCTCGCCCGCCTGGCCGTCGTCCTGGGGGTCCTGGCCGTCGTCCTGGCCGCCGTCCTGGCTGCCGTCCTGGCCCTGGCCGCTCTGGCCCGCCTGGTCGTCGGCGGTGCGAAGGCTACAGGCGGCGAGGTCCGCCAGTCTCTCCGGGCGGTCGCCGACGCGGTCGACGGCGACCGCGATGCGCTCGATCGTGGCGGCGCGCTTCTCCTCCAGCGGGTCCATCACCGCCTCGTCGGCGAAGCCGACGTCCTCGCGCACGGCCTGCGCCGACTCCTGCAGCCGTCGGTAGGCGGCGGCGATCTGCTCGTCCAGCGCGGCGAGTTCCCGGTCGACCTCCGGCGCGGCCTCGTCCGGCACACCGGTCAGCCGGCTGCCGACGTCGGGGCAGTCGATGGTGACCGAGCCCGACGTCCAGGGCCCGTCGGCGCCGTCCTCGGTGGCGGAGGCGTAGACGTTCGCCGCCATCAGCCCTCCGCCGCCCAGCATCAACGCGACCGCGGCGAAGGTCGCGCGCCGGCCGCCCGTCGGGCGTCTGCGCCTGTTGTGTCCCACGGAGTGCTCCAAAACCTCTCGGCGGTCGGACCTGAGAATCCCCCGTCCCTGTACGCAGCCCGTCCGGGGAGCGTTCAACCGCACCGGAAATCCACAGAGAACTCTCAGGGGAACCGCCGCGAGGCCGGGGCTCCCGGACCGGTCGCCACCGGGGCACCGCCGGAGCACCGCGAGCCTCTGACGGCCCGTCACCACCTCGCCCTACCGGTCGGATAATCTCACCCCCGTGCAGCGCATCGAACGGCAGACCAAGACACCGGCCCCGTTACCGAGGCGGTCCTCGTGAGCGGACCGTCGCCCGTGGCGGCCGCGCCCGCCGCCGACCCCGTACCGGCCCTGCTGGCCGACGGCCTGCTCACCGAGCGGCTCGCCCTCTCCGTGCCGGAGCGCACCCGGGTCGTCGTGGCGCGGTACGAGATCCCGCCGGGCGGTGAGCTGCCGTGGCACTACCACGAGGGACGGGTCGTCGCCGTGGTGACCGCCGGGACGCTCACCCGGACCCTGGCGGACGGCTCCGAGTGCGTCACCCGCACGGGAGAGGCCGTCGTGGAGCCGGTGGGCCCGCGGGGCGTGCACAGGGCGGAGAACCGGGAGGCGGGGACACTGGCCCTCTGCGCCCTGTTCTTCCTGCCGGTCGGCAGTCCGCTGTCCACACGCGCCGAGGCGCCGGTGCGGGAGGTCGGGGGCGGAGGGGTCCCGGCCGGATCTGACGATGGGGGAAGTCGGCGCCGGCCGGGAGCGGACGAGCTCTCTGGGGAGCCCGGCCACTCCCCCACCGTAGGACGGCAGCGGCCGGTCCGCCCGGTGGGCGTGGAGGGCGGGTGACGGCATGGCGCTGGGCCCGGCCCTCGCACGGGGGCCGGGCCCAGCGGGCCGGTCTGGCCGGTCAGCCCTGGCGGGCCTTGAAGCGGGGCTCCTTCTTGTTGATGACGAAGGTCACCCCCTTGCGGCGCACCACCTGGGCGCCGGGCCGGGACTTCAGTGAGCGCAGGGATCCGCGCACCTTCATGACTGCCTCCTGGGGTAGTACGCCGGGGTCATCGCTCCTCGCGGAAGTCGACGTGCCGCCCGGCCACGGCGTCGTACTTGCGCAGGACCATCCGGTCCGGGTCGTGGAGACGGTTCTTGCGCGTCACGTAGGTGACACCGGTGCCCGCCGTGGACCTGAGGGTGACGACGGGGCGCGCCGTGCTGCGTGCCATGGGGATCTCCTTCCACCGGCATCGCACCCTGCCTCGTCGAGTGGTGCCTCATTGAGTGGTGCATGCCAGACACGCCCTACAACCGCGGACGGTGCCGGGGCATTCCCGGTGGCGGGTCGTTCCCGGCACCGGGCGCGCGGGTGTGTGACGCCGGCCTCGGTTACAGTGCTCCGCCGGTACCGCGACAGGTACCGGAGACACGAGGAGGGACAGCGGTGCGCTTCGGGGTGGGGAACGTGGGGCGGGGCCTGGTGGCGGCGGCTCTGCTGACAGGTGTGGCGACGGGGTGCGGGGAGGCGGGACGCGCCACGGAGGCGTCGCCGGGGAAGGCCACGGCGGAGACGGCGGAAACGGCGAAGACGGCCGGCGTCGCGGCCCGCGGAGGCAGCATCGGCGCCGACGGGTCCGCGTGCGAGCTGCCCGTCACCTTCGACATCGCCGAGTCCTGGACGGCCGAGGCCGTCGCCGCCGCGCAGCAGAGCGACACCGGTGACGAACTGACCGACGAACTGACCGACGAACTCGCCGACGCGCTGCTGCGCCAGGGCCCCGTCACCATGGCCTGCGAGGTCGACGCCAAGCCCGCGGGGAACATCGGCTTCCTGCGCGTGTGGACCGGTGAGCCGGGCGACGCCGACGCGCGCGCCGTGCTGGAGCAGTTCGTCGCCGCGGAGAGCGGGGCGAGCGGGGCGGAGTACCGCTCCTTCGAGGCGGGCGGCCTCGCCGGCGCGGAGGTGGAGTACGTCACCACGAGCGAGGTGCTGGAGGAGACGAAGAAGGAGCGCGCTCTCGCGGTGACCACGGCCGACGGCCCGGTCGTGCTGCACCTCGGCGGCATGGACACCGAGGAGCACGAGGAGATGCTGCCGGCGTTCGAGCTGGCCAAGAGCACCCTGAAGGCGACCGCCTGACACGCCGCCGCACCCCGGACCACCGGACCACGCCACCGGACCGCCGGGACGCCGGCCCGGCACACCGTCGGCCCTGCACCACCGTCGGGCCGTCTCACCGCCGGCCCGGCACGCCGCCGGCCCGGCACGCCACGCGGCCGTCGCACCGCCGGGCCCCGGCCCTCTGGCCGCTTTCAGCAGTCGAGGAGGGCGCGCATCCTCGTGGCGGCCCGGACGGCGGCGTCGGCGCAGCAGTTGTTGAACAGCACATGCACCCGTTCGACCCGCCCGGCCAGCGCGCGCACCCTGGGCAGCCACTCGCGCAGTTCGCCGTCGGTGTACTCGTGGCGGAAGCGGTCCTCCTTGCTGCCGGTTCCCCAGGCCGGGCTGCGGCCGTGCAGGCGGACGACCGCCAGCCGTGGCGAGGTGACGGGCGTGACCGGGGGAACCGCGGACGGCAGCGACGGCTCCATGTCCACGGCGACGGCGGCGAATCCGTACGACCGCAGCGCCTCGGCGGTCGTACGCTCCTGCGGGCCGCGCCACCAGTCGGGGTGCCGGAACTCCACGCAGACCGGCCATCCGGCGGTGCGCTCGGCGCAGTCCGCGAGGACGGCGCGGGCCCGTGCCCCCGGTCGCAGCCACGGCGGGAACTGGAAGAGGACCGCGCCCAGCCGCCCCGTCTCGCGCAGCGGCTCGACGCCGTCCGTGAACCGGCGCCACACCTCGTCCAGCGCCTTCGGGGAGCGGACGTCCCCGGGCAGTCCGGGCGGCAGGGCGGCGGGCCGGGTGGGGTGGCCGGTGAGGAGGGAGAAGGCCTTCACGTCGAACACGAAGTCCTCGGGTGTGCGCTCGGCCCACAGCCGGCTGGTGCGCTCGTTCGGCAGGCCGTAGTACGTCGAGTCCGCCTCGACGACCGGGAAGCGCTCGGCGTAGTGCCGCAACCGGCCCTCCGCGCCCCGCCGTCCCGGTGGGTACCAGCCGCTGCCGACGAGCGCCCGGTCCGTCCACGAGCAGGTGCCGATCAGTATCTCGCCCATGACGGGCGGTTACCCCGCCGCCGGGAAGATCCTCCTAGGTCCCGGCGGGCCGGCCCGGCCTGACCACCCGTCACCTCAGGCCCACCGGGGCGACTCACGCCCACCGGTGCCACGCACACCCACCACCGCATCTCACGCCCACCGGTGCCACGCACACCCACCACCGCATCTCAGGCCCACCGACGCGCCTCAGGCCCGCCCACGTGCCTCAGGCCTCCCGGTGCACCACGTGACCACCGGTCACCGTCAGCCGGACCGGTGCCTCGGCCAGTTCGTCCGCGGGGGCCTCGACCGGGTCCAGGGCGAAGGCCGTGAGGTCGGCGCGGAAGCCGGGCGCGATCCGGCCCGCGACGTCCGCCTCGCCCGCCGCGCGGGCCGCGTGCGTGGTGCACCCCTCCAGCGCTTCGAGGCCGGTCAGGCCCGGCCGCCGGGAGGCCGCGCCCCGGGGGCTGCGGGCCGTCGCCAGGACCGCGCGGACGTCGTGGTGGGCGATGGGCCAGTCCGAGCCGAGGGCGAGGGTGGCGCCCGCGTCGCGCAGGTCGCGCAGGCGCCAGGCGTGCGCGGCCCGTGCGGCGCCGAGCCGGCGGGACCACTCGTCGCTGCCGTCGGGGCGGGTGTAGGCGGTGTGCGGGGGCTGCATCGAGGCGGCCACCCCGGCCTGCGCGAACCGGGGCAGCAGCTCGTCCGGCGCCGTCTCGATGTGCTCGATGCGGTGCCGGCCCCGGGCGCCCGGTCCGAGGGCGGCCACGGTGTCCAGGACGTGACGGACGGCCGCGTCCCCGATGGCGTGCGTGGCGGTCCGTACGCCGGCCGCGTCGAGTGTGCGGACGGCGGCGGCGTAGCCCTCCGGGTCCGGCCAGAAGGCGTCCGTGCCCTGGCCGTGGCAGTCGGCGTGCTCCAGCCAGGCGGTGCCGCCCTCGACGGTGCCGTCCATGAAGAACTTCACCCCGCCGACCCTCCAGTGCCGGCCGTTCAGGTCCTGGGCCGCGACGAGTTCGGCGAGGTCGTCGGCGTCCGCGCCCGGCATGCACCAGGGCGCGAACCGCAGCCGCAGCGGCAGGACCGTCTCCTCGGCCACGGAGGTCACCAGGTCGAGGTCGCCGCCGTCCATCACATGGGCCCCGGTGAGCCCGGTCGCCGCCATCTCCGCCAGCAGGTCGAGCAGCCGGGCGCGGCGGGCCGCGTGCGACGGGCGGGGCGCGACGGCCACGACCAGGTCCATCGCCGCGTGCTCGACGAGGTGCCCGGTGGGCCGTCCCCCGGCGTCGCACACCACCTCCGAGCGCTGGTCGAAGTGGCGCGGCCCGGTGACGCCGGCGGCGGCGAGCGCCTTGCCGTCGACGAGGGCGGAGTGGCCGTCGTACAGGCGCAGGAAGGCGGGCGACCCGGCGAGGACGTCCTCCACGAGGGCGCGGTCGACGGGCCGGCCCTCGAAGGCGTTGTGGTCCAGGCCGTACCCGAGCACCCAGCCGTCGACGCGCTCGGCCGACGCCAGGGCGGCACGCAGTCCGGCCAGGTCCGTCACGGCCGACAGGTCGGTGCCGGTCGCCATCTCCAGGCCCCAGACGGGGTGGCTGTGGCCGTCCACCAGCCCGGGCACGAGGTGCGCACCGTCGAGCCGTACGACCTCGGTGCCGGGTCCGCGCCAGTCGCGTACGTCGTCCTCCTCGCCCACGGCGGCGACGATCCCGTCGCGTACGGCGACGGCGGTGGCCGACGGGCGGGCGGGGTCGAGGGTGCGGACCCGGGCTCCGGTCACGATCAGGTCGGCGGTGGGCATGAGGGGGACTCCCTTGCTGGGGCGGTTACTGCGTCGGGTCGGGTGCGGTCACGCGGGGGGCGCGGCGGACGGGTCGGGTGCGGTGAGCTGGTCGGGTGCGGTGGGCTCGGCCCGGTCCGAGCCGAAGCGGGCGTACACCTCCGGTCGTGCGCGGCGCAGCCACCGGGCGAGGAGCAGGCCGGCGGCGAAGACGACCGGCGCCATGGCGACCAGCACGGTGTTCACCGTCGCGGACGCTCCGGTGAACAGGTCGATGTGGCCGATGACCAGGGCGATCGCGGCGGCCAGCAGGAGGCTCGCGGTGACCGGCGCGACGAGGGTGCGCAGCGCGCCCTCCTGGTGGCGGACCCGGCGGAAGTAGCAGGGCACGGCGATCGCGGCGAGGAGCTGCAACAGCAGCAGGCCGATCATCCCGGGCGTGTTGACGTAGAGCAGGAGCTGCCCGTACGGGTCGGCTCCGGCCGCCCAGAAGGCGAGGACGACCACGGCGCCGAGGACGGTCTGGGCGAGACCGGCGACGTACGGGGAGCGGTGGCGGGGGTGGACGCGTCCCAGGCCGCGGGGCAGCACGCCCTCCTCCGCGAGGGCGAGGCCGTAGCGGTTGATGGCGTTGTGGAAGGCGAGGAGGGAGGCCAGGACGCTGGTGACGATGAGGACGTGCATCAGGTCGGCCGCCCAGTCGCCGACGTAGGTGCTGATGGCGGTGAAGAACAGGCCGGCCGGGTCGTCGGCGGCGGCCGCGAGGACCTTGTCGTCGCCGAAGGCCTGGATGGCGATCCAGACGACGAACGCGTAGAACAGGCCGAGGAAGGCGACGGCGCAGTAGGTGGCGCGCGGCACGGTGCGCTGCGGGTCGCGGGCCTCGCGGCGGTAGATGACGGTCGACTCGAAGCCGGTGAACGCGGCGAACGCGAAGGCGAGGACGGCGGCGGTGCCGGGTACGAGGACGTGGTCGGGGGCCAGGGAGGCGACCGACAGCCCGTCCGCCCCGCCCTCGATCAGGACGCCCGCCGCGAGCAGCACGAGGATGCCGGTCTCGGCGACGAGCAGGACGCCGAGGACCTTGGCGCCGAAGTCGATGGAGCGGTAGCCGCCCCAGCCGATGAGCAGCAGGCCGGCCAGGGAGACGGGCAGCCAGGGCACGTCGGCGCCGAAGAGGGCGTGCACGGTGTCCTGGGTGGCGGTGCCGAGGAGACCGTAGACGCCGATCTCCATGCCGTTGTAGCCGATCAGGGCGAGGAGGGCGGCGCCGACGCCGGCGGGGCGGCCGAGGCCGCGGGTGATGTAGGCGTAGAAGGCGCCGCCGCTGGTGACGTGCCGGCTCATCGTGGTGAAGCCGACGGCGAAGACGGCGAGGGTGAGGCCCGCGAGGAGGTAGCCGACGGGTGCGCCGACGCCGCCGAGGAGGATCGCGAGCGGGGCCACACCGGCCATGACGGTCAGCGGGGCGGCGGCGGAGACGACGAAGAAGGCGATGTCGGCGGTGCCGAGGGTGCCGGTGCGCAGGCCCGCCGGGGCGGAACCGGCTCTCGCCTCGGCGGGGTCGGGGGTGGTCACGGACATGGGGAAGCCCTTCGAGCGGCGGACGGGAGGGGGTCCCGGGCGTGCGGGCGGCCTGGGTTCACGGTCCGGGCGGGACCCGGACCACGGCGTGCGGGATCGCGCCGGGGATCCCCGCGCACCGGGGGTGGCGTGCGCCGGGATCCGTAAACCTAAAGGCTTTCGGTTTCCGCAATGTAACCTTCCGTTGGGCATCCGGGAAGACCTGAGGGGGACCACCGACCATGGGACGGCCGCGCACACCGCTCCTCGATCGCGAGCGCATCACCGCCACCGCGCTGCAACTGGTCGACGAGCAGGGCGACTTCAGCGTCCCGCAGATCGCGCGGCGGCTCGGGGCGCAGACCGGCTCGGTGTACCACCACGTCGACGGCCGGGACGGCATCGTGGAGCTGCTGCGGGAGAAGGTGGCGTCCGCGATCGACCCCGGGACGCTGGACCTGACCCCGTGGGACGCCGCGCTGGAGGCCTGGGCGCGCTCCTACCGCGCCGCGTTCGCCGCGCACCCGCGGACCATCCCGCTGCTGATGACGTCGCCCGTCCGGGCGCCCCGGGTGCTGGAGCAGTACGAGCGGGCGGTGACCCTGCTGCTGGACGCGGGATTCGGCACCGCCGAGGTGATGCCGGTGGTCATCGCCTTGGAGAACCTGGTCCTGGGCTCCGCGCTCGACCTCGCCGCCCCCGAGACGATGTGGGAGCTGACGGAACGCACCCCGACACCGCGGCTGGCCCGCGCGCTGGCCGCGGTGGGCGAGGGCCGCGCGGACCGGGCCTTCGAGGTGGGACTGTCGGCGTTCCTCGCCCACGCGCGGGCGATGCGGGGGGCGGGGACGGGGGCGGGGGCGGCGGGCCCGGCGTAGAACGGCTCCGCCCGAAGTCGGGCTCGGCGTCGCCCTTATTCGCCCGGCGGGGCCCTTCTTCGCCCGGCGGGGCACTCCTTCGCCCGGCGGGGCACTCCTTCGCCCGGCGGGGCCCCGCGCGGCGCCCCGGGGCGTGTCCCGGGCGGCTCGGCCCCGGATCCGAACCCGGCTCCGGCTCCGGTTTCGGCTTCGGCTTCGGCTTCGGCTTCGGCTTCGGCCCCGGTTTCGGCCCCACTCGCGCTGGCTTCACCGCCGGGTGTCTCGGACGCGCCGGCTGCGCCGTATCGCATCAGGCGCCGTCGGCTGCCGCCGGGCACCGCCTCGCGACGCCGCGCGGATGCAGACGGCAGCCGGTGTGGCGCATTCTTGCTGTGTCGCCCGTCGGGCGGCGTACGGACGAGGTGGGGCCGATGACTGGGAGCGCCGAGGACGAGCGGGAGGTGGCCGGGACGCTGGCCGGGGCCACGGCGGACGCCGTGCGTGCCGTGGGTGGCCGTTCCGGGGGCGTGTACCTCCGCTCCCGTACGCCCGGACTGTTGCGGCTCGCGGTGCTCGCGGGACTGCCGGGGCCGCTGTTCCGGCCCTGGTGGAGGGTGCACGTGGACCGGCCGTTCCCGGTGGCCGACGCACACCGTCTGGGCGTTCCGGTGGTGCTGGCGAACGCCGCCGAGACCATGCGCCGCTATCCGCAGCTCGCAGCCGGACTGCCCTTCCAGTTCAGCTCGTTCAACGTGCCCGTCGTGGCCGACGGGCGGGCCTTCGGGGTGCTGACCGTGCTCGGGGCCGCGACGGCCGACGTCTGGGAGACGCAGGCGCCGCGCGAGCGGCTGACGCGGGTGGCGGGCGGCCTCGCGGCCGCGCTGCTGCGGCACGAGACGGCGGGCGGGGGCGTCACCTGGGACGCCGACCCGCTGTGCGTCCGCCCCCCGCCCGCGGGGCCGCCGCCCGGGCGGGTCGGACATCTGGCGTGGGACCCGGCGACCGGCGCCGTCACCGCCGACGACCGCGCCCGGGCCCTGCTCGGGCTCTCCCCCGGGGAACGACCGCGCACGCTGAAAGCGCTGGCCCGGGCCGTCGACGTCACGGACGCCCGCCGGCTCCCCGCCCTGCTGCGCGAGACCGCCCAGGGGAGGCCGCCGCCCCGGCCGGTCCGGATCCGCACCGCGGACGGGGGACTGCGCCTGCTGGAGCTGTGGGCGCCCGGCACGGCCGCGTCGGCCCCGGTCACCGGCGTCCTCCTCGACCAGGGGCCCGGCGCCCTCGCGGACGGAGCCGCCGACCTGCTGCCGCAGGGCGTGTTCTGCCTGGACCGGCTCGGGACGGTCGTCTACGTCAATCCCCGCGCGGCCCACCTGCTGGGCGTGGAGCGCTCGCGGCTGCTCGGCCGGCCGCTGTGGGAGTCGCTGCCCTGGCTGGACCGGCCCGACTACGAGGACCATCTGCGCGGCGCCCTGCTGTCTCCGGAGCCCGTGCACTTCCACGTCCGCCGTCCCGGGCCCGGCGCCGGCGGCCCGGGCTCCGTCCCGCGCGCCTACGAGGGCGACTGGCTGAGCCTGGCCGTCCACCCCGGCCCGGACCTCCTCACCTGCACCGCCGTGCCCGCCCACCGTGTGCCCCACACCCAGGGCCGGCCCCGGCCCGACGCGGAGAACGCCCCGGCGGGCGACCCGGCGGAAGTCCTGACGGCCGACCCGGCGGGCGACCCGGCGGAGGTCCTGACGGCCGACCCCGCGGCCGACCCGGCGGGTGACCCGGCGGGTGACCCGGCGGCCTTCACGGCGCCCGACGCTCCGGCCGGGGCCCCCGCCCCGGACGACCCCGCCTCCACCACCCCGCTGTACCGCCCGATCGTCCTGGCCATCGCGCTGACGGAGGCGGTGACCGCCCGGCAGGTGTCGGCGGTGGTCGTGCAGGAGCTGCTGCCCGCGTTCGGCGGCCGCCTGCTGGCCATCTACCTGCTCCAGGACCGGCATCTGTACCTGGCCTGGGAGACCGGCTTCCCCGAGGGCTTCCTGGCACCGTTCGAGGGCGTCGGCCTGGACGAGCGGATGCCCGGCGTGGAGACGCTCACCACCGGCCGTCCGCTCTTCTTCGACTCGATGCAGCAGCTCGCGGCCGCCTACCCGGATCTCGCGCTCGACGCGGCCGAGGGCGCCCGCGCCTTCCTGCCCCTGATCGCCTCCGGCCGCCCGGTCGGCTCGTGCATCCTCGGCTTCGACCGCTCGCGCCGTTTCAGCTCCGAGGAGCGCACGGCACTGACCGCGCTGGCCGGCCTGATCGCCCACGCGATGGAGAAGGCCCAGCGCTACGACACCGAGGCCGCCCTCGCCCGCGGCCTCCAGCGGGCACTCCTGCCCCGGCGGCTGTCGCGGCACGCGCGCGTGGAGACCGCCGGCCACTACCTGCCCGGCACCGAGGGCATGGAGGTGGGCGGCGACTGGTACGACGTCGTGGAGGCCGGGGACGGCCTGGCCCTGGTCATCGGAGACGTCCAGGGGCACGGTGTGCAGGCCGCGGCGACCATGGGGCAGCTGCGCAGCGCGGTGCGGGCGTTCGCGCTCGGCGACCGGCCCCCGGGGGAGGTCATGGCCGGTACGAACCACCTGCTCATCGACCTCGACACCGGTCTGTTCGCCAGCTGCTGCTACGTCCGTCTCGATCCGGCGACCGGCGTAGCGCGGGTGGTCGACGCCGGGCACCTGCCGCCGCTGCTGCGTCGCCCCGACGGGCGTACCGAGGAGGTGGACCTGCCGGGAGGGGTCGTGCTCGGCGTCGACGCCCGCGCCCGCTACCCGGTCGCGGAGGTGCGTCTGGAGCCGGGCTCGATCCTCGCGCTGTACACGGACGGGCTGGTCGAACGGCCCGGCCACGACATCGACGAGGGCATCACCGCGCTGCGCACCGCCCTGGCCGCGGTGGGCGCTCCGGCCGAGCGGCCCCTGGCGGACGTCGCCGGCCTGCTGACCTCGACGGCCCGGCAGGCCGTGGACCGGCCCGACGACATCGCCCTGCTGCTCGCCCGCCCGCTCCCGACGTGAACGGTCGGCAGTGGCCGGGAGGGCGGCCCGATCAGCCGCCGCACGGCGAGCCCGTCCGCTCATAAATCACGCTTATGAGCTCATAGACTGGACCCCCGTACCGAGTAAGGTTTGCCTTAGTTTAGGCTTCCCGTCGAGTCGATCTGTCGCCGCTCGAAGGGAACCCCCATCATGCCCCGCCCCCTGCGGGTAGCCATTGTCGGAGCCGGCCCCGCCGGGATCTACGCCGCCGACGCGCTGCTCAAGTCCGATGTGGCCACCGACCCCGGTGTGTCCATCGACCTCTTCGAGCGCATGCCGGCCCCGTTCGGCCTGATCCGTTACGGCGTGGCGCCCGACCACCCCCGGATCAAGGGCATCATCACCGCCCTGCACCAGGTCCTCGACAAGCCGCAGATCCGCCTGTTCGGCAACGTCGACTACCCGACCGACCTCAACCTGGACGACCTGCGCGCCTTCTACGACGCCGTCGTCTTCTCGACCGGCGCGATGGCCGACCGCGAGCTGTCGATCCCGGGCATCGAGCTGGACGGCTCCTACGGCGCCGCCGACTTCGTGTCCTGGTACGACGGCCACCCGGACGTGCCGCGCACCTGGCCGCTGGAGGCGGAGAAGGTCGCCGTCCTCGGCGTCGGCAACGTCGCCCTGGACGTGGCCCGCGTCCTCGCCAAGACCGCGGACGAGCTGCTCCCGACGGAGATCCCGCCGAACGTCTACGAGGGCCTGAAGGCCAACAAGGCGCTGGAGATCCACGTCTTCGGCCGCCGTGGCCCGGCGCAGGCGAAGTTCTCCCCGATGGAGCTGCGGGAGCTGGACCACTCCCCCAACATCGAGGTCATCGTCGACCCCGAGGACATCGACTACGACGACGGCTCCATCCAGACCCGGCGCGGCAACAAGCAGGCCGACATGGTCGCCAAGACGCTGGAGAACTGGGCGATCCGCGACGTCGGCGACCGCCCGCACAAACTGTTCCTGCACTTCTTCGAGTCGCCCTCGGAGATCCTCGGCGAGGACGGCAAGGTCGTCGGCCTGCGCACCGAGCGCACCGCCCTCGACGGCACCGGCAACGTCAAGGGCACCGGCGAGTTCAAGGACTGGGACGTCACCGCGGTCTACCGCGCGGTCGGCTACCTGTCCGAGAAGCTGCCCAAGCTGCCCTGGGACATCGACTCGGGCACCGTCCCGGACGACGGCGGCCGCGTCATCGAGGAGAGCGGCGGCCACCTCCAGTCGACGTACGTCACGGGCTGGATCCGGCGCGGTCCGGTCGGCCTGATCGGCCACACCAAGGGCGACGCCAACGAGACGGTGTCGAACCTGCTGGACGACTACGCGAACGGCCGTCTGCACACGCCGTCCTCGCCCGACCCGCAGGCCGTGGACGCGTTCCTCGCCGAGCGCCAGGTCCGCTTCACCACCTGGGAGGGCTGGTACAAGCTGGACGCCGCGGAGAAGGCGCTGGGCGAGCCGCAGGGCCGCGAGCGCGTGAAGATCGTCGAGCGTGAGGACATGCTCCGCGAGAGCGGCGCGTAAGCACGACGGCAGGAGGGCCCGGAGGCGGTGACACGCCTCCGGGCCCTCGGCCTTTCCGGGCGGGCCGGCGCCTGCGCCCTTCCGGGAGCGGCAGCCGCACCTCTCCGGCGCCGTCCCGCGGGACGGTACGGCGGGGAGATCCTGTGCGGCCCTGCGCCCCCGTGCCGCGTACCCCGTACCCCCGTGCCCCGGCGCCCCTGCGCCCCTGCGCCTCTGCGCCCCTGCGCCCCTGCGCCCCTGCGCCGAGGGGTGCGCGGAGCGCTCGGTCCGGCTGCGGCAGTGCCGGGTACCGACGTGCGGAGAGCGTGCGCGCCGGGAGCGTACGGACGTCGTTCACGCGCTGTTGTCCCCGGTGACGGCGGTCTGTCGGCCAGAGGGAGCACGGCGCGAATGGTCCGCGGGGCCACGGGCATGCTGTGAACGAGGTCACTTCCGGTGCGCAGTGCCGGAATCAGCCCGGAGTGCCCTTTCCACCCGTCCCGCCTCTCCGAAGGACATGTGGTCTTGGCTCTCATGTACCCTGACGCCCCGTCATCATCCCGTCGTCCCGGGCGCTGCTGGACGATCCGCGTGGTCGGTCACCGGGACCGTACGGCATCGGTCACCTGCTCCTCGGCGTGCACGATGCCGCCGCGCTCGCGCGACCTCGCCGCCCTGCGCCGCTTCGCCGAGGCCCACGCCGCCGCTCACGCCAGGGCGGCCTCGGTACGGTCCGACGCCGCCTGCTGGTGCCGCCGCCAGCGGTGCGCGGCCCACGAGGGCATCCGGATCGCCTGCGCGGGCACGGTCGTCCTGGTGCTGCGCCACGACCCGGCCGTCGGCCAGGTGTGGACCCTCAGCGAAGTGTGCGCCGCCTGCGCCGCGTTGATGCCGCACACCCGGGTGCTGGGCCGCGCGGCGCCGTCCTCCAGGGCGGTGGACCCACCGCAGGAGCGGCAGGAGGAAGGCACCCGCCCGTCACCCCCCGATCCCGCCACCGCACCCACCACCGCACCCGCCACCACCACCGCTCCCACCGTCGCACCACCGCGTCTCGTCCCCGGCGGTTTCAGCGCGCCCGGTGCGGGCGGCGCGGGGGGCGGCACCGGACCGGAACGGCCCGTGGGCCGCCGGCGGGGACGCGTCGGGCACGCGCAGCGGCGTGGTCGTACGGAGGCGGAGGGCGGCGGGAGATGAGCGCCCGCGCCCGCCGACGCCGTGGCGTGACGCGTGTCAGACGTCGTGCCCGGGGCCTCTGAGCGGGCGGAACTGACGGGGGATGCGCACCGGCAGGGCACCCAGGGGACGCCCCTGGGGTGTGGGCGGGGCCGGGGAGGACGGGCCGGGGCGGTGAGGCCGGGAGGCGTCGTCCGGGGCCGCCCGGTGCGCCGCCATCAGCTCGGCTATGCGGGCGCCGCTGCGCCGTCCCTCCAGGTGCAGCCTGCCGACGTTGGCCCGGTCGTCGGCGAGGAGGGTGAGGACGGCGGCGGGGCCGGCCGCGTAGGTGGCGACGTATCCGCCCGCGCCGCGCACGAGCAGTTCGCAGAACTCCCCGCGGTCCGTGAGGTCCACCATGCGGTAGCCGACGCCGAGGGCGGCCGCGGTGAGCGCCGCGAGGCCCTCCGGCTGGACGCCGGGCATGTCCTGGGCGAGGACCAGTCCGTCGACACTGGCCGCGAGCGCCCCGGTGAGCCGGGGCATGCGCGCCCGTAGCCGGTGCAGTTCGTTGAGGACCTCGGCCTCGACGGCCATGACCGGTCTCCTTTCGCCGTCACCGGGCGGGGAAGGGGACTCCGGCGCGCGCCGGACCGCTCGTCCCCGCACGGCCGCACCGGAAGCGTGATCCTGAGACTACGGAAAGTGCCGGGCCGAGGTGAGGGCTTTGGCATTTTCCTCTGGAACATTTCGCGGTGCGGAGGCACGGGTCACGGAGAGGTTCCTGACCTGCATCATTGCAGGTCAAGCCACATTTTGACCCCCTCGCCGCAGTCGCATGTTCGGGTGACCTTGGCCAAGTTTCCAGGACTCATGCTGACCACTTGCCGACCTTGGTGACGCACCATCAGGTTGAGCCTCGGGGGTTCAGCCGTCTCGCACCTGTCGCCACGGGCTCCCCCCTCCCGTCGTCAAAGCACCCACCGGGTGACCGACGGTCCGCCGGCAAGCCCCACCACCCACCCGGCGCATCACCGCACCGACCGCCGGCAGGCCGGCAACACAGCGCCAGATCGCCGCTTGGCCGAACCGGTGCTTCTCAAGACTATTGACCTTGCCCCCTTCGCCACGCCGAGCAGCCGCCAACTACGCCCACATACAGCCGGAGCAGGAAACCATCCAATGCCACGACCAGCCTCCACCCCGCAAGGATCGCTCTTGTATCAAGAGCAGCAGGAATTGCCCCGCCGAACGCGATCCACCCATAGGACACAGGAGGAACATCATCGGCCGACCGAGCCACTCCTCATGGACACCACTGAGGTCGCTGCACTGCTCGATATGTCCACCAGTTGGGTCTACCGAGAACTCCCGAAGCAGGCGCTGGAGGCGGTCGCGGGTGGAGTGGCCCACGTGTTCTGCCAGCTGGCTGCGACTCGCATCCACGGCCTGCCTCGACGATTGTCCAGTTGCTCCATCGTGTGCGGCCGCAGCTGGTCATGACACCATCCTGGGCAGCCTCCGGTGGTGATGGGCCGTCGCCAGGTCGGTGTCGTCCTCGCGTCGAGGCCCTGGTCGGTACTGCCGGAAACACAGGGAGCCGCTGTGGTGGTCTCCTTCGTGCCGACGATGTGCCTGTTCTCCCGGGCAGAGCTACTGGAAATGACCAGGAGCGAGCCCGGCGGCCGGCACCCTGCGGGCGTCGGCCGCGATCCGGTCGGTTGCTCAGTGGAAGCGCTGAATGAAGCTGAGGGCGGTGTCGCAGACCTCCCGCCAGCCGCTGTCGATGGTCAGTGAGTGGCCGCGGTTCTCCATCTCGACGATCTCGGTGATTCCCGGGTTGTCCTTCTGCTGCTTGTAGGCGGCGTGGGCGATGGCCCACGGCACGGTGTGGTCCTTCTCGCCGGAGATGATCAGCAGGGGGCCGCGGTCCGGGTTGCCGGTGTCGACCTTCGCCTCGGTCCACGGGTTGAGGTTGGCGGCCGCGGCCTGGAAGAGGGGTTCGCCGGAGGCCGGGACCGCGAAGGCCGCGTACAGCTCGTGGGCCTCTTTTTCGGTGACGGCGTTGGCGAAGCCGTAGCGGAACTGTTCGTAGGTGAGGGGGACGGCGCGGTGGTAGTTGGCCGGGTTGCCGAGTACGGCGCCGGCCACCCGCAGCGCGGAGAGCGGCAGCGGGAGCACGCCGCGGAAGGGGGCCGGGTCGATGGCGACGGAGGCGGTGGACAGGCCCCGTCCGGCGGTGATCTGGGCGATCAGGCCGCCGAAGGAGTGGCCGACGACGGCCGGTCTGCGGTCGAGCCTGCCTATCAGCTCGCAGAAGTGGTCGGCGACCTGGCCGACGCTCTTGCGGGCGAACACCTCGGGGTGGGCGTTGGCCTCCTCGACGGTGTCCGGGTCGTCCGGCCAGCCGGGCAGGACGGGCGCGTAGCCGGCCGCGGTGAACACGTCGGCCCACCGCTGCCAGCTGGTGGGCAGCAGCCAGAGGCCGTGGATGAAGACGACCGGCTGCCTGCCGCTCGCGTTGGCCGCCTCGATCTGCTCCAGATCGGTCTGCGAGGTCATGTCGGTTCTCCTGTTCGAGGGCGGCACGCGGCAAGACGACGCCCGGTGTGGGGTGATGCGATCACGACGCGGACGGGAGCGCGGCGCTCCGGCGTCCCCGTATCGGCAACACAGTGATCTTCGAGCGGTGCGGTGCGCCGGAATCCCGTCAGAGAGGTCCGGAACTGTGGGACACCGGTCCTTTGCGCCTATGCTTCGTCCGCGTGGAAACACGTTCGATCGCCGTCGTCGGCTACGACGACGCCGAACTGCTCGACATCGCCTGCGTGACGTCGACCCTCGCCATGGCGAACCTCCTCGCCGAACCGCGCACGCCGTACCAGGTCACCATCCTCAGTCCGGGCCGGCGTCCGATCACCTGCGGCCCCGGCGTGGTCCTGCACAGCGGCCAGGCACTGGAGCGGTTCACCGGCCCCCTCGACACCCTCGTCGTCGCCGGCGGTCTCGGCCATGCCCGTGCCGCCGCCAACCCGCTGGTCGTCGCCCATGTGCAGCGGCTGGCCCAGGTCAGCCGGCGGGTGGCCTCGGTGTGCACCGGCGCGAGCGTCCTCGCTGCCGCGGGGCTCCTCGACGGCGAGCGCGCGACCACCCACTGGGCCTTCGCCGCCGAGATCGCCGAGCGGCATCCTCAGGTCACCTTCGACCCCGACCCCATCTACATCCGCTCCGGCAAGGTGTCCACGTCGGCGGGCATCACCAGCGGCCTGGACCTGATGCTCGCCCTGGTGGAGGAGGACCACGGCGTCCAACTCGCCCGGCAGGTCTCCCGCCACCTGGTCACCTACCTCCAACGCCCCGGCAATCAGGCGCAGATGAGTCTGTTCACGGCCGCGCCCCCGCCCGACCACGACGTCGTACGGCGCGTCGTCGACCACATCCACGCCCACCCGGACGGCGACCTCGGCACCGCCGCGCTGGCCGGCGTCGCCGGAGTCAGCGCCCGCCACCTCACCCGGCTGTTCCTGACCCACGTGGGGCAGCCACCGGGCCGCTTCGTCCGGCAGGTCCGCGTCACCGCGGCCACGCACTTGCTCACGACGACCTCGCTGCCCCTGCCGCGGATCGCCGCTCGGTGCGGATTCGGCTCCGCCGAGACCCTGCGGCTGGCCTTCCTGAGCCGGTACGGGATCCCGCCCTCGCGCTACCGGACCGCCTACGCCTCCTCGAGCCGCCCAGTGGCACCTGGGTCGGGTCACTGACGCCGGCGTCGCCCGGCGCAGCCCGCCTGGCGGAGTGCTGCCGTAGCCACACCTCGGTGGCCGCCACCAGGTGCAGGACGCCGCTGCCAGCGAATGCCGCGTCTGGCAGCGGCTCGTAGGTGCCGGGGGCGCCGCGGTCGTCGGCGGGACGGCGAGGCAGGCCCGGATCACCTCGTTGTCCAGGAACGAGGCGGCCAGTTCGATGCCGTGCCCGGCGAGGGAGAGCCCGCCACCCGGCGGTGTTCGCGCCGACCCGCGCGAGGTCCTGCCGGTCGGACCAGCCGGCCGGCCGGGCCGGCGCGTCGGTGAGCGCGGCCGCGGCCTCGTCCAGGGCGGCGGCCAGCATGAGCCGGGCGCCGTGGGTCATCCGGTCCGCGGAGGCCAGCAACGGGGTCCAGGCGAGCGGGCGCTGGGCCTGGGAATCCAGTTGCGCGCGGGTCCGCGCAGTTCGGCGGGCGTCTGCCACCAGGCCCCGGCCAGGTCGATCCGGGAGGCCGGACGGGTACGGGCGAGCACGCGGCATCCCTCGTGCTCGACGGGGAAAAGCCAAGGGGTGGCGGGCATCGTACAGCCACTTGTGGACGTCCTCGCTGGAGTTGCTCGGTGCCGGCCGAGTGGTCCACGGGGCGCCGCGGCGACGTATCGACCATCGCGTGGTTCCGGCTCCATGTGATCTATCACAGGAAGGGTGTCAGGCAGTCCGGTCCGCGACGGCAGGGCGAGGCCAAGGCATGCCGTGCAGCTGCTCGATGCTCGCGTTGAAGCGCTGGAGGTAGTCGGCGAAGGCGGCGATGTCCTGTTCCGGCCAGTCGACCATGATGCGGTCCAGGCTGGCGACGATGCCCGTACGCTCCTCGTCCAGACGCCGTTCGCCCTCGCCGGTGATGCGGAACTTGCGGGCCATGCCGCCGTCGGGGTCGGGAATCCGCTCGACGAGACCCGCGCGCATCGCGGCGGCGGTCTGCCGATTGAGCGTGGAGGCGTCCAGCCCGAACGCGTCGCCGAGCTGTCCGATCGACATAGGGCCCTGCATGCGGATGCGGCTGAGCAGGATGTACGCGCTGCGCTCCAGGACTCTGTCGTCGCGGCCCGCTTTGCCCTTGTGCAGATGCATGTAGCGGCTCAACAGCATCTGCTCGAACTCGACCCGGTCCGTGGCCTTGCCCGTCCTGTCCACGCGCCCTCTTTCCTCCGGTGCGACTCCTCGGAGCTCACCGCATCATATGCAACTAGCACAACATGTGCCGTCTACACAATGTATGTATGATGCACGAGGCGCCCAAGGCTGCGCCGATATCGGACAAAGTGTTGTAGAGGAGCTCCACCATGGATGGCCCCCCGCCGACCGCCCGCTCGGGCGGTGTCGTCGCCACACTCGCGCTGGCCGGCACCATCGCCGCGATCATGCAGACGCTGGTCACACCGCTGATCGCGGAAATGCCGCAGCTTCTGCACACCAGTGCCTCGAACGCGGCATGGGTGATCACGGTCACCCTCCTTGTCTCCGGTGTGTGCGTGCCGGTCTCGGGACGCCTCGGCGACCTGATCGGCAAGCGGCGGATGCTGCTGATCTGCGCCGTGCCGCTGGTGATCGGCTCAGTGGTGTGCGCGCTCGCCTCATCCGTCGTGCCGATGATCGTCGGGCGCGGTCTGCAGGGCATGGGCATGGGCATGGTGCCCCTCGGCATCGCGCTGCTCCGCGATGTCGTGCCGGCGGAGAAGCTGAGCAGCTCCATCGCCCTGGTCAGCGCTTCCATGGGCATCGGCGGCGCCGTCGGCCTGCCGCTGGCCTCCGCTGTCGCCCAGTACGCGAACTGGCGCGTGCTGTTCTGGGGGGCAGCCGGCCTCGCCCTGATCATCGGTACCTTGATCTACTTTGTCGTCCCGGACGTCCCGGCCGGAGCCAAGGGGCAGCGCTTCGACGCCCCGGGCGCCGTCGGCCTCGCCATCGGCCTGGTCTCCCTGCTCCTCGCCATCTCCAAGGGCGCTGACTGGGGGTGGACTTCGGGCATCACACTCAGCCTGTTCGCCCTCGCGGTGGTCGCCCTCCTCATCTGGGGCTACTACCAGCTGCGCACCCGTGACCCGCTGGTGGACCTGCGCACCACGGCCCGCCCGCGCGTGCTGCTCACCAACGCCTCCTCGATCCTGATCGGCGTCGGCATGTACGCCTTCATGCTGATCGCCCCGCAGCTGCTCCAGTTTCCCGAGGCCACCGGGTACGGCCTGGGCCAGTCGATGCTGGCGGCGGGCCTCTGGATGGCACCGGGTGGCGTAATGATGATGATCGTCTCCCCGCTCGGCGGCAAGCTCATCAGTGCCCGCGGCCCCAAGTTCGCACTCGTGCTCGGTGCACTGGTGATAGCAGCCGGCTACGGGCTCGCTCTCCCGCTCATGGGGACCGCCTGGGGCCTGATGATCGTCGGTATCGTCATCAACAGCGGTGTGGGCCTCGCCTACGGTGCCATGCCCGCCCTGATCATGAGCGCCGTCCCGGTCTCCGAGACGGCCGCCGCCAACGGCTTCAACACCCTGATGCGCTCGCTCGGAACCACGATCGGTTCGGCGGTCATCGGTGTCGTCCTGGCGCAGATGACCGTCACCATGGGCGGCTACACGCTCGCCTCCGAGGACGGCTTCCGCACAGGCCTGCTGATCGGCTGCGGCGTCGCGCTCGTGTCGGCCGCCGTCGCGAGTCTGATCCCCGCCCTGCGCACCGGCACCAGCGAGGCCGAAGCCGGGAAGACCCTCTCCGAGAAGGCGGCTAGCCGCGCCTGAACCGACCGTCGGCACCCGGCGCACACCGGGTGCCGACGGGTATGGGGAGGCCTGGCCGCCCGGACACGTCCCGGCCCAGAGCATGTCCCTTCGATGGGTTGGCCGGTTGATCAGAGGTGCCTGTCCGGTTCGTCATCACTGAGGCGATGCGGGATCGCAGCCGGCCGGTACTTCGCCACCCGGCCCGTCATCGCCAAGGCGCTCAGCCGCTGGGGCCGCTCCTGCTGCCCGTCGTCGTGATCGGCATCGGCTTGCTCATCCTCATCCAGGCGACGCCTTCGGCCTGTAAGGGTCCAGGACTGCGTTGGCGGTGGCGCCGGCACCGACTTCCGGCACGGAGGCTGGCTGGAGCACGAACGCGGCATATGCGGCCGACTGCGCGAACGGCTGGCCCGCCACGGCCGCTCCCCGGACTCCCTGCGGATCCTGCCGGGCGCGAGCGTCGTCCTCGAGGACACGCCGACGGACGGGCAGGAGAAGGCCCGCCGGGTGCGCGGCTCCGGAGCACGATCCCGATCGCGCACCGTACCGGCAAACAGGCCCTGATCCGGAAGCGGCGCGAGCAGGCGGCGGAACGGGGCCTGTCGACAAGGCAGTCGGTGCTGGAAGTGGCACCGGGCCATCCGTCCTTCGTCGGCACCCCGTCGACCGTCGCCAACGAGTGGACCCGCTACGTCCGCACCCGGGCCGTCGACGGCTTCGACATCGTGCCGCTTCTGCTCCCGTCCTCCGTCACCGACAAGCTCGTCCCGGAGTTGCAGAGCCGCGGTGTCTACCGCACCGAGTACCGGGGCAGCACCTGCGCGACCATCCGGACCTGCCGCCGCTCTCCACCCCGCGGACCGACTAAGCGGTGCATGAGGGCGCGTCCGTCAGCCGGTATCCGGTCGCGCGGGGACCGGTGACGCCCGCGGCGACGGCCACGGCCACCACGGCGGCCACCGCCACGGGGTGCCTGGTCAGGGTCCGGGTGGACAGGTGACACGCGGGGTGGCTACCGCGTGCGGCAGCCACCGCCGCGAAGACGGAGGGCGAACCGAGGGGCAGGAAGCGATCAGTCGGTCCCCCCCTTCCGGTCAGTGCGTCCCTCAGCGGTCCACAAGACCGGCTCCCGGAGCCGGCAACTTGCGTCGCACCGATGGTGATCCGGGCAGGCCGAGGCCGGCGGCATCACCCGGCCGACGCCTGCTTCGTCCCTCCGCCACGCACGGGTCGCCCCGGCTCACTCCTCCGTCCGGCTGGTCGTGAAAGGCAGTACCAGACGCGAGGGATGCGCCGCGTCGCGGTAGACCTTGTGCGTGACCGGGCGGCCCACCGGGAGGTGGAAGGCGTCGGGCGGCAGCAGAGAGTTGTGCTCGTCGGCCAGCGGCTCGTCGTTGGAGAGCTGCAGCACCATCTTGTGGCCCGGCAGGAACGTCGCGGCGAACGGGTAGAGCCGGACGACGTACTCCTCGATCACGCCCGGCTCGACCGGCACGGCGCGCGTGTGCGGGTGGTACGGGTCGCCCTCCGTGGTGCGCTCGTCGAGCTCGCGGTGCGAGGCCTTGAGGAAGCCGGTGGTGATCAGCTGCCGCCCGCCGCCCGGCGCCTCGTCCCAGAGCCGCAGGATGAGGTTGGTGTCGGGCTGGTCGATCTCGACGAAGAGGTGCGCCGCACCGGTGCCGATCATCTCCGTCGGCTCCTCGAAGGGCGGAGTGCTCCAGTCGATGATCTCGACCTTGTCGGTGACCGTGAGCGGTGCCTGGTAGAAGCCGTCCGGGGCGGCGTGCTCGGCACCCATCAGCTCGGGCGAGAACGACAGCTTGCGGCGCGGGCGCAGGTAGAGCGAGCGGTGGTCGATCTCCTTCGGCGGCCAGTTCTCCGCGCCGATCACCTGCCGCGAGCCCTCCACGAAGACGTTGACCGCGGGTTCGTCCATGATCCCGTTGTCGACGCCCTTGAGCCAGTACTCGTACCAGCGGAACATCTTCTCGTGCTCCTCGACCCACGGGCGCGACTGCATCGGCGGGTAGGCGCCGATGTCGAGCCGCTTGGGACCCTTCAGGGCGTGGAACAGCTCGATGTGCCCGTCGACGGTCCAGCCGCGTCCCTGATCGATCTGGAGGTAGACGGGGATGTCGATGGCGCGCGCGAGGTTGACGGGGTTGCGCTCCTCGTACCACTCCCCGTCGAGCTCGTTCATCACGATGTCGAACCACGCCTCGTGGTTCTCGGGGTAGTTGAGGAGGTGGACGAGGTTGGGCCAGGCCGCGATGTCCGGGTCCGCCAGCCGCCGTGCGACGCGCTCCTCGATCTCCTCGGGAGAACACGTCTCGAGCATCCGCGACTTGATCCGGTCGGTGAACGCCCAGCCGGAGTCTCCGCCACGGCCCTCACGAGCGGCGCGCGGCATGAACCACATGACGCCGCCGTGGTACGTCGTCTCGTAGAAGTCGTAGTGGCCGCCGGAGACGAAGACCGCCTTCAGGTGCGGGGGCCGCTCGGCGGCGGCGAAGATCTGCATCGAGCCGAAGTAGGAGATGCCGATCATGCCGACGTTGCCGTCGCACCACGGCTGCGCGGCGACCCACTCGATGACGTCGTAGGCGTCCTGACCGAGTGACACCCCGCCGGCGTTGTAGTTGCCGATGTGCTCGCCCTCGGAGGCACCCGAACCGCGCAGGTCGCCGATGACGTGGACGTAGCCCTCCTTGACGACGCGGGCGATGTCGCCGGCCTCGATGCACCCGTCCCACATCGGGGACGGCCGGCGCTGCGGCGGGGTGGTGAGGGCGAGCGCCTGGAGCTCCTTGCCGTACGGGCTCAGCGCCACGAGCGCGGGGCGCGGCTTGTCCTCCGTGCCCCGGTAGGCGTCGGCGGCGAGCGTGACACCGTCACGCATCGGCACGCGCAGGTCCTTGTGGACCGTGATCTTCTGCGAACCCGTCTCGAGCGTTCGCCAGTTGTGGTCGGTCATCGGTTCTTCTCCTGCGTGGCCGGGGCGGCCTGTGTCGCCTGTGTGCGGTAGCCGTGCATCGTCGTGAAGAACGGGGACGGCTCAAGGGTCGGGTCGCCGCGGTAGCCGAGTCGCTCGGCGGCGGGGGCGAAGGGGGAGTACGGCGAGTCGGTGGCGGTGAGCGCGGGCTCCAGGCAGTCGCAGGCGGCCGCGCGGACCCCCGACTCGATGTCGAGGCTTGCGGCGAGCACGGACGCGGCCTGCTCCCCGTCGAGTTCGACGCCGGGGGACTCCTGGTCCCGCAGCCGGTACGGGTGGCCGAGGAAGAGCCGGTTCGGGCGCACCCGGTCGCGGAGGTACTCGATGCTCGTACGGTAGGCGGCCGGATCCGTGTACCCCGGGAAGCCGTTGGCGGCGCCGTGGATCTGGACGGCGTCCCCGACGAAGACGTCGTTCTGGCCGTCGACGACATAGGCCACCGAGCCGGGTGTGTGCCCGGGGACGGAGTGGACGGAGACGGTCACGCCACCGCCCAGGGACAGGGTCTCACCGCCCCTGAGCAGCATCGTGGGTTCCATCTCGCCGGAGATGACGGCCTCCGTCGCGGCGGTCACCGCGGCCTCGCCCCCGGGGTCGTTCAGGTAGCGGCCGCGGCCGGCGAGGTACTCCTCGACATGGGCCCTGCGCGAGCGCAGCATCGGGGCGTCCGCCTCGTGGATGACCACCTGGGCCCGCCGGCCGGTCAGTTCCCACAAGGCGTGGGCGCCGCCGACGTGGTCGATGTGACCGTGGGTCAGCAGGATCCACCTCACGTCCTCGACGCGGCGGCCGAGTCCGGCCAGCTGCTCGGCCATCGCGGCGGGGGAGCCGGTGACACCGGTGTCGACGACGGCGAGCTCGGGGGCGTCGACGAGGAAGCTGTAGAGGCCGAAGCGGCCCCAGGGCGAGAAGAGCGGGTGGACGGCGACAGTCATCGGCTCCCGCCTCCGTCCGGGCCCCCCGCGTCCGGAGCCCCGTCGTTCAGGAACGCGGCGGTCTCCTCGAAGACCTTCCGGTACTCGGGCAGCCACCCGAAGTGCTGGACGAAGCCGTGGCCAGCGCCGTCGTAACGGCTGACGACCGCCTCGACGCCGGCCTCCGCGAGCCGGCGGCCGTAGAGCTCGCCCTCGTCGCGCAACGGGTCGAACTCGGCGGTGACGACGAGCGCCCTGGGCAGTCCGGAGAGGTCGTCCCGCTTGGCCGGCGAGACCCGCGGGTCGGCCGGATCGGCGCCGCTGTCGACGTAGAACGCGTTGAACGGCTTCAGACCGGCCGTCTCCAGGCCGTAACCGACGGCGTTCTCGACCAGCGACGGGTAGCGGTCCTCGTCGAAGTCGAGATCGAGGGAGGGGTAGTAGAGCACCTGGTGGGTGATCGCGCCGAAGCCGTCGTCGTGCGCCGCCTGGGCGACCGCGGCCACGAACGTGCCGCCCGAGCTGTCACCGGCGATCGCGAGCCTCTCGCCGTCCCAGCCGAGAGCTTCACCGTTCTCGGCGGCCCAGCGCACCACGCCGTAGCAGTCTTCCAGGCCGGCCGGGAAGCCGTGCTCCGGGGCCAACCGGTAGCCCACGGAGAAGACCTTGAACCCGGTGGCCTTCGCGAGCGACCGCGCGACGTGGTCGTGCGTCTCCAGGCTGCCGAGGAAGAAGGCGCCGCCGTGGAAGTAGAGCAGCAGCCCGTACGCCGTCTCCTCGGTGGGCGTGTACACACGGACCGGTACGTCGCCGTACGGTGTGGCGGCGGTCAGGTCCTCCACCGAGTGCAGCGGCAGACGGTCCTCGGGCGCCGCCGCATGGGACTCGTCGTGGGCGCGCATCGCGACCGGGTCGAGCCGCGCCGGCGGCGGTGGCAGCGTCGCGACGAACTTCGCTATCTCCGGGTGCAGGGGCACGGGTCAGCCCTCCGTCGCCGAGGCGGTGGTCGTCGCGGCGATCTGGCCCGGCTTCTGGCCGGGGAAGACGTCGTTGACCTCGTCGTCGGTCCAGCCGTTGCGGGAGATCCGCTGGAGCTCGTCGGTGATCGGTTTGCGGGCCGCCTGGAAGCTCGCGAGGGCGGCCTTCACCGAGTCGGCCCCGGCGAGTGCGTCGGCGAGTGCGCCCGCGTCGAGGATGGCCGAGTTGGCGCCCTGGCCCTGGTGGTGGCACATCGCGTGCGCGGCGTCACCGATGATCACCACCGAGTCGGAGTGCCAGACGTCGACCGGGTCGATGTCGTACACGGCCCGTACGTTGACAGTGTCCATGTCGAGGTCACGGGTCATCTCGACGATCCGTTCGTCGAAGCCCTCGACCGTCCGGAGGATGTCCTCCTTGGTCACCGTCGGCGCCCAGGTGCTGTCGGGGTTGAGCGCGGTGATGTCGAAGGAGACCTGACCGCGGTGGAGCAGCGGCAGCAGGTAGACCTTGGTGCCGTGACCGATGTACATCCGCAGGTTGCCGTCGGCGACCATGTCGTACGTGGCCGCCGCGTCGATGACGGCGCGGTAGGCGTGCTCGCCGGCGAACACCGGCTGCCGGTCGCTGAAGAGCTGCTCGCGTACGACCGACTTGATGCCGTCGGCGCCGACGACCAGGTCGGCGGTCGCGGTCTCGCCGCCCGCGAAGTGGAGAGTGGCCGTGCTTCCGCCGTCCTCGATCTTCTCCAGCTTGTGCCCCAGCTTGACCATGCCCTCCGGCAGCACGCCGACGAGCGCGTCGATGAAGTCGCCGCGGTGGATGAACCGGGTGGTCTCGCCGTAGGCGTCCCTCTCCGGCCACTCCTCCTGGGCGATGCGCCGGCAGTCGGCGGTGAGGATCTCGAAGGCGTCGCTCGGGGAGCTGACCGCCTTGATCGCCTCGCCGCTGCCGCGCGTGTTGAACTGGTGCATCGAGGAGGGGCGCAGGCCGATGCCGGCGCCGACCTCGCGGATCTGGCTCGCCTGTTCGTAGACGGTGACCTGCGCGCCGAGGTTGCTGAGCGCCTTGGCGGCGGCAGCGCCCGCGTAACCCGCGCCGACGACGGCGATCTTCAGGTGGGTGATGTCCATGGTCATGCTTTCAGTTCGTGGGCTGGAGGGTGAGGAAGCCCGCGGGCAGGTCGACGAAGATCTTGGTGATCGTGGCGTCGTCGATGCCGTTCTCACGCAGGGCGGGGATCAGCACCTCGAAGAGGTAGTTGATGGTGTGGCCCTTCACTCCGGGCCATCCCAGCGGGCTGCAGTTCGCGTCGGCCGAGGCGAGGACGCTGTCGACCAGTCCGTCGCGCAGGTAGCCGAGGAAGTGCTCGAGACGCTCCTGCCGCGGGCGGCCCCAGAACGGCGGGTCGGGCAGCTCGAGGTCGTATCCGAAGGTGTCGAAGCCGATCCGGCCGCCCTGCTCGGCGATCCAGCGGTCGCGCACCCTGCCCTGGCTGACGCCGTCGTCGGCGTGCCCGAAGAGCACGCGGTCCAGCGGCAGGCCCTCCTCCTTGAAGACCTCGATGGCGGGCTCGACGTCGACCGCGAGGTGGGTGAAGATCGGTACGCCGGTCTCGAGCGCGGCGCGGGCGGCGGCGCGGTAGATGCGGAGATCGAGCTCCTTCATCCTGAAGCCCCGGCTGACCCCGACCTTGATGATTCCCGCCCGGCCACCGGTGTTCCCGATGCCGACGGTGATCTCGTGGACGAACTGGCGGTAGAGGTAGTCGACGTCGGCACGTTCGAAGAACGGCAGGGCCGTGTCGCCACCGACGAACCCGGTCGAGGCGACGATGTGCACCCCGGTCTTCTCGGAGAGCGACTGGTAGTAGTTGACATCCCGGCCATTGCAGATGCCGGTCGCGTCGACGAAGGTCCCGCCGCCGTACGGAAGCGTGTTCTCGTGGAACGTCCGCAGCTTGGGAACGGTCTCCTCGTAGCGCTGCTCCGGCGTCTTCCACCACTGCGTGTCGAGCTCGGACCCGGGCATGCCGTAACCGATGTGCTCGTGGACGGCGACGAACCCGAGCTCCTCGGCGGGGATCGGACCGAGGACGGTGTTGACTCGCGACATAAGCCTTTCAGCCTTCTCTCTTTCAGCTCACCGTGAGGAGGGCGGCGGGGTTCTCGACGAGGAGCCGCCGGATGTCCTCGTCACCGAGGCCGTGGCCTCGCAGAGCGGGGACAAAGTCCGTCAGGACGTGGGAGTAGGCGACATCGGTCGCCGGGTGACCGAAGGCCGCTCCGGTGGCGCTGGAGGAGAGCAGTACGCGGTGTCCCGCACCCGCTGCCACGAGCTCGGCCACCAGCGCGGCCCGCGCCGCGTCGGTGAGGTGGTCGGTGCCGTCGTGGCGGCCCTCGGTGCCGACGTGGTCGAGGGCGACGTAGGCACCGCGCTCGGCGACCTTCCCCGCCAGGCCGGCCGCGTCGACGCGGTCGAGACCGGCGACGACGACCCGGCCGGCGTCGAGGCCCTCCGCCAGGACGACGTCGAGCTCGGCGAGAGGGTCGCTGCCGTAACGGAACGAGACCGGGACGCCGGTGGCCAGCGCCGCCCGGGCGGCACCCCTGAGCAGCTCGGTGTCGGTGGCGGTGGCGCCCGAGCGGGTGACGGCCGTGGCGATCAGGCCGGCCGGTGCGCGGCGCTCGACGCGCGGCACGACCATGCCCTCGGTGATCTCCTTGCCGAAGAGGTCGGCCCACTTCTCGGCCGGCCACGGCGTCGGCGGGTTGGTCTGCGGGGTGAGGAAGTAGCCGCCGAGCAGTTCCTCGGGCCCCTGACCGGTGGAAGCGACGATGTGCACACCGGTCGAGCGGGACAGCGCCTCCAGGAGCTTCAGGTCACGGCCGTGGAACTGGCCGGTGGCATCGACGAGCGTGCCTCCGCCGGCCTCGCGGAACGCGGTCAGCTTGGCCTTGAGGACGGTGAAGGCCTCGGCCCGGTCGATGGTGATGTCATGGGCGTACTGCGCCCCCGGGAGCACCGAGAGCAGTGCCTCGTGGACGGACACCACGCCGAGCTCGTCGGCCTGGACCGGGCCGAGAACTGTGTGGACGGTGGTCATCGGGTTCCTCCGGTCAGGGAGACGGCGGGGGCGGTTTCGTCAGTGGCGTCCTCGGCGTGCGACTCCGAGCCCGACCTGGCGCCGACCAGGCCGACGGCGGTCAGGAGAGCGGAGGCGGCGGCACAGGCGGCCGCGGTCAGGAACGTCAGGCTGAACGCGTGGCCGAGCGCGTCGAACGCGAGCTCGTGGAGGGCGGCGGGCATGGGCACCGACTCCACCCCCGGGATGGTGGTGCCGGGCGGCGGCAGGGTCTGGAGCGAGTTGATCGCGACCGCACCGCCCTGCTCGGCAATGCCCGCCGCCACGCCCCGCAGCGGCTGCGGCAGCTGGGCCTCCCCCAGCGCCTTGCCGAGCCCGTCGCCGAGGCGGTTGTTGGCCAGCGCCGTCGACAGGGACCCGCCGATCACCGGCCCGAGCGCGAAGCCGAAGTCGCGGAGCAGGTTCGTGGTGGCCGAGGCCATGCCGGCGAGGCGCAGCGGCACGGCGTTGATCGCCACGGCCGTGATCGATCCGACGGTGAGCGCGAACCCGACGCCGTTGAGCGCCATCGGCGCGATGAACTTCACCCAGGCCGCGTCATGGGGTGCCCCCTGTGCGGTGACGAAGTCGTGGGCGTCGAGGTTCGAGGACCAGAGGGCCGCGGCGGCGATGAGCAGGTAGCCGGTGGTGAGCACCCACCGCGGGCTGACCGAGTGGATGAGCTTCGCGACGAGCGGCACCAGCAGCAGCGCGGGGACCTGGACGACCAGGAAGAGGATGCCGATCCAGACCGCACCGACGTGGGTCACCGAGCCGAGGAACATCGTCATCGAGAAGCAGGTCGCCAGGTAGCCGAACATGCCGGTGATCGCGGTGATGCCGGTGACGGCGAACGCACGGTTCCTGAACAGCGAGAGGTGGAGCAGCGGCGACGGCGTACGCAGCTCGACGACCACGAAGGCGATCAGGAAGGCCGCCCCGACGACGAAACCGAGGACGATCGAACCCTGGCGGTAGCCCACGGCGGAGCCCTGGGTGAGCGCCCAGATGAGCGAGACCAGACCGATGATCAAGGTGACCTGGCCCGGGATGTCGAGTGCGCGGCCCTCTGATGCGGAGGAGTCGCGAGAGGGCAGGGCGACGACGAGACCCACCACGGCGAGCGCGATCGGGATCCAGAAGCTTGCCCTCCAGTGGCCGTTCTGCGCCAGCACGCCGGCGGCGATGGGCGAAACGGCCGCGCCCAGGGACAGGAAGCCCGCCCACAGTGCGATGGCCTGGGCGCGGGCCTTCGTGTCCGGCGCGGCTGCCGCGATCATCGTGAGCGAGATCGGGTAGAGCGCCCCGGCGCCGATGCCTGCGACGGCCTGGCCGACCCAGAGGTAGTGCACGTTGTCGGCCCCGGCGATGGTGATCAGTTCGCCGACGGCCAGCACGGCGAGGCCACCGAGCAGCAGCTGCTTGCGGCCGAACATGTCGCCGACGACGCCGAAGGTCAGCTCGAAGATGACCATCGCCGTGGCGAAGACCGCGCTGACCCAGGTCAGCTGGGCGCCCGATATCCCGAGCGAGGACTGGATCGTGCCCAGGATCGAGGCGGGCAGCGAGTAGGCCACCTGGGCGACGAAAACTGCCAGGCAGCCGGCCACCAGAGTGGGGGCGACCCGGGCTCTCGCCGGTGCTGCGTCACTCATGGACGCTCCTTCGAAGGGGAGGGGGTGAGACCGGAGAACCGCGGTCCGGGGGAACGCTGCCATTCGCTTTACGCAACGTCAAGAGATTGTTCAGTACGTATGTCCAACATATTTCACGTAGGATGGCCATGCGCGCTCCCCTACCCTGTGGGTATGGCGAGCCTGCGTGAACAGCAGAAACAGATGACCCGGCGACTGCTGCTGGAGTCAGGGCTGAACTTGTTCCAGGAGAAGGGATACGCAGCCACGACCGTGGATGACATCGCGACGGCGGCGGGGACGACGCGGGTGACCTTCTACGCGTACTTTCCTTCGCGCAGTGCGCTGATGCAGGCCCTCATCGACGAGCAGCTCAACGAGAGGCTGCAGCGCGTCCGCTCCCCCAAGCACGGGTCCACGGCGCAGGACCTCGTCGCGACAGTCGCGGCCGGCACCCGTGAGGCGATCGACGCCTGGATACGTCGGACGGCGAAGTCCTGGCCAGAGATCAAACCGATCGTCCGCCTCGGCCGCGAAGCGGCGGTGATCGAGCCCGACCTCACCAACCTCGTCGAGCGGTGGATGGAGGAAGCGGTCGGCGACGTGGAGGACGGCCTGACACAGGCCGGGCGCTTCGCGCCGCACCAGCGGCACTTCCGCGGCGTACTCGCGCTGGCCCAGCTCGACTTCGTGGCGCAGCACTGGGGCGACACGGACTGGAAGATCGACCGCGAGCAGATGCTGGACGAGCTCGTCACCAGCTGGACGTCACTGCTCACCTGACGGCCGCTCACCTGACCGCGCCCGCTTGCGGACCGACGCGGTCAGCCGTGCACAGCTTCGAAGAGCAGCTGCCGCAGCCACTCCATGAACCCCTGGTCGCTCAGGTGCGGATTCCAGACCATGTCGATCCCGAGCGGAGCCAGACGGAACGGCAGCTCCTCGACACGCAGGTCAACCACCGATGCCATCTCGGCCGCGACCCTGCCTCTCATCAGCGCCACCCCGCCCGCGCGGGTGACCAGATAGGGCACGAACACGTAGTCGGAGACGAGCTGCCCCACCCGGTACTCGATCCCCATCTCGTCGAGCTGCGGATAGGGGAAGACGCGCTCACGCCGCCCGGTGTCGACGACCACGTGCGGCTGCGTGGTCAGCAGGTCCATGGCGCCGAGTTCCCGCGGAAGCTCCGGCGACGCGACAAGGACGCACCGGTCGTTGTACAGGCGTTCGCGGGGGTACGACGTGGCCGAGCCTTCCGACACCAGGACGACGTCCACACCGTGCTCGGTGAAGGTGTCCTCGGTCGGAACGGTGATGGTACGCAGGCGCAGGGTGGTGCGCGGGGCACGCTCGGCCACCAGGCGTCCGAGCCGAGGCCCGATCGCGAAGGCCGTGCTCGTGGTCAGCTCGACGGTGATCGTGCGCCGGTCCGCTGCCGGGTCGAAGCCGGGGAACCGCACCACGTCCGCCACCTGCTGCAGCGCCTGCCGCACCGGGGCGATCAGCTGGAGCGCCCGCGGCGTGAGAGTGACGCCGCGCCCCTGGCGTACCACCAGGTCGTCACCGAGGAGCCGGCGCAGGCGGCGCAGCGCATGGCTCATCGCCGGCTGCGTCAGGCCGACGCGCTCCGCCGCACGGGTCACCGACCGTTCCTCGAGCACGGCAAGCAGCGGAACGAGCAGGTTGAGGTCGACGTTGGAGAGCCGGTCCAGGCCTGAACCGGCCCGGCTCTCCTCATCGGCACCCATGCCAACCACCTTACGCACCGGCGGTCGCACACACCCTGCGCAGTCGTGGGATCGGGATGCGGTAGTCGAGCGCCACAGCAGATCCCGCACCGTCCACGCCGGCCCAGCGCATCAGGGCCGGGCCGACGGGACCGCCGTCGACGTACTCGGGTTCACCGGCCACCGGCAGGTCACCGACGGCCTTGAGCGTGAGCCCGAAGGCCTCCGTCCAGAAGTACGGCAGCCCATGCCCGCCAACACACCGATGGGACAGCCTGGTTGGAAACGGTTTATCTTCTCGGGCATGGATCATCAGGGAGAGTTTCGCCGGGCAGCGCTTGAGTCGGGCATCCCCGGCGACGAGATCAGCAGATTCAGCCAGCACCTTCGTTTGTCGATCGGATTGTCCGTGGGCGGTGGTTCTCCGGTCGGGCAGTTGGGTGGGTTGCCCCGACTGCCGGTGGGCATGCAGTGGCCGTCCGCCGGGGACATTCCGTTGCCGTTGCTTCTTTCCGTCGATTGTGGGGCGCTGCCGAGAGTCGACGGCTTCGACCTGCCGGCGGACGGGAGGCTGCTCTTCTTCGTGAACCAGGAGATGGACCATGAGGATGGTTCCGGGAGGTACGCGCGAGTCGTGTATGTACCGGACGGCACCGAAACCGCGGTCGCGGAAGCCCCCGGCTCCCAGTGTGTCCGCGAGCGGCTCGACGTCAGCGCCGAGCTCAGAGCCGAACTGCCCCTTTGGCTCCAGGAGGGCGACGAGGACTGGCACGAGTTCTGGGAGGATCTCGACGGGGAGGACATGTCGCCCTTCCAGCAGCAGTTGGCCCGGTACATGGAGCGTGACCTGCCGCACCTGGACGAACTTCGGGCCCTGGCCCACGACCTCTGGCCGTCCGGCGCCGGCGTTGCCATCGGCGGGTATGCCGATGACGAGGTGATCAACAGCATTGCGGAGCAGACCCTCGCGGGACGCGAGAAGGCAGGCAAGATCCCAGCCATCCCGATCGCCCAATGGGACTCCCACCTGGAGAGGGAAAAGCACCGGCTGACGAGCGAATGGATATCGCTCGCCAGTGAATCCCGGGTCTACGAGGAGTACTACACGAGCTTTGTGATCCGCCACGACGACTTGGCCGCCGCTCGGGTGGACAAGGCGCTGGCCGTGACACATTTCGAGGCCCCGTGACCAGGTTCGAGGCACCTCTACCGCTGAGAGGGGGCCGGCGAAGGCTGTTCACAAAGGCTGTCCAGGTATCCGCACCGATGTCCACGACCGGGTCGGTGGGGTTCTTGCTGTCGCGGACGGGAACGGTGGGGCAGGCGTCTCTCTGGGCCACCTCGACACACTGAGCCTTTTCCAACCTCACTTTGAGCTGGCCAGATGTAGGGCGAGGATGGCTTGGACGAGTGCGGTGATGCGGGTGGTCGAGCACCGAGTTCACGGAGGAGCCGCCAGGCTTGGACGCTGCGAGCTGGACATATGTGTGTCCCAAGCGTAGGTGGGCGAGGGCCACCAGTGCCTGGCGACCAGCGCTCAGCCGACGCCGGCGGGAGCCGATCACACGTCGGTGCTGCCGCAGGCGGGAGGACAGGAAGCGCAAGGCGGAGCTGGACACGTCGACGCCGGACGGGTGGAGAAGCATGCGAAGCCTCTGGTGGAGACGGTTCTCCGAGTGCGGCCGCTGCGGATGGAGGAGCCGATCACGGAGGACAGCGTCGGCATCGACGACCTGCGCGGCACGCCGGAGAAGACCACCACCACGGTGGGCATGGACTTCGGCCGCATCCACATCCGCCGGCTCCGTGTCTCCGGCCCCGTCGCTCAGGATCGCGCTGTACGACCCCGGCTTCGCCGCCGACCCGCACGCCGCCTACGAGCGGATGCGGGCGTCCTACGGCGCCCTGGTACCGGTCGAGCTGTCCCCCGGCATTCCGGCCACACTGGTCATCGGCTACCTCGCCGACCGCCGGATCCTCAACGACCCGCACCGCTTCCCCGCCGACCCGCGAGCGTGGCAACAGCAGGTGCCGGTCTCGTGCCCGGTGCGGCCGATGATGGAACGGCGGCCCAACGCCCTGCGCAGCAGCGGCGCCGCACACGCCCGCTACCGGGCCGCCAACACCGCCGGCATCGACGCCGTGGACCAGCACGAACTGCGCGCGCTTGTCGAGAAGATCGCCTCCAGCGCCATCGGAGACTTCCTCGCCGTCGGCCGCACCGACCTGCTCACCCAGTACGCCTGGCCTATCGCCTTCCGGGTCCTCAGCGGTCCACTGGGCTGCCCCGACGAGATCGGACAGCGCATCGCCGACGGCATGGCGCGCATCTTCGACGCCACCGACGCCGACCGCGGCAACCCCGCTTTCTCGGAGTGCACCCTGACTCAGCGCTGCGCGCGGCCGTGGTCGACGGCGTAGGCGGCGAAGACGTCCGTCGCCGTGCCTCCCGTGTGGAGGAAGCGCTGGTCGAGGACGGCGGCGAGGTCGTCCAGAGCGCCGGCGAGCACGCCACCGGCCAGGCGCACCTCCGGCCGTGTCGCCGCCTGTCCACGCCGGGCGAGGGTGTCGGCGTAGCCGACCATGGCCGCGAGCGACGAGTGGTCCTCTCCGTCGTGGAAGTAGTAGGCCTCGGCGTACTGGGTGAAGTCGATGCGGACGCGTACGACGTCGGTGGCCAGGCTGTCCAGCAGCACCGCCCCGGCCGTGCAGTCGATCTGCCGCGTCGTCGGGTCGGCGTCGCGCAGCAGCGCCAGCCGCACGGCCAGGACCCTCCGGCGGGTCAGCGCCGGGTAGATCTCCAGCACCCAGGAGACCGTGGCCGTCAGAAGTACGAAGCCCACGAGGGCTTCCAGCGGTGAGACGAGGCGGAGCCAGCCTTCGGCGGGTGCGATGTCCCCCAGTCCGAGGGTGGCCACCGTGACCAGCGACAAGTACAGGGAGTCGAGCACGGCCGGCTCCCGCGCCGCCTGGGAACCGGGCGAGAAGGTGAACGCCCCGGGCATGTGGGGCAGGTAGATGATCGCCCAGCCGAGGACGACGGTGACGGCCCACATCCCCACGACCGTGACCATGGCGAGCGGCCCGACGAGCCCGACGACCCGCCGGCGCGTGCGGAAGAGCTTGGCCAGTCGCCACAGCCCGGTCATGACGAGGCGGCTGAGCCCGCCGTGCCGGGTGGGGTGCCAGAGGGTGTGGAACAGGTCCCGCAAGGTGATCATCACGAGTCCGGCACCGACGAGCGAGACCAGCCACTTCATGCACGTCTCCCGTCGCCTGTCACCTGGAGCGGAGTACCCGGAGCACTGTTCCGGAGCGCGGGTCCCGGTCTGTTCCATCGCGTGGCGGACGCGGGTGGGGCCGCCCGTTCGCGCGGATCAACTGGCCGGCAGCACGAGCGTACAGGTCTCCCCCGGCGCGACGGTCACGGCCCGGTCGGCCAGCAGCACACGGATCGGTGACTCCTCCGACTCGGGCACGGTGATCTCCAGCTGTCCGCTCCGGCGCCGCACGCCGACTCCCCAGTGACCCCGGTAGCGCAGCGAGAATCCGTATGCGGAGAGCGCCGGCAGCGGTACGGGGTCCAGCCAGAGGGCGTCCTCGCGCGTCTCCAGTCCCGTCAGACCGCGCTGGACCAGGTCGAGGGTCCCTGCCATGGCCCCGAGGTGGATGCCTTCGCCGGTCGTGCCGCCCTGGAGGTCGGCGATGTCCTCTTCCAGGGCCTGGTGGAGGTACTGCCAGGCGTCGGCTCGTCTGGCCTTGGCGAGGACGAGGCCGTGGACGAGCCCGCTGAGGGTGGAGCCATGGCTCGTGCGGCGCAGGTAGTAGTCGACGGTCCGGCGCCAGACGTCGTCGTCCAGGTCGTGGCCGAGGCGCCGGAACACGGTCCGCAGCTCGGCGGGCGAGAAGAGGTATCCGAGCATGAGGACGTCGGCCTGCTTGGACGCCTTGTAGCGGTTGACGGTGTCGCCCTCGGCCTCGAGGATCCGGTCCAGCCGCCGGATGCTGTCGTAGCGCGCCCGGTAGGCGTCCCAGTCCAGTTCGGCGAGGTCGTCGTAGCCCTCGAACTGGCTGATGACGCCTCGGTGGAACGGCACCAGCAGCCGCCGCGAGACCTCGTCCCACCGCGCTGGTTCGTCGTCGGCCAGCCGGACGCGTTCCAGCAGGTCGTCCCGGCGTCGCGCGGGGAGGTGCCGCAGGAGCTCCAGGGTGCGGGTGAGCACCCAGGCGGCGGTGACATTGGTGTACGCGTTGTCGTCCAGGCCCGGCCCGGCGGCGCCCGGGTAGCCGTCGTGGTACTCGTCGGGGCCGACGACGCCGCGGATGCGGTAGCGCCCCGTGCCGGGGTCGAACGCCGCGGAGTCCGCCCAGAACCGGGCGATCTGCAGCAGCATCTCCGCTCCCTTGGTGTGCAGGTACTCGGTGTCTCCGGTGGCCTCGCAGTACCGCCACACGTTGTAGGCGACCGCCGAGCCCACATGGTGCTGGAGCCGGGAGTGGTCGGGCAGCCAGCGTCCCGAGCGGGGGTTGAGGTGCCACCGCTGGGTCTCCTCGCGGCCGTCGCTGCCGCTCTGCCACGGGTACATCGCCCCGGCCCGGCCGCTGTCGGCCGCGGCCCGGCACGCCCGCGCAAGACGCCGGTGGCGGTAGTCCAGCAGCGCCCGGGAGACCTCGGGGAGGTGCAGGTTGAGATACGGCAGCACGAACAACTCGTCCCAGAACACGTGGCCCCGGTACGCCTCGCCGTGCAGCCCGCGGGCCGGCACGCCGACGTCGAGGTCCGCGGTGTGCGGGGACAAGGTCTGCAAAACGTGGAAGAGGTGGAAGCGCAGGATGCGGCCGGCCTGGCCGGGCACCTCGATGTCGGCGCGCCGCCACAGCCGTCGCCATTCCGCGGCGTGGTCGTCCAGCAGGGCGGGGAAGCCGGCCGCTGCGGACACCCGGTCGACCGCCGCGCCGAGCGGGTCGCTGATCGCCGTGTCGCGTGAGGTGTGCAGCGCCACGGTCTTCTCCACGGCGACGGGGCGACCGGGCGCGATCGGGACCACCAGGCGGTGGACGGCTCGGCGGTGGGCGGCATGAAGCACCGACGAGGCGGGCGTCCCGCCCAGGACGACCTGCGTCCGGGCGGCGGTGGCCACACCTGTGTCCGAGGTGCTGGTCCGGCAGGTCAACCAGACCGTGTCCGGCTCGTGCGCGCCGGTCCGCACACGCGCCACATGGCGGTGGGCGAGAGCCCGGTAGCGGTGCACGTTGCCGTTGGCCACCTCGCCGTCGAGACCGGACTCGACCTCGATCTCTCCCGACCAGTCCTCGGCCGTGAAGACCGTCCGCAGCGCGGCCACATGGGGATCGCCCATGTGCACCAGGCGGGCCTGCTCGACGCCGGTCACGCCCGTCTCGTCGCCCCGGTGGCGGAACGCGCGGGTGAGCGTGGCACGGCGGAGGTCCAGGGTGTGGCGGTGGTCCAGGAGGGTGTGGGTGTCCGGGGAGAACCACCGGCCCCACGCTCCCCCGGCGCGGCGCAGACGGAACCGCAGGAGCAGCCAGTCGGGGAGGTTGACCAGGTCCTCGTTCACCACCTGTCGCCCCGCCACCGTCGACTCCAGGCGGTTGTAGCAGCCGGCGACATAGGTCCCCGGGTAGTGCACCAGGCCCGCCCGGCACTCGGGCACAGCGCCCCGCGTCGCGAAGTAGCCGTTGCCGAGCGTGCAGAGCGACTCACGCAACCGCTCGGCGGCGGGGTCGTACCCCGTCCACTCCCACGTCCACTCCGACATCGGCCGCCGTCTCCCTCTCCCGCTGCTCCGCGGACCGCGTGGCCCGGGCTCGGGGCTCGGGCTCGGGGCTGATCCTCAGAGCGGCTGGGGGACGACGGCGACCGGGCACCGCGCGTGGTGCAGCAGGGCGTGGGCGACCCTGCCGATCCGCAGACCCGGGTGACCGCGCCGGCGCACGGCGCCGACCACCCGGAGCCGGGTGCGTTCCCGGCAGGAGGCGATGAGGTGCTGGGCCATGACCTCCTCGGCGGGGCGTTCGGTGCTGAAGGACGGCAGAGCCCCCTCGTAGCGCTCCCACGGAGATGCGTGGAGCGGGCGCTGCGGCAGCCCGTGGCGTGCCGCCTCGTCCACCGCCGGGTCGACCGCCTGCGGACCCGAGTCCGCTCCGCCGACGCCCACGACCAGCGGGAGTTCCGTCGCCGCCATCGCCTTCTCCGTCCGGTTGCGAGACGCCCCCGTACATACCGTCGCACCGGCCGCGTCGCGCCGCGACATGGCGCGGCAGCGTCGCTCCGCGGACGGGCCGCCGCGCAACCGGGGCACGTGGTGCTCCTGGACGCGGCGGCGGGCCCCGGCTCGACGGCGAGGACGCCGCTCCGGAGCGGCCGGAGACCGCGCTGACCCGCACGCGTGGACCGGCGCCGTGCCGGTGGCGGTCCCTCGGACGCGTCAGGGCTGGATGTCGAGGACCTCCGCGACCGGGCGGCGTGGAGTGCCCGGGCCTTTCGGCCCGTATCCCAGGCGCAGCACCATCCGGGGGTGGCCCGTCCCGGTCATCGGGTCACGAAGGGGCCAGCGCAGGTCGGTCCATTCGAGGGGCTGGGTGACGAGGGAGCACGACAGGCCCTGGAGGGTGGCCAGCAGCAGGACGCGTTCCATGGCCTGACCGGCGCGGAGCCAGTCGTCCGGGCGGTCGTGCCGCGTGCTGAGGACGGCCGGCCGAGGGGCCTGTTCGAAGGCGGCGGCGTCGCGTCTCCCGCACGGCAGCGGGGATCTCCCGCTCCTCGAAGGGGACGCGGCTGCTGTGCCGCCGGTGGATCGCCGGATGCAGCGCGCCGAGGTCGCTCCCACCGCCGGGGCCGGTCTGCCGCACGTCGGCGACCAGGGCCGGGGCGGTGAGGTCGGGCAGGAGCCGGGTCTGCGGGCGCCGGCCCTCGTGGGCCACGGCGACCCGCAGGTTCAACAGGGCGGCACCACAGCCGATGTGCAGGGCGCGGGTGCCGGGGTCGGAGTGCGGCATGGCGCGCTCGAAGTCGGCGCGCGCCTCGAACACGCGGCTGTGCCGGACGTAGTGGAAGCGCCACGGCTGGGCGTTGTGCATCGACGGGCGGCCGTGGCGTCGCGGACCAGGGCTGTCACGCGTTCGTCGGACGGTGCCCGTCGGCTCACCGGAGTCCTCCTCGACTCGGCGGTGCGCGATCCCGGAGCCGCGCCTCGGCGGTGGGCTGCTCCCGCCGGAGACTGCCTACGTCAGCCCCGGAACCGGACGCCCGTGTCGGGCGGGGTGCTGCGCCGCCGTCGGTCACGTGGGCCATCCGGCGGCCTGCCGGGTGATCGGCCGGGGCGCGCCCATTCCTACGATGTCCTTCTCGGCGGCGTTCAGCAGTTGCTGGGCCAGGTTGTTCAGGGCCCGGCCCGCCGCCAGTTCGTCGCCGATCTCCGGCACGTTCCTGTCGGCCGGATGGCAGTGCGCGGCACCCTGGCCGGTGAGCGCCGTGGCACCGGTGTCCAGGACCACGCGGGCCTTCGTCGTCCCCTCGTCGTCCTCGAAGACGTGGAGACGGACCTTCCATTCCACGGTGTGCGGCATCGCTTTCCTCCTCACCTCGGTACGGACCGATGTGATCCGGATGCGGTCCGTCCGGGCACCGGGGGCGGTGCGCCGGCGGCCGCCGGCTGCTCCTCGACATGGCGCCGGGCGCCCCCTCCCACAGAGAAAACATGGCCATGGCGCTGTCACCGGCGAAAGCGCGCGGACCACGCGGGCTCCACCAGGTCCCATTCGGCGTCCCACCGCGCGTACCTCCTCCGGTCCAGCACCCCCCGCATGCCGACACCCGCGGCGTAGACCCCGGCGGCCACGCCGAAGGCCGCCATGCCGCCCACGAACCAGCCGGTGGTCTTCGCGTTGAGCGGGCTCGTCGGCGCGGTGGTGAGGGTTCCGTGCCGGTCCACCCACACCCGTACGGCGGTGCCCTTGCGGGTTCCGGGATCCACGTAGGCGGTGCCCGTCCGCACGACGCCGCTGCCGTCGGTCCAGCGGACCCGGGCCGGTTGGCTCGCCATGTCGTCGTCGCGCCCGGCGTCCGTCGTCAGCCGGGCGGTGACCTGCCGGCGTTCCGCCGCTTGGGCGTGCACGGTGCGCAGGGACGACTCGTACGCCGTCAGCCCCGCGCCGACCGCTGCCGCCGGCAGTCCGAGGACGAGGACGACCATCAGGAAACGTCGGAACCAGGCTTCGATCCTGTCGGAGGTACGCCTCAGTGGGTTCGTTCCCTTCGGCGTGCGGTCGTTGCGCGCCGGGTGCGGACCGGATGTGTACGGCGAACCGTGTGCGCTCATGAGTCGGCCTCCAGCAGGTCGCTGGTCCGGTCCCCCACCGCCTTGGTCCCATCATCGGACAGCAGGGCACTCAGGTCACAGGGCCGAACGTCCCTGCGGTCCGGTTTCCGGCCCCGCGAAACCGGCCGCCGAGCCCGGTCCGTCCTCACCGCTCGCGGGCACGTCGGTCGCCTGCGGGGAACGACCGCGACGGGACACGGCGCATCATGCGGTACCGCGAGACCCGGACCACCCGCGCGACCGGATGCGTCCACCCTCGCGGTGTCCTTCCCAGCTTCCTACGAGACGGAGGCCGCTGCCATGCGGCCGGTCGTCACGGTGAGCCCCGACGGCTCGTCCGGGAGCCCGGCCGCTGCCCACCGGGCCGCCGGCGAGGCCGAGTGGTGCCCACCGGCAGGGCGGCTGCGGCACGCAGCGCCCTCGCCTTGTCCCTGCCTCCGCGAGACACCCGCGGGTCCGTACCGGTGCGTTCCATCCGACCCGCTGCGCAGGTCGGTCACTCATGCGGCTCACACGGGGACCGCGATGACGGGACAGTGGGCGTGGTGCAGGACCCCCTGGCTCACCGAGCCGCGCGGCATTCCCTTGAATCCACCGCGCCCCCGGGTTCCCACGACCAGGCCCAGCGCGTGTTCCGAGGCTTCGGTCAGGACGTGCACCGGGTGGCCGCGGACGACTTCGTGGTGCAGCTCCACGTCGGGGTACGCCGCCGTGCGGCCCGCGACCGTCTCGGACAGCACACGGCGGCGTTCCCGCACGGTGGCGGCCTCGTCCAGGACACCGAAGACCGGCGGATGCCACACGTACGGGGCCCTCAGGAGCGCTCCGCGCAGAGCCGCCTCCTCGAACGCCGCGTCCACCGCCGCGGCCGCATGAGCCGCCGCGAAGGATCGGGGCCGACGCCCACCACGATCGGCCGACGCCCGTCCGCATCAGCCATGGCGCCTCCAGGTGAACTCCGCGCCGCCGACGGTTCACGCTCCTTCCAGCCTCACCCGTGCCACCGGACACCGCCACGCCACGGTTTCACCACACCTGCCGAGGACCCACGCTCTGCCCGCCTCACAGCGCCGCGGTCGGGACTCCCGTGTCGGTCTCGTCGGCGCCGGTGGCCGAGCGGACCCTGCGGCGGGCCAGCCACAGGGCCAGGGCTGTGAGCAGCAGGGCCACGGCCAGCAGGGCGAGCGGGCCACCCGTGCGGAGGAGCCACAGCAGCCGGGCGGTCGTGGTCGCGTCGTCGGTCTGGTGCCGCACCGAAGCCTGGGCGCCGCGGACGTCGACATCGCTCACGGGGAAGAGCGTCACCGGCCCCTCCGTGCTCTGTGTCCGCGCGAGAACCGTCTGATGCAGCGTGCCGTCCAGTGACAGCCCGGTCTCCGCGTCGACCCAGCCTTGCCGCTTCGTGGCAGTCGTGTAGGTCAGCGGTACCGTTGCCGGAAGTGCGTCCAGTGTCTGCTGTGGCGGGCGTTGCGCCTCCGGCAGGGCGGAGACCAGGCCCACCACCGCTTCCCGGGGCAAGGCGGGCGGCAGGGCCTTCAGTGTGGCGGGGTCGGCAAGGGGCCCGTCGGACGTGATGGCGTACACGTAGGCTTCGCGGCCGTTGACGGACTGCGCGCCCTCGTAGGTCGCCGGGAACACGCTGCGCGTACCGGTGTCCCAGAACCGGTAGTCCCGCTTCTCGGGTTCCAGAGGCCAGGAAAGGACGAGTCCCTCGTGCTTCTCGGCCCCGGAACCCGCCGGTGCGGCACGCTCGGTGAGGTCGCGCCTGTCCAGCGCCCACAGATGCGTGGAGGTGCTCAACTCCGCGCCGTTCGGACCGCGCAGCACCGCGTCGTCGGAGACCAGGGCCGTCCGGCCGTGTGTGTCTTCGACCTCGATACTGCGGTCCAAGGTGACAGGCACGTCCTTGAGGAAGGCCTTGCCCGGGTCACCCGCCTGAAGGGCTGTCGCGTTGAGCAGCGTGGCCGTGCCCTCGTACCGGAAAGTGCTCTTGGCGTCGGCCGGCACCTGGTGCAGTGCGGGATAGACCGTGAACCGTGTGACGGCCGAGGCCGCCACCAGAATCACCGCCGATCCGGTCAGTACCCAGCTGGTTCTTCGCATGACTTCTCCTCAGGGGAGCTTCCGCAGACGGAAAAGAACTTAGCGAGCGCTAAGAAGGTAGGGGGGTCGGATGATGCCGTCAACACATCCGACCATGAGTGGCTTATTGGCATTCAGGGTGATCGAATTCAACAGATCGAGCCACGGATCGATGGGGACCTCTTCCTAGACTGAGCGATCGATAAACAACTTCCGGTGAGTCCTGCCGTACGGACAGACCCCGTTCGGTCGCCGGCTCGCGCCACTTGCGGATCAGGGCCGCTCGGCCGGTGCGGTGCGCGACCGCGATCGTGCCGCGTCGGGCGTCGAGTTCGTCCTCGCCGGGCTCGATGTCGGGCAGCGGCCCGTCCGGGTCGGGGGCGGACAGGTCGGCGCCCCCGTACGGCATTGACGTACGACAAGACCGCTCCGTACCATCGCGACCGGCATTGAGTGTCAGCGTCAAGCCCTGGCTCGCTGACCGGCAACCCTCCCACGCGGTGGGGTGCTCCAGGTGAAAGCCCGGCGGGATCACCGACGATTCCCGCAAGCGCGTGGCCCCGGGACGGGGGCCGGAGATGGGGAGGACAGGCGTGCGACACGGCGTTGACCTGGCTGTCCCCTTCGCCGACGCCACAGCGTTCTCCCGGCTCTCACGCCGGCGCCACATCGATCTGAAGCGCTCGACCAGCTGCCTCTGTCGGCCCTGACGAGCTCGTCCGCCGCCGGCTGACGTCCGTCACCGGCCCACGCGTGCTTCGTGCTTTTCCCGGCGCCGTTCCCGGTGCCGTCCCTGACCCCCGTCTGTACAGCGCTCCCCCACCGCCGGTGTCGATCCGGCCGGGGCCGCACGCCCATGCACGGCCGTGCCCCACACAGCACCCCGTGCCTGGTGACACGAGTAGGAGAACCCCTCCGTGACAGCACTCCCGGATTTCAGAGCCTCTCGATGGGCGCCCCTGGCCGCCCTGCTGACCACCAGTGTTCTGCTGACCGCCTGCGGGTCGGGCGCCGACGGCTCCGGCAGCGGAACCGGCCGGCCGACGTCCGGCGGCACCTTGACCTTCGCGGTGGGTTCCGACTCCGGCTGCGTGGACCCGCAGCAGGTCGGCAGCAACGAGAGCATCTATTCGGTGCGCCAGACCGTGGACTCCCTGACCGACCAGGACCCCGAGACCGGCAAGATCGTGCCGTGGCTGGCCGAGAGCTGGGACGTCGACTCCGAGGCGACGACGTTCACGTTCCATCTGCGGTCGGGGGTCACCTTCAGCGACGGGTCCGAGCTGACCGCCCAGGTGGTGAAGGACAATTTCGACGCGGTGCCGAAGCTCGGCGCCCTGGGGTCCCTCGCCCAGGGCTATCTGAGCGGCGTCAAGAGCACCACCGTGGTGGACCCGCTCACCGTCAGGGTGACCTTCAAGGAGCCCAACGCGCAGTTCCTCCAGGCGACGTCGACCCACTCGCTGGGCATCGAGTCGTCGGCGAGCGCGAAGAAGAGCCCGCAGCAGAAGTGCAGCGACGGCGTGATCGGGTCCGGACCGTTCGTGCTGAAGCAGTACGTGCAGAACCAGTCGATCACCCTGGCCAAGCGCACCGGGTACGACTGGGGCTCCTCGCTGTGGTCCAAGAAGGGCGAGGCCTACCTGGACAAGCTGGTGTTCAAGGTCGTGCCCGAGGCGGGTGTCCGGGCCGGCAGCCTCCAGTCCGGGCAGGTGGACGCGATCAGCGGCGTCGGCAAGGCCAACGAGGCGGCGCTCAAGGGCGGTCAGGTCACCCTCCAGCGCCGGGCCAACCCCGGTGTGGTGTTCGGACTGGGGCTCAACAACGCGCGGCCCGTGCTGAAGGACACCAAGGTGCGCCAGGCGATCCTGGCCGCCGTCGACCGGAAGCAGATCGCCGACACCGTCTTCCCGACCGGCACCGAGCCGGCGACCAGTGTCCTGGCCCACACCACACCCGACTACACCGACCTCTCCGCGGACCTCGCGTTCGACGCGGCCAAGGCGAAGTCCCTGCTGGACGCGGCCGGTTGGAAGGCGGGCGGCGACGGCGTCCGCACCAAGGACGGCAAGAAGCTGAGCCTGACCATCACCTGGTTCCCCAACGCGACCACCAACCAGCCGGCACTGGAGCTGGTCCAGCAGCAGCTGAAGGCCGTCGGCGTCGACGTGGTGCTCAAGCAGCTCCAGGTCAGCCAGTTCGCCACCACGCTCCAGTCGGGTGACTTCGACGTGGTGTGGGGCAACGTGACCCGCTCCGACCCCGACATCCTGCGCAGCTCCTTCTCCACCCGGCTGGGCAACTTCTACCGGCTGCCCGCCAGTTCACTGGACACGGTGCTGTCCGGGCAGGCCGCGACCACGGACACCGCCCGGCGCGGGCAGCTGGTGGCCGAGGCGCAGGAACTGCTCGTGCGGAACGCGTACAACGTGCCGGTGGTGGAGCTCCAGACCCAGCTGGGCGTGTCGAAGAAGGTGCACGACCTCGCCTTCGACTCGGGCAGCCGGATCCAGCTGCACGACACCTGGATCGGCTAGCGTATGCGCCGCTATGTGATCAAACGGCTGGCCCAGGCGGTCGGGGTGCTGTGGGCGGCCTACACGGTGTCGTTCCTGGTGCTGGACTACCTGCCCGGTGACCCGGTCACCGCGATGGCCGGTGCCGGGATGGACTCCGGGCAGGTCGACCCGGCCCAACTCGCCGCGCTGCGGCACGAGTACGGCTTCGACAAGCCGGTGCTCGCGCAGTACGCCGAGTATCTCGGACGGGCCGTGCGCGGGGACTTCGGCGACGCGGTCTCCACCGGCCGCCCGGTGACCTCCACGCTGGCCGACGCGCTGCCGCAGACACTCCAGCTGACCGGTGCCGCGCTGCTGCTCGCGGTGGTGCTCGGCGGCGGTCTCGCGGTGGTGGCGACGTACACCTCGCGGCGGTCGCTGCGGCAGCTGCTGCTGTCGCTGCCCCCGCTCGGGGTGTCGGTCCCGACGTTCTGGGTGGGCCTGCTGCTCGTCGAGGCGTTCTCCTTCCGGCTCCACTGGTTCCCGGCGTTCGGCAACGACGGGCTGGGCGGCCTGGTGCTGCCGGCCCTGACGCTGGCGGTCCCGACCGGCGCGCAGATCGCGCAGGTGCTGGCCAAGAGCCTGCTCACCGCCCTGGACCAGGCCTATGTGGAGACCGCGCGCGCCAAGGGCGCCGGCCGGTGGCGGGTGCATCTGCGGCACGCGCTGCGCAACGCGTCGCTTCCCGCGCTGACGGTCGTCGGCCTGCTGGTCGGGCAGCTGATCGCCGGCTCGGTGGTCGTCGAGACGGTGTTCTCCCGCGACGGCCTCGGTCGGGTGACCGCGGCGGCGGTCACCGCCCAGGACATCCCGCTGGTCCAAGGGGTGGTGGTGTTCGGGTCGCTGATCTTCGTGGCGACGAACCTGGTCGTCGACCTCGTCTATCCGCTGCTGGACCCGCGGATCGTGGTGGCCTCGGACAGGAGGGCGAGCTTCGCATGAGTCAGAGCCTTGTCGACGAGAGGGCCGAGGCCGCCCTCGGCCCGGCCCGCCCGGTCGAGGCCGGTGACCCCGCGGAACCGGGCCGTCGGGCCGATGTACGGCAGGTGCTGCGGTTCCTGCTGCGCCGCCCCGGTCTGCTGCTGTCGGCCGCCGTCCTCGTGCTGGTGGTGCTGGCCTCGTTCCGGCCGGACCTGTTCACCTCGCAGGACCCGCTGAAGGGGGTGCCGTCGCAGAACTTCCGCGGCCCGAGCGGCAGCCACTGGTTCGGCACCGACGAACTGGGACGCGACGTGTTCTCCCGTGTGGTGCACGGCGCCCAGCTGTCCCTCAAGGCCACGCTGATCGCGGTCCTGGTCGCGTTCGTGGTCGGCGGTCTGCTCGGCGTGGTCGCCGGGTTCGTGGGCCGCTGGGTGGACGACGTGCTGATGCGCTTCGTGGACGTCCTCCTCTCCATCCCCGCGCTGTTCCTGTCGCTGGCCCTCGTCACCGCGCTCGGGTACGGGACGGTGAAGGTGGCGGTCGCGGTCGGGGTCGCGAGCGTCGCCTCCTTCGCCCGGGTGGCGCGCGCCGAGGTCCTGCGGATACGGCAGGCGGTGTTCGTCGAGGCGTCCCGCTCCTGCGGGGCCCGCTGGTACTCGGTGCTGGGCCGGCACGTGCTGCCCAACGCCGCCGGCCCGGTGATCGTCCTGGCCACGCTGGACTTCGGCGCCTCGATCCTGGCCGTGTCGGCGCTGAGCTTCCTCGGCTACGGCGCGCCGCCGCCGGCCCCGGAATGGGGGACGTTGATCTCCGACGGCCGCAACTACCTGGCCAACGCCTGGTGGCTGACCGCGCTGCCCGGTCTGGCGATCGCCGCGACCGTGCTGGCCACCAACCGCGTCGCCAGGGCGCTGGACGGCGAATGGTCCCGGCAGCGATGAGCGACGAACACGAGAACGGTGAGGACGTGACCACACCACTGCTGGAGATCCGTGGACTGTCCGTGTCGTACCGCACCCGGGGCGGCACGGTACCGGCCGTGCGGGGCGTGGACCTCGACGTGTGGCCCGGGCAGGTGACCGCCGTGGTCGGCGGGTCCGGCTCCGGCAAGAGCACCACCGCACACGCCGTCACCCGGCTGCTGGCGGCGAACGGCCGGATCGACGCGGGCACGGTCCGCTTCGGCCGGCACGACCTCGCCACCCTGTCGGAGGCGGAGCTGCGCACCGTGCGGGGCGCGCAGATCGGGCTGGTCCCGCAGGACCCGACGGTCTCGCTCAACCCGGTCAAGCGGGTCGGCGAGCAGGTCGCCGAGGTGCTGCGCATCCACGGTCTGGCGACCCGCCGTACGGCGGCCGTCGAGGCGGTCGCCGTGCTGGAACGGGCCGGGCTGCCCGACGCGGCCGTCCGCGCCCGGCAGTACCCGCACGAACTGTCCGGCGGCATGCGGCAGCGGGTGCTGATCGCCGTGGCCATCGCCGCGAAGCCCCGGCTCATCGTCGCCGACGAGCCGACCAGCGCGCTCGACGTCACCGTGCAGCGCGTCATCCTCGACCACCTCCAGCACCTCACCGAGGAGTCGGGCACCGCGATCCTGCTCGTGACCCATGACCTGGGGGTGGCCGCCGACCGGGCCCAGCGCCTGGTGGTCATGGAGCGGGGCAGGGTGGTGGAGGCGGGCGACACCCGTGACGTCCTGGCCGACCCCCGGCACGAGTACACCCGGCACCTGCTGGCCGGCGCCCCGAGCCTGGCCACCGCCCGGCCCCGCACACCGGCCTCCGCGCCGAAGGCGGGTGCGACGCCCCTGGTCGAGGCGCGCAACCTGGTCAAGGAGTTCAGGCTGCCGCGCGCCGGGGGCGAGGCCCGGACCGTGCGCGCGGTGGACGACGTCAGCCTCACCCTGCATCGCGGGCAGACGCTCGCCCTGGTCGGGGAGTCGGGATCGGGCAAGTCCACCACCGCCCGCCTGGTGCTCCGCCTCGCCGACGCGACCTCCGGACAGGTCCTGTTCGACGGCGCCGACGTCACCGCCGCCCGGGGCGACCGGGTCAGGCTGCTGCGCCGCCGCGCGCAGCTCGTCTACCAGAACCCGTACGCCTCGCTCGACCCGCGCTTCTCCATCGGCGAGGTGATCACCGAGCCGCTGCGGGCCTTCAAGGTCGGTGACCGCGCCTCCCGGCTCGCCCGCGCCCGCGAACTGCTCGACCGGGTCGCGCTGCCCGCCTCGACGCTGGAGCGCCGCCCGGCGGAGCTGTCGGGCGGACAGCGCCAGCGTGTGGCCATCGCCCGCGCCCTCGCCCTCTCACCCGACCTGGTGGTGTGCGACGAGCCCGTCTCCGCGCTCGACGTATCCGTGCAGGCGCAAGTCCTGGAGCTGCTGGCCGAGTTGCAGGCGGACACCGGCGTGGCGTACCTGTTCATCTCCCACGACCTGGCCGTCGTGCGCCAGATCGCGCACCAGGTCGCCGTCCTGCGGGCCGGACGCGTCGTCGAGACCGGCCCGCCCGAGGACCTGTTCACGGAGCCCCGCCACGCGTACACCCGCGCACTGATCGCGGCGATCCCCGGCGGCCGTCTCCCCTCCCCCGCCGCGGAAGCCACCACGAGTTGAGGACCGGCGTCACATGAGCACTCCCACCATCACCTCGCTGGCCTTCCTCACGCCCGGCAACTTCACCGACGACGACCCCCACGCGGGCCTGGAGGAGACGCTCCGGCTGTTCGAGTACGGGGAGCGGCTCGGCTACGACGGCGCCTGGATCAGGCAGCGCCACCTCGAACACGGCGTCGGCTCGGCGGCCGTGTTCCTCGCCGCGGCCGGCCAGCGCACCGAGCGGATCGAGCTCGGCACCGCGGTCATCCCCATCGGTTACGAGAGTCCGTTCCGTCTGGCCGAGGACCTGGCACTGGCCGACGTGCTGTCCCGGGGCCGGCTCCAGATCGGTTTCAGCACCGGGATGCCGCACGCCGACCTGCTCGGCGACCTGGTGTACGACGGGGACTGGCGCGGCTTCGACCTGTCGTACGGCAGGATCACCCGGGTCGTCGAGAACCTGCGCGGCGGCTACCTCGGCGGCCCGGACACGGTCATCCACTCGCCGGGCAACGTCCAGCGCCCGCGGCTGCAACCGCACAGCCCCGGCCTGGCACGGCGGATCTGGTACGGCGGCGGGAGTCTTCGCTCGGCGCGCTGGGCCGCCGGGAACGGCCTCGGTCTGCTGTCCGGCAACATCGTCACCGGCGAGGGCACCGACGACTTCACCACCGCCCAGCTGAACCTGCTGTCCGCGTACCGGCGCACGCTGTCGGGGGACCGTCCGGCGTGCGTGGCGCTGGGCCGGGTGATCGTGCCGCTCGACAGCGCCGACGCGGCCACCCGGGCCCGCTACCGCACCTATGCGGCGGGCCGCCACGAACGCACCCTGGCGCCCCAGGGCCCGAAGCGCACCCTGTTCGCCCCGGACGTCGTGGGGACCGCCGAGGAGATCCTGGAGCGGCTGACCGCCGATCCGGTGCTCGCCGAGGTGTCCGAGCTGCGCCTGGAACTGCCCTACGAGTTCCACGGGGAGGAGTACGAGCAGATCCTGCACGACGTACGGCACCTGGTCGCACCCGAACTGGGCTGGCGTCCCGCCTCCCCGGCGGTGCGGGAGGGGGCCGGATGAGTTGCGTCGCTTCGGTGTGACGTGCACCACCCTCCGGCCGGGTCGGGCCGGCGTGCGCGATCATGATGCGAATGGACGCTCGTTTCGTCGGCATCGCCGAGCTGGTCGAGGCCCCGTCCGTGGCGGTCGTCGTGGACGTCATGCGGGCCTTCACCGTGGCCGCCTGGGCCTTTGCCCAGGGGGCGGAAAAGATCATTCTGGCTGAGTCGCTGGACGACGCTCTGGCGCTCAAGGCTCGCCACCCGGACCGCGTGGCGCTCAAGGACGGGCCGCCCGCGCCCGGGTTCGACCTGGTCAACTCACCGGGCCTGCTGCGGTCCGTGAACCTCGGCGGACGGACCGTCGTACAGAAGACCACGGCGGGGACGGTCGGCGCCCTCGCGGTCGAGGAGGCGTCGCTGGTGCTGTGCGCCGGCTTCGTGGTGGCGGAGGCGACGGCTCGGCTCCTGCGGACACGCGGGAGCGACAGTGTCACGTTCGTGGTCACCGGCGAGGACGGACGGGCCGAAGAAGACCTGGCGTGCGCTCAGTACATCGCTCGGAGAGCCACCGAGGCCGGGGCGGACGCTGCCGGGTTCCTCCGCCGCGCCGCCGCGTCGCGCGCCGCCGCCGAGCTGGCGGAGGGGGTGCGTCAAGGAGCCCATCCCGACGACGTCGCGCTCTGTCTCGAGCTCGACCGGTTCCCCTTCGCCATGGTGGCGGCCTCGGAGGACTCGCTCATGGTCCTGCGTCCCTGCGCCGTGCCCGACGCGTGACGCGCCTTCCTCCCGCAAGCACAGACGCTCCCGCACTCCGCACTCCGCCCAGCGGGCAGCGGGCAGCGGGCAGCGGGCAGCGGGCAGCGGGCAGCGGGCAGCGGGCAGCGGGCATCCTACGCGGCCGGGAGTGTCCGTCCCAAGCGGGCGAGCGGGGACCAGGCCATCAGCACGGGGGAGAGCATCATGCCTGCGGCGGTCACCAGGAGGCCGGTGCGCAATCCCCACTCCTCCGCGAGAAATCCGCCGAGCAGCGAGCCGAGTGGGGTCGTCCCCATGCCGGCGAAAGTGATCGTCGCGGCCACGCGGCCCTGCATCCCGTCCGGGGTGACGGCCTGCCGGACGGCCATGACCGTGACGTTCACCAACTGGCCGCACGTACCGAACACGAAGTTGATCGCCAGCAGCGCGGGAACGGTCACCGCGGAGGAGCCGTGCACCGCGGGCACGCACAGAAGCACACCGTCGCCCAGTGCCGCCGCGGACATGAGCACCGCGCCCTGGCCGAACCGGCGCGGCAGGCGGGCGGCCAGCACCGAGCCCAGGAGCGCGCCCGGTCCCGTCGCCGCGAGCGCCAGCCCGACGGCGGTGCCCGACAGGTGCAGTTCCCGCGGCAGGAAGAGCAGGTAGACGGTCATCATGGCCGCGGAGGAGAACTGGAAGGCGGCCGAGGCGAGGCACACCGTCCGCAGCGAGGCATCGCTGACGACGAAACGCAGGCCCTCATGGATGCGCCACCAGACCCGAGGAGGACGTTTCGAGCGCGTCGGGAGCGATTCGATCCGTCGGATCCGTCGGATCGACAGGAACGACAGTGCGAAGAACAGCGCGCCGGCAGCGGCGGCGATCGGCGCCGACAGCAGTGACACCAACGCACCGCCGAGGGCAGGGCCGCCGATCTGCGCCACGGACCGGCTGCCCTCGAGCGCGCTGTTGCCCCACACCAACTGGTCGCGTCTCACCAGCCGTACGAGAGACGCCTGGTACGCCACGTCGAAGAACACCGACAGGGCCCCGACGGCGAAGGCGACCACGAACAGGACCGGCAGGCCGAGCGCACCGAGGAAGCCGGCCACGGCGGCGGCGCCCAGGGCCAGGGTCCGGCCGGCGTCCGTCAGCACCATCACGGTGCAGGCCCGCCACCTGTCCACCCACGCGCCGGCGAAGAGCGAGAGCAACATGATCGGCACCTGCCCCACCGCGCGCAGGACGCCCAGCTGGCCGGCGCCGGCGTCGAGCGTCAGGACGGCGAAGAGCGGCAGAACCACCAGACTTGCGTGTTCGCCGAGCTGGGAGGCCGTCTGCCCCACCCAGAGTCTGCGGAAGTCGCCGTCCCGCCACAGGCGTGACGGAACCGGCCGACCGGAATCGGATACGGCGGAGGAAACGGAGGGCATGAGGATCCCCTGGACTGCCGACGACGAGGCCCGTCGCCCGGCGCACGGCACGCGCACCGACGATTCAGGCGGGAGATGGCTCGCTGTGCCGCGGCATCAAGGGCAGCACGCGATGACGGGCCGATCACGGCCCACGACGTCAACGCGCGCTCGGACGACCGATCATGTCTACGCTCCTCATGGGCCACTCACCGCACCCGAACACTAGCGCTCGGCGGTACGGCGCGAAAGGCGGCCGGCATCCGTGGCGGACGGCCAGGCCGCCCGCCCGGAGGGCCGACGTGCGAGGCGGCGGCCCTTCATCGCCTCGCGCGCGGCCCACGCACCCCGGGCCCGCACACACGCCGCCGCTCCCCGACAATCGCGTGCATGACTCCTCCCCACCCCCTCGTCACCCGCGCCCGCCGCCTGGCCGATGAGCTGCTGGCGCCTCACGCCGAACGCGTCGACCAGGAGGGTGTGCCGGTGAGCCATCTCGCGGCGGTCCGGGGCTCGGGCCTGCTGGGCGTGAACGCGCCGGAGGAGTACGGCGGGTCGGCGGCTCCCGCCGCGGTCGTGCGCGAGACGGCGGAGATCCTCGCCGGGGCGTGCTGCTCGACGTGGTTCGTGCAGACGCAGCACCACACGCCGGTGCTGACCCTGGCGAGGAGCGAGGGACCGGCGCGCGAGCGGCTGCTCGGTCCGCTGGCGCGCGGCGAACTGCTGTCCGGGGTGGCCTACGCCCATCTGCGGGCCCATCCGCGCATCCCCGTGCGGGTGACGCGGGAGCGGGGCGGCCGGCGCTTCGACGGGACGGTGCCCTGGTACACGGGCTGGGGGCTGAACGACGTGATGCTGCTCGCCGGGGTCACCGACTCCGGCGAGGCGCTCTTCGCGTTCGCGGAGGCCCGCGAGCAGCCGGGCCTGCGCGCGTCGGAGCCGTTGCGCCTGGCGGCCCTCACCGCGGCCCGGACGGTCTCCCTGGAACTGGACGGCCTGTGGCTGCCGGAGGAGGCGGTGGTCCTGCGGACGCCGTACGAGCGGTGGGCGGCGGCCGACCGCCCGAGGACGGTGGTTGCGAACCCGGCCGTCTTCGGGGTCACGGAGACGGCGCTCACCCTGCTGGACGAGGGCACGGCCGCTCCCCTGCGCCATCGTCTGGACGAGGTGCGCCGACGGGCCTACGCCCTGGCCGACCATCCGGTGCCCCACGAGCACCTGGAGGAGAAGCTGGCCCTCAGGACGGCGGCGTACGAGGTGCTGCTGGCGGCCACCACGGCGGCCGTGGTGGCCGGCGGCGGCCGTTCGATGCTGCTGACGAACCGGGCGCAACGTCTGGCGCGGGAGGCCCTGTTCCTCATGGTCCAGGGCCAGACCTCGCCGTCACGGACGGCGCATCTCGCCGCGCTCGCCGCCCTCGCGGGGTGACGCGGCGGGCGGCGGTGCCGCCGCCCTGTGCGCTCCGGCGCCGGCGCGGCTCGTTCCCGTGCCGGCCGGCCGGTGGGTCATTCCTCGTCGCCGGTCGGTACGACGACGAGGAAGGCGTCCGACTTCAGGTCCATGACGACGGTCGCGGGCTCGCCCTCCGCCCGCCGTCGCGCCGCGTACTCCTCCGCCGGCCACGATCCGCGCGGAGCCCCCGCAGGAAAACGCTCCAACACCTTCGCGCCCATAGCGGCAGACACCTCCCGATCCGTAACGGACAACTCCCTCGTACTCCGCCTGCCCGCGATCGGCGTGAGCATGTTCACGCCCGCGTGACCGGCTCCTCACCCGACGTGGCGCCGCCGCGCGCGAGCCGTCCCGGCCACCAGGCCCGCCCCCCGATGTCCCGCACCAGCGCGGGCACCAGCAGCGAGCGCACGACGAGCGTGTCGAGCAGCACGCCGAAGGCGACGATGAAGGCGATCTGCGCGAGGAAGGCCAGCGGGATCACACCGAGCGCGGCGAAGGTGGCGGCGAGCACCACACCGGCGGAGGTGATGACACCGCCCGTGGTGACCAGGCCGCGCAGGACGCCCTCGCGCACGCCGTGCAGCAGGGACTCCTCGCGGACCCGGGACATGAGGAAGATGTTGTAGTCGACGCCCAGCGCCACGAGGAACACGAAGCCGTACAGCGGCACGGACGGGTCGGTGCCGGTGAAGCCGAGCACGTGCTGGAAGACCAGGCTCGACACGCCGAGGGTGGCGAGGAAGTTCAGCGCCACCGTCGCCACGAGCAGGGCGGGCATCAGGAGCGAGCGCAGCAGCGCGGTCAGGATGAGGAAGATGATCGCGAGGACGACGGGGACGATGAGGGTGCGGTCCCGTTCGGCCGTGCGCAGGGTGTCGTACTGCTGGGCGGTGTAGCCGCCGACGAGGGCGTCGGCGCCGGGTACCGCGTGCAGGGCGGTGCGCAGCCGCGCCACGGTGTCCTTGGCCGCGTCGCTGTCGGCCGCCGCGCTCAGGGTGACGTCGACGCGGACCCGGCCGTCGACGACGAGCGGCTCGCCGCCGGAGCGTCCCGAGGCGCCGACCGGTGCGGCCGAGGCGACGCCGTCGGTGCGTTCGGCGGTGGCGACCACCCGTGCGACGCGGTCCGCGTCGGCGATCACGACCGTGGGGTTGCCGGAACCGCCGGGGAAGTGCCGGGCGAGGGTCTGCTGCGCCGCCACGGACGGGGCGTCGTTCACGAAGGTCTCGTCGAGCGGGACGCCCCGGGAGGCGAGGGTCGGCGCGAACGCGGCGCAGGCGATCAGGCCGGCCAGCGACACCGCCCACACCTTGCGGGGAGCGCGGTCGACGAGGGCGGCGACCCGCTGCCAGAGGCCGGCACCGCCGGTGCGGCCGTCCGTCGGGCGGGGCTTGGCGGGCCAGTAGGCGGCGCGGCCGAGGAGGACCAGGACGGCGGGCAGGAAGGTCAGGGTGCTGACGACGGCGGCGGCGATGCCGATGGCCCCGACCGGGCCCAGGGCGCGGTTGTTGGTGAGGTCGCTGATCAGCAGGGCGAGGAGCCCGAGGGCGACGGTGGCGGCGCTGGCCACGATGGCGCCCCAGGACTGCCGCAGCGCGGCCCACGCGGCCCCGAACCGGTCGGTGCGGGAGGCGAGTTCCTCGCGGTAGCGGGCGGTGAGCAGCAGGGCGTAGTCGGTGGCGGCGCCGATCACGAGGATGGAGAGGATGCCCTGGACCTGGCCGTCGACCCGCACCACGTCGTGGTCGGCGAGGGCGTAGACGACGGCGCAGGCCAGCCCGAGGGCGAAGACCGCGCCGAGGATGATCACCAGGGGGAGCAGCAGGCTGCGGTAGACGAGCAGCAGGATGACGAGGACGGTGACCAGGGCGACGGCGAGCAGCAGGCCGTCGATGCCGGCGAAGGCGTCGGACAGGTCGGCCTGGGTCGCGGCCGGCCCGGCCAGCTGGACCGTGGTGCCGGGGACGCGTTCGGCGGCGGCGCGGATGCGGTCCAGGGCCGGGGCGAGGTCGTCGCCGAGGTCGGGGCGGAGCGGGATGACGGCCTCGATGGCCTCGCCGTCCTCCGAGAGCAGCGCGGGTGAGAGCTGTCCGGCGACGCCGGGGGCGTCGGTGAGGGTGGCGAGGGCGCTGTCGGCGGCCTGCTTGCGGTCCTCGATCCCGGTGCCGCCGTTCGCGGAGCCGGAGCCGGTCGAGGACGCGGTCCACACGACGATCGCCGGGAGCGTCTCGTCCTGCTTGAAGGCCCGCTGGGCGTCGATGACCTCGGTGGACTCGGCGCTGCGCGGCAGGAAGGCGGCCTGGTCGTTGGTGGCGACCTCGCCCAGGCGCCCGGCGTAGGGGCCGAGGGCGCCGCCCAGGCCGAGCCATACGGCGACGAGGAGGACGGGGACGAGCCAGCGGGCGCGTCGAGGGGTGGTGGACATCGTTCTCCCAGCGGGGATGGATCTTCTTGGCCTGGCCGAGGTGTCTCGGCACCGGCAACTATCTCAATGACAAACAATCTCAATCATTGAGCTAAGTTGCGATGATCGTAGACGGTGTCCGTTGTTCTGCCCGCGCCCGGCCCCCGGATGCACCGGGACGGAAGTGATCACGAGCCGGGGGCGACCAGCGGGCCCGGAGCGACCACCAAGCCGGGAGCGACCAGCGGGCCTGAAAGCGGCCAACGGTCGCGAACGGTCAACGGCCGCGATCGGTCAGCGGCCGTGCGGCGTGATCTGCGACAACTCCTCACCCATCGCGGTGAGGAAGCGCATCACCACCGCCAGCTCCTCCTCGGTGAAGCGGGCGCGGGCGGCCTCGGTCGCCTCGGCCAGCGGCCGGAAGTAGGTGCGGGCGGCCGAGCGGGCGTCGGCCGCGTAGTAGAGGTGGACCACCCTGCGGTCGGCGCTCTCCCGGACCCGCCGGATGTGCCCCGCGCGCTCCAGCCGGTCCACGCACGCGGTGACCGCCCCGGAGGTCAGACCGAGGTGTTCGCGCAGCCGCCCCGGGGTCATCGGCACGTCTGCGTCGAGGATCGCGGCGAGCGCCTGGACGTCCGTCGCGTGCAGTCCGTGGTCCCCGGCGAACCCGTGCACCAGCCGGTTGATCTCGCCGTTCATCCTCCGCAACCGTACGGCGAAGGCGGGCAGGTCGGTCGGTGTTCCGGGAGCGTCCGGCCGGTCTTCCCGCGCGCGGCGCTCACGGTCGTTCGCTGTGGCCACGCGGTCAGCGTAGCCGCTGCCCGCGATCACCCGGTCGTGTGCATGGTCCCGGACCGGCGCATCCGCGCACCACCGCGGAGTGGAAGCCATTCCTGAGGGGCCCGTCGACACGGAGGACCGAGGACTCATGACCGCACACGGCGACGACTCCGGCGCGCCGCTCTGTCTGGTGACCGGAGCCACCGGGTACATCGGCGGCCGGCTCGTCCCGGAGCTGCTGGCCGCGGGCCACCGGGTGCGCTGCCTGGCCCGCTCCCCCGGGCGGCTGCGCGACCACCCGTGGGCCGGGCGGGCGGAGGTGGTGCGCGGGGACGTCACGGACGCCGCGTCGGTGGCGGAGGCCATGCGGGGTGTGGACGTCGCCTACTACCTGGTGCACGCGCTGGGCACGGGCGACGACTTCGAGGCGACCGACCGGCGGGCCGCGCGGATCTTCGGGGAGCGGGCGCGGGCCGCCGGGGTCCGGCGCGTCGTCTACCTCGGCGGCCTCACCCCGGCCGGCGTGCCCGAACGGGAGCTGTCCCCGCACCTGCGCTCACGCGCGGAGGTCGGGCGCATCCTGCTCGCCTCCGGCGTCCCCACGACCGTGCTGCGGGCGGCCGTCGTCATCGGCTCCGGCTCGGCCTCCTTCGAGATGCTGCGCTACCTGACCGAGCGGCTGCCCGTGATGGTGACCCCGAGCTGGGTGCGCACCCGGATCCAGCCGGTGGCGGTCCGGGACGTGCTGCGGGCCCTCGTCGGCAGCGCCGGGATGCCCGCGGACGTCAACCGGGCCTTCGACATCGGCGGTCCGGACGTCCTGACGTACCGCGACATGATGGTCCGCTACGCCGCCGTGGCGGAGCTTCCGCGCCGGCTGATCCTCCCGGTGCCGATGCTCAGCCCCGGTCTGTCCAGCCACTGGGTCGGCCTGGTCACCCCGGTGCCGGCGTCGATCGCCCGGCCGCTGACCGAGTCGCTGCGGCACGAGGTGGTCTGCCGCGAGCACGACATCGCACGGTACGTGCCGGATCCGCCGGGCCACCCCGTGGGGTTCGACGAGGCGGTCCGGCTGGCCCTCCAGCGGGTGCGGGACGCGCGGGTCACCACCCGCTGGTCCTCCGCCTCCCTGCCCGGCGCCCCGAGCGACCCGCTGCCGACCGACCCCGAATGGGCGGGCGGGAGCCTGTACACCGACCACCGGGAACTGACCGTGAACGCCTCGCCCGAGGCCCTGTGGCGGGTGATCGAGGGCATCGGCGGCGAGAACGGCTGGTACTCCTTCCCGCTCGCCTGGGCGGTGCGCGGCGGGCTGGACCGGCTGGCCGGCGGGGTGGGCCTGCGCCGGGGACGGCGGGACGCGGCGCGGCTGCGGGTCGGCGACTCGCTGGACTTCTGGCGGGTCGAGGAGATCGAACCCGGCCGTCTGCTGCGGCTGCGGGCCGAGATGCGGCTGCCGGGTCTGGCCTGGCTGGAGATGTACGCGGAGCCGGACGGGGACGGCCGTGCCCGCTACCGCCAGCGCGCCCTGTTCCACCCGCACGGGCTGCTCGGCCAGGCGTACTGGTGGGGCGTCTCGCCGTTCCACGCGGTCGTGTTCGGCGGCATGGCCCGCAACATCGCCCGCACCGCGGCGGCGCGGTCCGCCGCCACGACGGCACCCGTCGCCTGAGCGCGCCCCGGCGGGCGCACCGCCGGGGAAGCGTCCGTGGTCCTTCCACCTCATCCGGAGTCACCGCAATGAACGTCTCGGTCGTCCTGTTCACCTCCGACCTGCGCCTGCACGACCATCCGCCGTTGCGGGCCGCCCTGGACGGCGCCCGCGAGGCGGTGCCGCTGTTCGTGCGCGACCGGGCCGTCGACGGCGCCGGGTTCGCCACGCCCAACCGGCTGGCGTTCCTCTCCGACTGCCTGCGCGACCTCGACGCGGGGCTGCGGGAGCGGGGCGGGCGGCTCGTCGTCCGCTCCGGGGACCTGGTCGCGCAGGTGTGCCGGGTGGCCGCCGAGGCGGGCGCCGACGAGGTGCACCTGTCGGCGGACGCCAGCGCGTACGCGCACCGCCGGGAGGAGCGGCTGCGGCGCGCGCTGGAGGCCGAGGGGGTGCGCCTGCACGTCCACGACGCGGTGACGTCGGCCGTGGCGCCCGGCGCGGTCACCCCGTCCGCCTCCGACCACTTCGCCGTCTTCACGCCGTACTTCCGGCACTGGTCGGACCAGCGGCTGCGGGAGCCGCTCGCGGCGCCCCGGGTCGTGCGGGTGCCCGACGGGGTCGGGTCGGAGGACCTGCCCGCGTACCGGGGCGTGTCGGAGGGCCTGGCGGCGGGCGGGGAGACGGAGGGCCGCCGGCGTCTCGCCTCCTGGCTGGAGCACGGGATCGACGCCTACGAGGACCGGCACGACGACCTGGCGGGCGACGCGACCTCCCGGCTCTCGCCCCACCTGCACTTCGGCACCCTCTCCCCCGTCGACCTCGTGCAGCGGGCCCGCGCGGCGGGCGGCCGGGGCGCCGACGCGTTCGTCCGGCAGGTCGCCTGGCGCGACTTCCACCGCCAGCTGCTGGCGGCCCGCCCGGCCGCCTCCGGCGCCGACTACCGGACCCGGCACGACCGGTGGCGTACGGAGCGGACGGCGCGGGAGGACATCGAGGCCTGGCGGGAGGGCAGGACGGGCTATCCGGTCGTGGACGCGGCGATGCGGCAGCTGCGCCACGAGGGCTGGATGCACAACCGGGGCCGGCTGCTGACCGCGAGCTTCCTCGCCAAGACGCTCTACGTGGACTGGCGGATCGGCGCCCGGCACTTCCTGGACCTGCTGGTCGACGGGGACGTGGCCAACAACCAGCTCAACTGGCAGTGGGTCGCGGGGACCGGCACCGACAACCGGCCCAACCGGGTCCTCAACCCCGTCACCCAGGCCAAGCGCTACGACCCGGACGGGGCCTACGTCCGGCGCTGGGTGCCGGAACTGGCGGGCATCGAGGGCCCGGCGGTGCACGAGCCGTGGAAACTGCCGGTCCGGGACCGGGCGGCCGTCGACTACCCGGACCCCCTCGTCGAACTGTCGGAGGGGCTCGCCCGGTTCAAACGGGCGCGCTCGCACGGCTGAGGAGACATCCGTGGCCACCCCGCACTGGCTCTTCGGCGACCAGCTCGGACCGCACTTCCTCGCCCCCGGTGACGACGGCCCCGGCCGGGAGGCCCCCGTGGTGATGATCGAGGCCCGGTCGGTCTTCCGCCGTCGGCGCTTCCACCGGGCCAAGGCCCACCTCGTGCTGTCCGCGATGCGCCACCGGGCGGCCGAACTCGGCGACCGGGTGCGCTACGTCCGGGCCGACACCTACCGGGAGGGGCTGCGCGCGGCGGCCGGCGGCGGTCCGGTCACCGTGTGCCATCCGACCTCGCGCGCCGCGCTGCGGTTCGTGCGGTCGCTGGAGAACGTCACGGTCCTGCCCCCGCGCGGCTTCCTGGTGACGCGGGACGACTTCCGCGCGTGGGCCGACGGGCACGGCGGACAGCGGTTGCGGCAGGAGGACTTCTACCGGTGGGTGCGCCGTACGCACGACCTGCTCATGGACGGCGACGAACCCGCCGGCGGCCGCTGGAACCACGACCACGACAACCGCGAGCCGCCCCCGAAGGGCGCCCGCGCCCTGGACGTTCCCCCGCCCTACCGGCCCCGTGAGGACGCTGTCGACGACGAGGTCCGGGCCGACCTCGACCGCTGGCAGGAGCGGGACGGCATCGCCTTCGTGGGGCGCGACGGGCCGCGGCTCTTCCCGGCCTCCCGCGGGGAGGCGCTGGCCGCGCTGCGCCGGTTCGTCGCCCACCGGCTGGCCGGCTTCGGCCCGTACGAGGACGCCCTGCTGGCGGCCGATCCGGTGATGAGCCACAGCCTGCTGTCGTCGTCGCTCAACCTGGGCCTGCTGGATCCCGCCGAGTGCGTGGAGCGCGCGGAGGCCGCCTGGCGGTCCGGCGACGTGCCCGTCAACAGCGCGGAGGGGTACGTGCGTCAGATCGCGGGCTGGCGCGAGTACGTGTGGCACCTGTACTGGTACTTCGGCGAGGACTACCGGCACAGCAACGCCCTCGGGCACCGGGCGCCGCTGCCGGGCTGGTTCCTGGAGCTGGACGCCGACGCCGTCACGGCCCGCTGCCTGGCCACGGTCCTCGCGCAGGTGCGGGACACCGGCTGGACCCATCACATCCCGCGGCTGATGGTGCTGGGCAGTCACGCCCTCCAGCGCGGCTGGGACCCGGCCGCCGTGACCGACTGGTTCCACCGCTGCTTCGTCGACGGCTACGACTGGGTGATGCTGCCGAACGTCGTCGGCATGTCCCAGTACGCCGACGGCGGGCGGATGACCACCAAGCCGTACACCTCCGGCGGGGCGTACCTGCACCGGATGAGCGACCTGTGCGGGCCCTGCGCCTACCGGCCGACGCGCCGCGTCGGCGAGGGGGCGTGCCCGTACACGGCCGGCTACTGGGCCTTCCTGCACCGGCACCGGAGCCGTTTCGCGGCCAATACCCGGATGGCGCGGCCCGTGGCGGGCCTGGACCGGCTGACCGACCTGGACGAGCTGCTGCGGGAGGATGCGGAACGGGACGACGGACCGCCGTGAGCGGCCGCGCCCCGCGGGGGGGGCGACCCGGCCGCGGGGGCGCGAACCGGCCGTGGGGGGAGGCGGACGCGTGTGGGGGTGCGGAGGCCGGATACGGCGTGCGGAGGACCGGATGCGGGGTACCGAGGACCGGATGCGGGGTACCGAGGACCGGGTGCGGGAGTGCCGCCGCGCGAGCGTGCGGTCAGGTGCGTAGGTCCTGGAGCACCTCGCGGGCGGCACGGGCCCCCGACGCGAGCGCGCCCTGGACCGAGCCGGTGGCGCGGTGGTCGCCGCAGACGTACCGCCCCGGGGCCACCCGGGTCGTGCGGCTCAGCGGCTGCGGGGGCGTCATGGCGGGCAGCGCGTCGGGGACGGTCCGTACGGTGAGCAGGTCCCAGCCGGCCGGGTCGGCGCCGTACGCGTCCCCCAGGGCCTCGCGCACCGCGCTCTCGCGCCCGGTGCCGTCGCGCCCGAGGACCGACGTGGCGATCAGGGCGTGGCCGGCCGGGGCGTAGCCGGGCACCACCTCGGACAGGACACAGGTGTTGAGGAACCGGCGCCGGTCGTCGACCACGAGGGTCGGCTCGGGCAGCGGCGGGCGCGGTGCCACGTGGTAGTACGTCGTGACCGTCCGGCAGGCGGGCACGTCCAGTCCGGGCAGCAGTGCGGCGGCGGGGCCCGGACCGGTGGCGACCACCACCCGGCGCGCCGTCACCTCGGCGCCGTCGGCCGTCACCGCGCCCGTGCCGGTCAGGTGCCGTACGGCGGTCCCGAGCCGGACGGTGCCCTCGGGCAGGGCGGCCGCCAGGGCGCGGGGCACCGCGCCGATGCCGTCGGAGGGCAGGCACAGGGTGCCGCGGAGCATGCTGCGCCAGACGAGGTGGAAGACGCGGCCGGACGTCTCCAGCCGGTCCTCCAGGAACACTCCGGAGAGGAACGGGCGGAAGAAGGTCTCCACGAACGCGTCGGAGAAGCCCGCGGCGGCCAGCACGGACCGGGTGCTGCCGGCCTCCCGGCGCTTCAGGAGCCGTACCGGGGCGAGCATGTCCCCGGCCGACAGGGCCCCGAGGGCGAGGAGGTCGCGCGGGCCGGCCAGGCGTCCCGGCAGCAGGTCGGGGAGGGCGCGGGCCCGGCGGGTCGGGTCGGTGAAGCGCAGCATGCCCCGGTCGGTGCGCACGGCGACGCCGGGGGTGAACGGGCGCAGCCGCAGGTCCCGCAGCGTCAGACGGCGCCGGAGCTGCGGGTAGGAGGTGTTGAGGACCTGGAAGCCGCGGTCGACGACGAATCCGTCGACACGGTCGGAGCGCATGCGTCCGCCCACGCCGTCGGAGGCCTCGAGCACCCGGACGTCGAGCCCCGCCGCCAGCAGGTCCCGGGCACAGGCCAGTCCGGCGACGCCCGCTCCGATCACGAGGACGTCCGAGGGGTCGCTGTCCATGGTCACGTGCGTGCCTTCCGTCGTAGGCCGGTGGGGGCCACCGGCCGTCCGGGTACCCCCGTCGGAGCTTCCCGTGCCGGGTGGGACGTGGATGCGGGGGGGGGGGTTGACGCGGTCGGCCGGACGTGGACGCGGGGAGGAACGCGGGTCGGCCGGACGTGGGTGCGGGGGGCTCTGACCGCGGGTCGGCCGGGCGTGGACGCGGCCGGGGCGCGGGTCGGCCGGACCCCGATGCGGCCGGAGAGCGATACGGCCCGGACGTCAGCCGGACGCCGCGGCGGCGGTGGGCCGCCCGTGGTCGGACCGCCCTGGGTGATCGGGATGATCGGGGTGGGCGGAGTGGGCGGGCCGCCCTGGGTGGCCAAGGTGGTCCGGGCGGGCCCGGGCGGGGCGACTCCTCCGCACCGGCGCGCGGGCCGGGCGTCTCACCAGGTGCGGCCCGCGCCCAGCAGCAGGTCCCGGACGCGGGTGGACCACCGAGAGGGGCGCCGGCACCCCGGCACCGGCCGAGCGGGGGTTTCGACACCCCGGCACCGGCCGGTCGGGGGCTTCAGCACCCCGGCACCCGGCGAGCGAGGGCTTCAGCACCCCGCCCCGGCACCGGGCAACCGGAAGAAGCCGACGGCGCCCCACCGCCCGGCAGGCGGGCGTGGAGCATCGCCCGCGGCGTCAGCCGAGGGGGAACGGGGCATCGGCCGCCGGTCCGCGCGCATGCGCGCCGGCCAGCACCTCCAGGGCCTCGCGCAGCCCGGCGGGCCGTGGCATCCCGTGCGCGGCGCGCCCCGCCCAGCCGGGGCCGCCCAGGACGACCGTGGGCCGGCGCCGCGCCCCGTGCACGCCCCACCGCGTGTCGGCGACGTGGCGGGCGAGCGCCACGCTCGCCGCCGAGCGCGCCTGGGCCCACAGGACGACCGCCGACGGCCCCAGGCGCCGGACCGCGGTCGTCAGCGCCTCCGCGGGCACGGCGGCGCCGAACATGCGGGTGCGCAGCCCCAGGTGGCTCAGGCCCGCGTTGAGCGCCTCCAGCGGCAGGGTGTGCTGCTCCCCGGGCACGCAGGCCAGCAGCACCGGCGCGGCCGCGCCGGCCCCGTCCCCGGGCGCGGGCGGCCTGGTGGCGCGTCGCAGGGTCGTGGAGACGTGCCAGGACAGCAGGTGCTCGACCTCGACGTACCGGTCGCCGGACGACGCCCACTTGCGCCCCACGGCGTGCAGCGTCGGCACCATCACCTCCTGCCAGGCGACGGTCAGCCCGTGCCGCTCGACGGCGGCGGCCAGATGCTCCTCGACGGCCGGCGCGTCGAGCCGTACGGCGGCGCGGCCCAGCCCCCGGCACTCCTGGCGCACGTCACCGCCGAAGGGCAGCGCGCCGGCCGCGCGGGACCGGCCGCCGCCGGCCGGCTCCGGCCCGGCCGGTGCGCGGCCGCCCGCCTCGGCCCGGGCCGACGCGGTCCCGGCCGCGGGCACGTCGGCGGTCCCGGCCCCGCCCGGCGGCACCGGCCCCGCCGCGCCCCCCTCCGGCACTGGTCGCGGCTCGCCCCCTTCCTGCCGCGCCGCCCGCACCGTTTCCCGCGCGGCCCGCGCGGCCTCGGCGGGCGGCACTCCCGCGGCCGTCAGCCGGCACATCGCCTCCAGTACGGCCACGTCGTCGGACCGCCAGCGGCGGTGCCGGCCGCCGGAGCGGACGGCGGGGCCGATGCCGTACCGGCGGTCCCAGGAGCGCAGCGTGGTGGGCGCCACGCCCAGGCGTCGCGCCAGGGCGCCGGTGGTCAGGCCGGCGTCCTCGGGACTCGGGAACTCGCTCATGAGACGACGATACGACGCGCTATCGACGCACGTTGAGGCACCGCCGCGGCAGCTCGCACGATGACGGCACCGGGACGCCGGGGACGAACGTCCGCACCGGCCCGGTGACAGGCCGCCCGACGTGAGGAGCCGCCGCCATGAGCCCGCCGACCATCGCCCCGGCCCCGCCCGCCCCCACGGCTCCGGCACGGGTCGTCGACGCGGACCGCCTCCCCGACGAAGAGCTGGCGCGCGGCCTCGTCGCGGGCGACGAGGCGTGCCTCGCCGCCGCGTACCGGCGCTGGTCCGCCCTGGTGCACACGCTCGCCTGGCGCTCGCTGGGCGACGCGAAGGAGGCCGAGGACGTCACCCAGCAGGTGTTCCTCGGCGTATGGCGCGGTCGCGCGGGCTACCGGCCCGAACGCGGCGCGGTCGGCGGCTGGATCGTCGGCATCACCCGGCGCAAGATCGCCGACGCCCTCGCGGCCCGCACCCGCCGGGGGAACCTGGTCGCCTCGGCCGGTTCCGTCCTCGCCCTCGCCGATCCCGGACGCGACCGCCCGGAGACGGTCCTGGACCGCGTCGTGCTGCGCAGCGAGCTCGCCAGGCTGCCCGCGCCCCAGCGGCGGGTGCTGCGGCTGGCCTTCTACGAGGACCTGAGCCAGACCCAGATCGCGGCGCTCACCGGCTGGCCGTTGGGCACGGTCAAGAGCCACGCCCGGCGCGGCATGCACCAGCTGCGACGCCGCCTGGAGAACGACACGTACGGCTGACGCACGAGCGGCGGCACGGCCGAGAACCGCCGGACTGCCGGGCCGACTGCCGGGCCGCCGGGCCGCCGGGCCGCCGGGCCAACCGTGGGTGTTTTCGACGCACGAACGCTGCGCCGAAGGACCGCCCACCCGGGTGGAACTCCGCGTCCGCCGCATCCGGAGGGCGTCCGGCACCGGAAGCCCTTCGCGCGGCAGCCCTTTCCCCTTCGGGCGCCGCCGGCGGGAGCGCGGCCCCGCTCCCCCCTCGCCCCCGGAGAGTGTCGGTGTCCTCCGGGGGCGAGCCCCTGCGCAGCACACCCCGCAGGCACCCCGCTCGCGCGCCCGTGTCGCGACATCCGCCACCCCCACCCTGACCCACCTGACCTCTACACATAAAGGAAAAATAAGCGCAGAATGAACCTGCGCGGCGCTTACCGCACACCGCACCAGACGCGGTCAGGCCTGCAAGTCAAAGGAGACGAGTCATGGCCAACGTCTCGCCCACCCGAGGCGACATGTCGACTCACCCCGATGTTTCCGAGATGCGCGCACGGTACGAACGCATGCTCGGTGGTCGTGATGTGGCTCTCGTGGACGGACCGGTGTTCCTGCTCGGTCTGTACTGCGCCGTATCCCCGTGGATACTGCACTACACCGCCAGCCAGCCCGCGCTCGTGGCGCACAACCTGATCATCGGCATAGCCATCGGTCTGCTGGCACTCGGGTTCACCGCGGCTCCGGCCCGCATGTACGGCCTCAGCTGGGCCATGTGCGCTCTGGGCATCTGGATGATCATCGCCCCGTGGGTCGTCGGCGACAGCCCGGACGCGGGTGTGATCGTGAACAACATCGTCATCGGCGCCCTGGCCCTGGTCCTGGGGCTGATGTGCGCCGGTACGGCGGCGAAGAGCGCCCCGAGGCGGTGACCCGACGGGACGGGAGGCGAGCCGGCCGGCCCACATCGGCGGCCCGTCGGGCGGCACGGCACGGAGCCCGCCGGTCAGGGCACGTACACGTACGGCGTCGTCGTGCTCACGGCCACGAAACCGAGCCGCTCCAGGACGGGGCGGCTCAGGTCGGAGGCGTCGACCTGGAGGTACCGGTAGCCGCGCTCGGCGGCGGCGCGGGCCCGGTGGGCGACAAGGGCCCGGTAGATGCCCTGGCCGCGCCGGCCCTCGACGGTCCCGCCGCCCCACAGCCCGGCGAACCCGGTGCCGGGCACCAGCTCCATCCGCGCCGAGCTCACCGGCTCGTCCCCGGCGACGGCGACGACGGCGACGACGGTGTCCGGGGCCTCGCCCAGACGGGCCGCCAGACGCCGCCGCAGACGTGAGGCGTCGGTCCCGAACACCCGCTCGTGCACATCCGCCACCAGGCCGGCGCCCGCCGCGTCGGTGACGGGCAGCACGCGGACCCCGTCGGGCGGTGCGGCGTCGGACAGCAGGTCACGTGTCTCGCCGATCATCAGCGTCTCCTCGGGTCCGGGCCGGAACCCGGCTTCCGACAGCCGCCGTCCGAGGTCGGCCGGGCGGTCGTGCCCGTAGAGCTTCCACTCGAACTCGCGGTCGGTCCCGGAGAAGTACGCGACCTGCGCGGCGATCGCCGCATCGGCGTCGGCCGCCCCGAGCGAGGACCAGACGACGCCGTTCCAGCCCTGCGCGGAAGCGACCTGCCGGACCACGTTCCCGTCACGTTCGATCCGGGCGTCGGGCCCGTCGGGCCGTGCGCCCTCACGCATGTCCCGGTCGTAGAGCGCGAGTACGGCGGCACGGTCCATGCGCCCACTCCAGCAGCCCGGCACGGCCGCCTCAACCGGATTACCGGATGACCGAACTACGGGGACGGACCGGCGGGGACCGCGCCCCGCCCCCAGGCTGGTCGGCGAAGATCGGCAATCGACGGCCAGGAGGTCCGTGGACGACGGTGAAGGACGGCGAACTCCCGCACGTACGCCGCTGCGTCGAGCTGGCCGCCGAGGCGCTGCGGTGCGGGGACGAGCCGTTCGGCTCGGTGCTGGTCGGCGCCGACGGCACGGTGCTCGCCGAGGACCGCAACCGGGTGGCGTCGGGCGACCCCACGCGCCACCCCGAGTTCGAGCTGGTCCGCGGCCCGGCTTTCGCCCGAGGAACGGGCGGCGGCCACCGTCTACACCTCCGGGGAGCACGGCCCGATGTGCGCGGCCGCCCACGCCTGGGTGGGCCTCGGCCGCATCGTGTACGTCGCCTCCTCCGCGCAGCTCGCCGCCTGGCTGGCCGAGTGGGGCGTACCGGCGGCCCCGGTACGGGCCTGCCGGTCCGGGAGGTCGCGCCCGGCGTGGCCGTGGAGGGGCCGGTCCCCGAGCCGGCGGAGGAGGTACGGGGGCTCCACCGGCGGTTCCACGGCGCCTGAGGGCGGGGGCGTGACGGTCGCCGCCCGCCCCGGAGCGGGCCGGTGGAGGCCCCCGGTGGAGAGCCGGGTCAGCGCTGCGCGCCCGGCCGGTACCGGCGGTACAGGAGTGCTCCGCCGAGTACCAGGGCCGCGCTGCCCACAGCGGCGGGGACGGTGGCGTCCGCGCCCGTCCGGGCCAGGGACCCGCCGACCGCTTCGGGCACCTCGGGCGCCTGTGCGTGGGGTGCCGGGGCCTGGGGCGCCGGGGCCGCCGGGACCGTCTTCGGGCCGGTCGGGCCCGGCCGGGACGCGGCGGGCGGCGTGTTCCGCGGCGGCTCCGGCGCCGGCTCCGCCTCGGGCGCGGGTTCCTCGCCCGAGGTGTTCACGGACTCGTTGCCGAACACCGGGTTCAGGATGCCGACCACGTCCACGCTGTTGCCGGTGGCGTTGACGGGGAGGTCGACCGGGGCCTGGACGCCGTTGCCGGAGACGGCGCCCGGGGAGTGCGCCGTACTGCTGGTCGCCGTCGCGCCGCCGCCCGGCTTCGTGCTGTGGCCCGGCCTCGTGACGCCGCCCGGTTTCGCGCCGTGGCCCGGTTTCGCGCCGGAGGGGCCGGAGCCCTTGTTGACGCAGGTGTTGCCCGCGGCGGGGTTCAGCACGCCCACCACGTTCACGGTGTTCCCGCACAGATTCACCGGGAGGTGCACCGGCACCTGAACGGCGTTGCCGGCGATCACCCCCGGCGAGCCTGCCGCCGAGCCGTTCGCGGCGGAGTCGGCGAACGCGGGCATCGTCACGGCCATCGCGCCCGATGCGGCGGCGACGGCGATCACACCGTTTCGGGTAACCCGTCTCATGGGTCCCTGCCTTCCAGACATGTCGCGGGCGCTCGCCCGCACCCCGTAGAACGCGGACGAACCGTCCGAGTTATGCCTAATCGGTCTTTCACCCCATTGGGTGTCACCTCGTCGAACACACGACACGCTCCCCCTGCGGCCCGCGCGCCCCCTCCCGGGCAGCCCGCACGCCCCCTCCCCCGGCGGCCCCGCGACGGACGCGGGACGGCCACCGCACGGGACGCCACCCGTCCGGAGGCGGCCCCCGCGGGGCCCGCCTATCGTGGGCGGGGGCGTCGGCGCACGGTCCGCCGTGGGGCGCCCCTGGAGGCACTGATGCTGGCCAAGCTGTCGAGGCGGCCCGTGCCGCGGCGCCGCGCGCTCGCCGTCGCCGCCGCAGCCGTCACCCTGCTGGGCACGGGCCCGCCCTCCGCGATCGCGGACACGGACGGGGACCGCCACCCCGGTCTGTCACGGTTCTACGACCAGAAGGTCACCTGGCGGTCGTGCGAGGGCGAGGGCATGCCCGAGGATCTTCAGTGCGGCAAGGTGACCGTCCCCCTGGACTACGCGCACCCCGAGTCCGGTTCCCTGGACCTGGCACTCGCCCGCTACCGGGCCACCGGCGACAAACGGGGCTCGGTGCTGCTGAACTTCGGCGGGCCGGGCGGCCCGGGCGTCGCCGGACTCGCCTACGGCGGCAAGGAGTTCATGGGGCTGACCGACGGCTACGACGTGGTCTCCTTCGATCCCCGGGGCGTCGGCCGGTCCGCGCCGGTCAGCTGCGGGGAGGGCGAGGAGGACGCGCTCGCCGCTCTCGACAACACCCCGGCCGACGCCTCCGACCCGCGGGTGCTGCTGGAGCGGCTGAAGGACGCCGCCGCCGCGTGCGCCGAGCACTCCGGACCCGTCCTGCCGTACATAGGCACCGTGAACGCGGCCCGGGACCTGGACGTGATGCGGGCGGCGCTCGGTGACGACAGGCTGAACTACCTGGGGTTCTCCTACGGCACCCGGCTCGGCGCGGTGTACGCCGCCCAGTTCCCCGACCGGGTGGGCCGGCTCGTCATGGACGGCGTGGACACGCTCACCGAGCCGCTCGCGGAGCAGGGCGTCGCGGGCGCCCGGGGCCAGCAGAGGGCGCTGGAGGACTTCGTCGGCTGGTGCGCCGACGACATCGCGTGCCCGTTCGGCCAGGATCCGCGCAAGGCCCGCGAGGAGGTCGTACGGCTGGTCCGCTCGCTGGACGAGGACCCGGTGGCGACCGACTTCGGCGACTGGTTCACCGGGCAGGACCTGGTGGGCGCCATCGGGCAGGGGCTCTACAGCAGGGAGCTGTGGCCGTCCCTGGAGCGGGCGCTGGCACAGCTCGTCGAGCACGGGGACACCAGCGGCGTCATGGCGTTCGCGACCGGCGGCCTGGGGCTGCCGTACCGCGGCCCGGACGGCGGCGCCGGACCCGCCGGGAAGCCGGACAACGCCGGAAAGCCGGACAAGGCCGGGAAGCCGGCGGAGGCCGAGGACGTCCCCCTCGACAACCTTCCGGCGGCGCTGATGGCGATCAACTGCGCGGACGACCCCGACCGCCCCACCGCCGCCCAGGTCACCGCCGACCTGAAGCGGCTGCGCGCCGTCTACGACAGGGCGTCGCCGGTCTTCGGCCGGTACCGGCTCACCCAGGTCCTGATGTGCTACGGCCGTCCCAAGGGCACCGACTACATCCGCGACGAGGTCAAGGACCTCGACACGCCGAGGATGCTGCTCGTGGGGACCCGCGGCGACCCCGCGACGCCGTACCGCTGGACCGTGGAGACGGCGGAGCGCCTCGGGTCGTCGGCCGTGGTGCTGGACAACCGGGCCGAGGGACACACGGGGTACGGCTCGTCGAAGTGCGTCCACCGCAAGGTCGACGACTTCCTGCTGTACGGCTCCCTCCCGCCGAGCGGCAGCTCGTGCGGGGCGGACGAGGACGGCTGAGTGCTCCGCTACCTGCCGCTGCTGCTCGTCGCGGCCGGCGCGGCCGGGACGGCCACGGCCGCTGCCGTCCTGTCGGCGGGCTGGTGGTGGGCGGCCGGTCCGCTGCTGGCGCTGACCGGGCTGGGCTGCCGGGACCTGGCGCAGCGCCGGGACGCGGTGCTGCGCGGGCGGCCCCTGGCCGGGCGGCTGCGGCGGGGGCGGGCCGCCGTCCGGGAGCACTCCCGGGACGTGGACGTGGACGCGGAGGGCCATGAGTTCCTCGTGCCGTCCCTGCGCCCGGTGGAGCCGCCCGAGGAGGCTCCGGTGGTGCGGGTGGGCGGGCCCGACTGCCGCCAGCCGTACGACATGGCGCTGCTGAACGTGTCCGCGATGAGCTTCGGTGCGCTGTCGCCCCGGGCGGTCCGCGCGCTCAACGAGGGTGCGCGGCTGGGGCGGTTCGCGCAGGACACCGGTGAGGGCGGGCTGTCGGAGCACCATCTGCGCGGGGGCGGGGACCTGATCTGGGAGATCGGGACGGGGTACTTCGGCTGCCGGACCGGCGACGGGGGCTTCGACGCGCGGGAGTTCGCGGACAAGGCGGCGCTCCCGGAGGTGAAGTGCGTCTGCCTGAAGCTCTCCCAGGGGGCCGCGCCCGGGGGTGGCGGGGTCCTGCCGGGGGTGAAGGTGAGCGCCGGGGTCGCACGGGAGCGGGGGGTGCCGGTGGGCGGGACGGTGGTGTCACCGCCGCGCCACCGAGTGTTCTCGACCCCGCGCGAACTGGTGCTGTTCCTGGCGCGGCTGCGGGAGCTGGCGGGCGGCAAGCCGGTCGGGTTCAAGCTGTGCGTCGGCTCGCGCCGGGACGTCCTCGCGGTGTGCCGGGCGATGCTGGCGGAGGGCGTGGCGCCGGACTTCGTGGTGGTGGACGGGGCGGAGGGCGGGACGGGCGCGGCGCCGGCGGAGTCCGCCGGGCGGCTGGGCATGCCGCTCACCGAGGGGCTGATCACGGTCCACAACGCGCTGGTCGGGTCCGGTCTGAGGGACCGGGTCCGGATCGGGGCGAGCGGGCGGGTGGCCACCGGCCCGGACATCGTCCGGCGTCTCGTCCAGGGCGCCGACTACACCAACGCGGCCCGCGCGATGATGCTCGCCCTCGGCTGTGCCCAGGCCCGGCGCTGCCACACGGGCGCCTGCCCGGCGGGCATCACCACCCAGGACCCGCTGCGGACGCGCGCCCTGCACGTGGGCGAGGGGTCCCTCCGGGTCCAGCGCTACCAGCGGGCCGCGGTCCGCAGCGCCGTCCGCGTCATGGCGTCGATGGGCGTACCGGACCCGGCCGGCCTCACCCCCGCCCACCTGGTGCGGCGGACGGGGCCGGGCACGCTCCTTTCGTACGCGGAGCTGTACGCGTGGCTGGAGCCGGGCGAGCTCCTGGCCGGGCCGCCGACGTCGTGGGCGCGGGACTGGGAGGCGGCGGACCCGGACGCCTTCGGCCGGCCCGCTCCGCGCGGCGACGCGGAGGCCTTGGGCCGGGGCCGGTGACCGGCCGGCCGTCGTCAGCGCCGTCAGCGCCGTCACCTGTGGCCCGCGGCGGGGAGCGCACGGCGGGAAACAGGGGCACGGGGAGGGGGGAACGCACGGGCAGGAAGGGGTCGGGGCGGCTCCGAGGGCACCCGACGGCCCGGTCACGGACCACCCGACAGATCCCTCATTGCCCCGAATGCCCGTCACGCGAATCCGCCCTATCGTGCTGCTATGGAGCACGCACTCAGCTCAGCGACCCTCTCCGAACTGCGCCGTCCGCGCCCCTACCCCGCGGTGTCCGTGCTGACCCCGACGCACCGGCGTGAACCGGACAACGCCCAGGACCGGGTGCGGCTGCGCAATGTCGTGGCCGAGGCCAAGAAGCAGTTGGAGGCCGATCCGTCGGTCACCCGCGACCGGCGCGCCGATGTCGCCGGACAGCTCGACCGGGCCCTCGCCGAGGTCGACCTGACGCACGCCGAGGACGGTCTGGTGATCTTCGCCGCGCCGGGTGAGCACCAGGTGTGGTCCCTGGGCCGCCCCGTGCCCGAGCGCGTCGTCCTCTCCGACACCTTCCTCACCCGCAACCTGGTCTCCGCCCAGGCGGCCGAGCGGCCGTTCTGGGTGCTGTCGCTCTCACCCGACCGCGTCACCCTGTGGAACGGCGGCGCCGACCGGGTCGCCGAGGTCCGCACCGGGGGCTTCCCGCTGGTGCGCAGCCGGGAGAACTTCGACGCCGAGCGCATGGAGCGCATCGGCGACCTGCCGAGCACCTACCGCGACGAGGACACCCGCCGCTTCCTGCGTGACGCCGACGCCGCCATGGCCCGGCTGCTGCGCCAGGACCCGCGGCCGTTGTACCTCACCGGCGAGGAGGCCGCGCTCTCGCTCCTGGACGAGTCGGGGGGCGTCGCCCGGGAGGCGCTGCACGTGCGGCACGGCGGTCTCGCGCACGGCTCCGCCGAGGCCGTGTGGCAGGCCGTACGACCGCTGCACGAGGCGCAGGCCCGCCGGGACACCGCCGCGGTGGGCCGGGAACTGGACACGGCACGCGGCCAGCGCACCTACGCGGCGGGCGTCGACGAGGTCTGGCGGAGCGCGCGGGAGGGCCGGGTCCGGCTGCTCGCGGTCGAGGAGAACTACCGCGTCACGGTCCGCGACGACGGCGACCACCTGATCCCGGCGGGCGGCGGTGACCTGGACTCCCGGGAGGACATCGTCGACGAGATCGTCGAGCAGTGCCTGGAGACGGGCGCCGAGGTGCACTTCGTCCCGGACGGCGCCCTGGGCGACGCGCACGGCATCGCGGGGGTGCTGCGCTACTGAGGCCCCCCTCCCCTCCCCCTCGTCCGAGGCGCTCCCCCGGCGACCGGGGCAGCCCCTCCTGGGCGTTCTCCCCGGCGGCGTACGCTACGGCGTGATCATCGTCGGGGAGGGAGAACGCACGTGGGTGACCTGCTGGGCGTGGCGGTCCTGGGCGCCGGACACATGGGAGCCGACCACATACGCCGCCTCGACCGGGTGGTGAGCGGCGCCAGGGTCGCCGCGGTGGCCGATGTCGATCCCGCCCGCGCCCAGGCGGCCGTCGCCGGGATCGCGGGCGTCTTCACGCACACGGAGGCGGAGGCCGCGCTGGACGCCCCGGGCGTCGAGGCCGTCCTGATCGCCTCTCCCGGTCCCGCGCACGAGGAGGCGCTGCTCGCGGCCTTCGCCCGCGGTCTGCCGGTGCTGTGCGAGAAGCCCATGGTGCCGGACTCGGCGGGCGCGCTGCGCGTCCTGGAAGCGGAGGCGGGGCTCGGCCGGCGGCTGGCCCAGATCGGTTTCATGCGGCGTTACGACGCCGAGTACCGCCGGCTCAAGGCGCTGCTGGACGACGGGCGGCTGGGCCGGCCGCTGATGCTGCACTGCACCCACCGCAACGTCTCCTCCCCGCCCGGCTTCACCAGCGCCATGCTCATCGACAGCTCCGTGTCGCACGAGATCGACGCGGCCCGCTGGCTGCTGGGCCAGGAGCTGACGGCGGTCACGGTGCTGCGGCCACGTCCCTCGTCCGGCGCCCCGGAGGGGCTGGCCGACCCGCAGTTCGTGCTCTTCGAGACCGACGGCGGCGCCCTGGTCGACGTGGAGGTGTTCGTCAACTCCGGCTTCGGCTACCAGGTGCGCTGCGAGGCGGTGTGCGAGGCGGGCAGTGCCCGCGTCGGAGACGACCACGGCATGCTCGTGACGGCGGGCGGCACGGCCGGCACGGACGTACCGCAGGACTACCTGGTCCGGTTCGTCGACGCCTACGACCGCGAGGTGCAGGCCTGGGTCGACGCCGTGCGGCGGGGCACGGTCACCGGGCCGAGCGCCTGGGACGGATACGCGGCCGCCGTGGTCGCCGAGGCCGGGGTCCGGGCGTCGGAGACGGGCACCCGGGTGGACGTCGCCCTCGCCCCGCGTCCGGCCCTGTACGGCTGACGGCCGGGGACCGGGGCCGGGCGGCTCGCACGCCTCAGACGTTGCCGAGGAGGGTTTCGAGCCCGCGGTCGACCGCGGCGCCGACGTCCTCCCGCCCCGCCGCGACCACGGCGTGGCTGCGCAGCAGGAACCGGCGCAGGGCGGCCGTGTCGAACTGGAGCAGGGCCAGTCCGAGCGGCGAGTGCAGTTCCAGCACCGTACGGGCCCGGCCGCACGGCCAGATCTGCACGTCCCCCCGGCCGGCCGGTCCGTCCAGCCCCTCCTCCAGCAGGGCGCGCCCGAAGGTCCAGGTGACGGCCTCGTCCTTCAGGCACGCCTCGGGCGGGAAGTCGAGGTGCACGGCGAGCGGGTCGTCGGAGGAGTAGCGCAGGGTGACGGGAACCGGCAGTTCCCGCTCCTGCGAGGTGATGAGCTCGGCGCGGGCGGGCTGCTGGACGGTGACGGTGGCGAAATCCATGGGCGGTCTCCGCGGCGGTGAAGGGTCGGCCGGTCGGGCGTGCTGCTTGTAGGACCCCGCAGGGGCGCTTCGCATTACGCGGAAGCGATGATGAATTGATGTGAGCTGCGTCACGTCCGCACGCTGCGGCTCCACGAGGCCCCGCAGCATGGAACACACGACCGTCGAACACCCGGATGACCTCCGCCGCGCGATGCGGCAGGTCCCCCCAACTCACTTACTCCACCTACGACTTGCACATGAGGCCCGCCTACCTCAATCGCACCGGGACATGCCTCCGTGAAGACTGTGGCATATGCCAAGCGCATCACCGTATCGTGTCTTGCCGAATCCCTTACACGGCGTCGCGGGCTGTGCAAGAGTCGTAACGGCCCCTTCCGTCACCCTTGGTCGTCCCGTCCGTCACCCGTGGTCGTCCCGCCCCCGCATCGGAGTGCGTCATGCCGCCCCCTCTCTCTGCGGATCGCCCCACCGCCCAGCCGCCGGGTCGCGGCCCGGTCGACGCGCTGATCACGCAGACGCGACGACTCAGGGGCGAGGTCGACGCCGTACGGAGGGACGCGCACAGCGACGGAACGGGCCCGCAGGGACGCTGGCAGCGCGCCCTCTACGACCTGGCGCTGCATCAGCTCAACGACCTCGACGCGCACTTGGCCGAACTCCGGGACGGCCCGCCCTCGGCGGCGGAGGCCCCGGCGCCGCCCCCTCCCCGACGCGGCGCGCCGCGCAGCCGGGTCGGCAGCGCGGAGTGGAACCTGCTGACGGACGACGCCGTCTGGTCCCCGGAGCTGTACCGGCTCGTCGGCCGCGACCCGGCCACCCCCGCGCTCACCCTCGACGAACTGCCCTCGCTCGTCCTGGAGGAGGACCGCCCCCGGCTCACCGCGATGGTCACCGGCTGCCTCGTCGACGCCCGTCCCATCGACGGCGAGTTCCGGATCGTCCGGCCCGACGGCGAGGTCCGGTCCGTGCACATGATGGGCGAGCCCGTCCTCGACGCCGACGGCGGCACCGCCGCCATGTGGGCCGTGCTGCGGGACGTCGGCGAACTGCGCCGCGGCCAGCGGGCGGTGCGCGAGACCCGTGACTCACTGCGACGGCACCGGCGGCAGGCCCAGACCGAGCGCCGGGTCGCGGTCGAACTGGAGCAGGCCGCGCTGCCGCCCTGGCGCGGACTCCTGCGGCTCACACACCAGGGCCCCCGCCGTCTCGACATCGCCGCCCAGCATCTGGCCGCCCACACCGGTTCACCGCTCGGGGACGCCTGGTACGACGCGCTCGAACTCCTCGACGACGAGACGCTGTTGAGCGTCGGTGACCTCACCGGCCAGAGCCCGGACGTCGCTTCCACGCTGGCGATGACGCTGGGCGCCCTGCGCGGCATGGCGATGGCGGGCACCCGCCCGGCCCAGCTGATGTCCTGGCTCAACCAGTTGCTCGACGCGGGCGCCCGCCCCGCCCTCGCCGGCGCCGTCTGCTGCCGCTACCGGCCGCAGACCCGCACCCTCACCTGGGCGCGGGCCGGACACCCCGCCCCGCTGCTCCTCCGCGACGGGACGGGACGCCGGCTCGACGCACCGGCCGGCGCCCTCCTCGGTGCCGCCCCCGGTGCCGTCTACCGACAGGCCGAGGAGACCCTCGAGGAGGGCGACCTCCTTCTCCTGCACACCGCCGGGCTGGTACCCGGCGACGGCCACGGGGCCGACACGGACCCCCTGCTGCTGGACCTGGCCCCGCGCCTCGCGGCGACGCCCACCGCACAGGACTGCGTACGGATGGTCGTGGAGGAGTTCGGCACGAGCGACCGCGAGGACGACGCCTGTGTGCTCGTCGCCCGGGTGACGCCGTACGACGCCTGACACACCGGAACCGCGACGACGGACCCACCGGCACCACCGCCACCGGAACCGGGGTACGACGGACCGGGATCCCCCCCGGCGGCCTACGCCGGAGCGGTGTGACCGCCCCGCCCTCCCCTCGCCTTCGGCAGCGCCTGCCGGATCTCCTCGCGCAGCTCGCCGATCCCCGGGGAGTCGGCGTACTGCGCGGTGAGCCGGTACATCTGACGCAGCCGGTCCCAGGTGCGACGGGAGGAGTTCGCCCCCATCGACATCAGGGCCAGCCGGGCGTACCGGTCCGCCTGCTCGGGGTCGTCCCCGATGAAGCAGGCCGACGCCATGGACAGATGGTCGAAGATCTTCGACCGCTCCCGTCCGTCGATCCGCAGCGACAGCGCCTTCTCCGCGTAGTACTGGGCGTGCACGGCCGCGCCCGGCTCGAACTCCGCCAGGGTGCGGTAGGCCAGGGCCTGCATGCCGTACAGGTCCTCGTCCTTGAAGGTCTGCATCCACGACGGCGTCCTGGCGTCGTCGCGGTCGGAGACGAACAGGTCCTCCGCCCGGCCGAGGGTGCGGCGCATGGCCTGGCCCTTGCCCATCGACGCCTGCGCCCAGGCCTCCACGGTGTGGAACATGGCCCGGGTACGGGGCAGCACCTCGTCACCGGAGCCGGACTGGGCGAGCTTCATCAGATCGAGGGCCTCGTCGGGCCGGCCGAGGTGCACCATCTGCCGGGCCGCCCGGGAGAGCGCCTCTCCGGCCCGCGGCCTGTCGCCGCCCTCTCTCGCGGCATGGGCGGCGATGACGAAGTACTTCTGGGCCGTGGGCTCCAGGCCGACGTCGTGCGACATCCAGCCGGCGAGGACGGCGAGGTTGGCGGCGACGCCCCACAGGCGCCGCTGGAGATGGGGTGGATGACGGTAGGCGAGCATGCCGCCCACCTCGTTGAGCTGGCCCACCACGGCCTTGCGCTGGAGCCCGCCGCCACGGGCGGCGTCCCAGGCCCGGAACACCTCGACCGAGCGCTCCAGTTCGTCGACCTCCTCCGTCCCGATCGGGGCGGCCTCGTAGCGGTCGAATCCCGCGGGGTCGGCGTGTGCGAGGGGGTGGTCGATGACGGGAGCGTCGGCGGAGAGGGTGGGGTCGGTGTGCAGCCAGTCGTACATGGCAGTGCTGAGTGCTGAGCCCGCGGCGAGCGCGGCGCCCGCGCCCACCAAGCCGCGTCGGTTGAGCATGAGGTCCATTCCCGTGAATTCGGTGAGGACCGCGGCAGTCCGTTCGGGCGCCCACGGCACGCCGTCGGGAGGATCCGCACTCCCGCCGCCCTGCCGTTTCCCCGTACGCCCGTGCCGTACCAGACCGAGGTCCTCGATGGTCACGACACGGCCGAGTCGCTCGGTGAACAGGGCCGCCAGCACCCGCGGCACCGGATCGCGCGGGATCTCCCCCGTGTCGATCCACCGCCGCACCCGCGAGGTGTCCGTCGCCAGCTGGGGATGGCCCATGGCCGCCGCCTGCCGGTTGACCAGCCTCGCGAGTTCGCCCTTGGACCAGCCGGCCAGGCCGAACAGGTCCGCGAGCCGGGTGTTGGGTTGTCCGCTCACGTAAGCCCCCAGGTTCTCGGCTGAGTTGACAGTAGCCCGGGGACAGTGCCGAGGGACTATTCGCCAGGGTTTCGCCAGGGTCCGCCAGATGGTGTGCCACCGGGCTACGGGTGTCAGGTAGGAACGCGCCACCCCGACCCGGTCTCCGGGGGACATTCCCCAGGGTGCACCCGGGGGACCGGGCCGGGCAGCGCTTTCACACAGCAGGCACACGAAGGGATCTGTCTCCCCCATGTACGCAGCATCGTCCTCCGTGTCCGCCCCGCCCCGGTCGCTGCTCCCCCGCCCGGGCGGCGGCGGCCCCTACCTCGACCCCGCGCGGTCGGCGGCCCCGGTACCCGGCGGGGGCCGCGGCCGGCGTCCCGCGGGTCTCGGCACCCCACCACTCAGCGGGAGACTCGACCTGTCCGGCCCCCAGGGCGCCCAACTGCGCACGGCGATCGCGTCCGTCCACCGCATCTGCCCGGAGTTCGCCCCGGTGCAGGTGCTGCGCCGCAGCGGCCGCTCCGTCCTCCTGGTCGGTACGACCGGACGCAGCACGGCCGTCGCGAAGTGTTTACTGGACCATTCGCCCGTCTGGGCCGAACGGATCCGCCACGAGATAGCCGCATACCGCACGTTCGTCCGGCACCGCCCCCCGGTGCGGGTGCCGCGACTGATCGCGGCGGACCCGGACAACTGCACCCTCGTCGTCGAACGGATGCCGGGACGGGCGGCGGCGCTCCAGCGGCACCCGGCGGAGGCACCGCCGCGCGCGGACATCAGGGCGGCGCTGGGCGCCGTCTGCCGGCTCAACGCCTGGCGTCCGCCGGCGGGCACGTTCGACGCGCCGCTGGACTACGCGGCCCGCATCTCCCGCTACCACGAGCTGGGCCTGCTCACCGACCGGGACCTGGGCGACCTCCAGAAGCTGCTGCACGGCATCGCGGCGACCGCGGGCCGTCAGGGCATGGGCCAGTTCTGCCACGGCGACGCCCTGCTGTCGAACATCCTGGTGTCACCGGCCGGTCCCGTGCTGGTGGACTGGGACCACGCGGGCTGGTACCTGCCGGGCTACGACCTGGCGACGCTGTGGTCGGTCCTCGGGGACGCGCCGGTGGCGCGCCGTCAGATCAGCCAGATCGCGCAGTCGGCCGGCCCGGCCTGGCGCGACGCGTTCCTGGTGAACCTGATGCTGGTCCTGACCCGGGAGATCCGCACCTACGAGACGGCCGTGCAGCGTTCGATGCACGACACGGCCCCGACGGCTCCGGGCGCGGCCCATACGGCGGCCGCACAGTCCGGCGAGGAACAGCGGCTGCTGCTGCGGCGGCTCCACGACGACTGCCAGCTGGCCCGGCGCGCCGTGCGGGCGGCTGTCGGCACTCGCTGAGGGGGGAGAGGCCGCGGGGGCCGCCGGAGCGGCGGCCCCCGCGGCCTTCGCCTGTCCGGACGGACCGGCCCCGGGGTACCCCGGGCGCCACGGCCGCCCACGAACCGCTTCCAGCGTGCTACGGCCACCCGCTGCGGGTGCCTTCACGTGGCGCGCGGCGGCCACCGCTCCCGGCGCTCGCGAGTGGCGCGTCGGCCACCGAACCGGGCGCGCTCGCGAGTGGCGCCCTCGGCCACCGCACCGGGCGCGCTCGCGAAGGGCCCGGCGGCCACCCGCTGCGGGCGCTTTCGAACGGTACGGCGGCCACGCAACCGGGCGCTCGCCCATGGCGTGACGGCCACCCAGCCGGGCGCCCATGCCGTGGCGGCCACCCGACCGGGCGCTCGCGAAGGGCGCGGCCCTCCCGCCGGAGGGGCTGGCGGGTGGCGCCACCGCCCGGGTGACGCGCTCCGCCGAGGCCGCGGCCGCCCGGCCGAGGCGCTCGCCCATCGGTGTACTCCACTGACGCGCCGCAGGCCCGCGGGCCGCCGCCACGAAACTCGCCGAACCCCTGTTGACATGGGAAATCGTCTCCCGATGGGCATGATTGACGGACCGTCGGCAAGCGGGTACCACTGCCTCACGTCCCGGCCCGCACGCCGCCCCGCCCCGCTCGTTCGTCCCAGGAGGCCGCATTGCGAAGATCCGTCATCCACTCCCGACCAGTGCCCGGTTCCGCGGGCGCCCGCGGGGCCACCGCCGCCGTGGCGTCGGCGGCCCTGCTGCTGCCGCTGCTCGGCGCGGCCTCCCCCGCCACGGACTCCACGGGCTCCATGGGCGCGGCGGGCGCGTCCGCGATGCTGCTGCAACGGGCGTTCAGCACCGCGGCCGCCGAGTACCACGTGCCGCAGAGCGTGCTGCTGGGCGTCTCCTACCTCCAGTCCCGCTGGGACGGGCACGCCGGCGCGCCGAGCGTGACCGGCGGCTACGGCCCCATGCACCTCACCGACGCCCGCACCGCCCTGGCCTCGGCCCCGCACCACAGCGAGGGCACGGAGGACGCCCGCGGCGACGACGCCCGTCCGCCGCTGCGCCCCCGGACGGCTCTCCCCGAGGACGCCGAGATCCCGCCCAGGCTGAACACGCTGCTGAGCGCGGCCGAGCTGACCGGTCTGCGTCCCGAGGACCTGCGCACCGACCCCATGGCCAACGTGGCCGGCGGCGCCGCCCTGCTCGCCGCCGCCCAGCGGGACCTGGGCGAGCCGCTGAGCGCCGACCCGGCGGACTGGTACGGCGCGGTGGCGTACTTCTCGGGCGCCGACGACACCGCGACGGGCGCCGCCTACGCGAACGACGTGTACGACGTGATCCGCACCGGCGCGGAGCGCACCACGGACGCCGGCCAGCGGGTCGCGCTGCCCGCGCAGCCGCGGGTGCGGCCGCGCACCGCCCAGTTGCGGCACATCGGTCTGCGCACGGCGTCCGCCGCGGACACCGAGTGCCCGAGCACCGTCTCCTGCGAGTGGATCCCGGCGCCCTACGAGCAGTTCGGCAACGACGACTACGGCAACCACGACACGGCGGACCGTCCGGCGTCCCAGTCCGTCGACTACATCGTCGTGCACGACACCGAGGGCGGCTGGGAGGGCGTCATCAACCTGGTCCAGGACCCGGCCTACGTGTCCTGGAACTACTCGCTGCGCTCCACCGACGGCCACATCGCGCAGCACGTGAAGGCCAAGGACGTGGCCTGGCACGCGGGCAACTGGTACGTCAACTCCAAGTCGATCGGCCTGGAGCACGAGGGCTTCCTCGCCGCCCCGGACTCCTGGTACACGGAGGCCATGTACCGGTCGTCGGCGCGCCTGGTGGCGTACCTGGCCGCGAAGTACGGCATCCCCCTGGACCGCCGGCACATCCTGGGCCACGACACCGTGCCCGGCCCGACGACGGCGAGCGTCCCGGGGATGCACACGGACCCCGGCCCGTACTGGGACTGGCGGCACTACTTCGAGCTGCTGGGCCACCCGTTCAAGGCGACGGCCGGCCAGAACGGCTCGCTGGTGACGATCCTGCCGGACTACGCGGCCAACCAGCCGGTGTACACGGGCTGCACGGCCCCGGGCCAGACGTGCGCGGCACACGGCTCCAGCGAGGTCCGGCTGTACTCCGACCACTCCGTGACCGCGCCCCTGATCAAGGACGTCGGACTGGGCACGACGCCGGGCACGGGCGTGAACGACCTCTCCTCGCGGGCGTCCACCGGCCAGCAGTACGCGGTGGCCGACCGGTGGGAGGACTGGACGGCGATCTGGTACCTGGGCCAGAAGGCCTGGTTCCGCAACCCGGCGCAGCAGCCGACGGCCGTGCCCGCCTCCGGCACGGTGGTCACCCCCAAGGACGGCGTGGACAGCGTCCCCGTCTACGGACGGGCCTATCCGGAGGCGGCGGCCTACCCGGCGGGCGTCCCGGTGCAGGCGGTCTCCCCGCTGCCGTACCGGCTGCCGAAGGGCCAGAAGTACGTCGCCGGCGGCACGGTGCCGGGCGAGTACTCATACGCGGTCACCTTCGCGGCCGACACGCACCGGGTGGTGGTCGGCAAGGACCTGTACTACGAGATCCAGTACGGCCACCGGGTCGCGTTCGTCCGGGCGGCGGACGTGCGGGTGTCGGCCTCCTGACCGGTCAGCCCTGCTGGAAGAGCTCCGCCGGGAGCGGTTTCAGCAGGGCGTACAGGTCGTCGGTGATGGGGCGGTCCCAGGCGGCGATGGTGACGAGGACGTTGTCGCTGCGGTCGAACTGGACGCAGGAGATGCGGCTCTCGGAGAGCTTGAGGCGGCGCACGATCAGGAGGTTGTCGCCCTGCATCACCGGCATGTCCTCGGTGCCGACGACGGTCACCTCCTCGTCGTTCTCCAGCGCCAGCAGCAGCTGCGCGACCTCGAAGGGCACCTGGCCCTCCGGGACCTCGCGGGCGGGGGAGCCCGCCGGGAGGTTGCCGATGATCATCGCGGGGCCTCGGCCGCCGAAGAGGTCGTAGCGCAGGAAGACGCCCTGGCAGGTGCCGTCGGGGGCGGGCAGCAGCCCGGCGCCGAGATTGCCGGGCCAGTCACCCGGGTCCATGGCCAGTACGTCGAAGTCGGGCCCGGCGGGGGTGGCGCTGCGGCGGCGGAGGAACGACATGCGGCCATGGTACGTGGTGCCGTTCGGCGACGGGTGCGAGGTCACCGGGGCGACGGGCGGCGGAACCGCCGGGCAAGGGCGGAGGGGGGAGGCCGGTGGGTCAGCCCACGGTCTTGCGGTGGCGCTCGTGGTGGCGGGCCACGCGGGCGCGGTTGCCGCAGGACGGCTTGCACCACTCCTGGCGGGGGTGGTCCTTGAGGAAGTAGCGGACGCAGCGCGGGGCGTGGCAGGCGCGCAGGCGCTCCCGGTCCGGGCCGGTCAGGAAGGAGATCGCGGCCTGGGCGAGGGCGGCCGTGAGATCGCCGTCCGGTACGGGCCGCCGGTCGACGACGGGGCCGGTGCCGTCGGTCCACCGCAGGACCGGCACGGTGGGGGTGCGGGCGGCGGCCGCGTTCAGCCGGCGCAGGGCCTCGGGCAGCGGCAGCAGGCGGGCCGCGTCGGCGGGGCTGGGCTCGGCGGGGCGGACGGCGTGCGCGAAGAGGGCGCGGACGGCGGCGCGCAGGGCGCGGACGGCGGCGAGGGCGCTCGCGTCGACGGTCCGTCCGGCGGTGCCCGGGAGGTCCTCGGCGTGGGCCGCCACCCAGGCGGTCAGTGCGGCGGGGTCGGCCAGGTCGTCGGCGACCCCGCCGTGGCCGTCGTGCCGGATGGTCAGCGCCAGGTCGAGGGCGAGGCGGGTGGCGCCGTGGGTCGCGTCCTGCATGCGGCCGATGATAGGTCCACCGGCGTCCGTCGCCCCGGGGGTCATTCCTCCCCCGGGGCCGGGGGCACGACCGCGACCGGGCTGGCCGCGTGCAGCAGGACGGCGTGGGTGACGGAGCCCAGCATGCGGGCGGGGGCCAGCAGTCGGCGGCGGTGGCGGCCGACGACGACCGACTCGGCGCCGACGGAGGCGGCGACGAGGTGTCCGGCCGCGTCACCGGCGACGGGGTGGGGTTCGGCGCGCACGCCGGGGTGGCGTTCCCGGTGCGCGGTGAGGAAGCCGTCGACGAGGACGCGGGTCTCGTGCTCGACGGCCTCCTGCTCGACGACCGGAGCGATCAGCTCGCCGGGGGCGGCCCAGGTCTGCACGGGCCAGGGGTAGGCGGCGATCACCTGGAGGCGTGCGCCGCGGAGGGCGGCCTCGGTGAAGGCGAAGGCCAGGGCGGCGTCGTCGGGGCCGTCCGTCTTCAGGCCCACCACCACGCGGGGCCCCGGCTCCGGCGCGGGGTGCGGGCCGTCCACCTCGCGTCCGGGCGGGGGGACGACCACGACCGGGCACTCGGCGTCCCGCGCGGCGGTGAGGCCGTTGGAGCCGAGCAGCAGCCGGGTGAAGCCACCGCGGCCCCGGGAGCCCAGGACGAGCAGTTCCGCCTCCGCGCCGAGTTCGGGCAGCAGGGCGCCCGGCGCGCCGTCCAGGCCGACGTACTCCAGCTCCGTCCCGTCCGCGGCGCCGGCCAGCCGGGCGCGGGCGTCGGCGAGGACGGGGTCCTCGTCCGGCGGCGGGGGCACCACCACCGGGGCGCCGGGCTGGGTCCAGAAGGCGTACTGGCGCACGTGCACGACGCGCAGCGGAGCCGCGCGCCCGCGGGCGGCCTCCAAGGCCCAGTCGAGGGCGCGCAGGCTGTTCTCGGAGCCGTCGACCGCCGCGACGACCGGCAGAGTGCTCATGGTCCTCACCTCCGGGACACGTCCTTCGTCCTGCTGGGGCCAGCCTGACCCAGGCGGGGGCCCGGCCCGGCTCCCCGGGGTCGCGTGTCCGGAAAACGAGGGGGAACACCGCCGGTTCGGCCCGCGGCGGCGGGCCGGACCGGCCGGGGCTCAGGTCAGGTCGAACTCGCCCTCACGGGCGCCGCAGACGAAGGCGCCCCACTCCGCGGGCGTGAAGATCAGGGAAGGGCTCTCGGGGCGACCGCTGTTGCGCATCGCGACGAAGCCCTCGACGAAGGCGATCTGGACATCCCCCCGGCCCCTGCTGCTGGACTGCCACTCGGCCCTGCTGAGGTCCAGCTCCGGCTTCTCCCAGCCCGCGAGCGGCTGCTGCTGGATGGTGCTCTCGGCCACGTCCCTGCTCCTCCCGGTTCGTCGTCCGCGGCCAGCCTAGCGATCGGTCACGGACGCGGACAGAGCACATGACGGGGACCTTGCGGCTGTCCGGGGAACGTACGCCCACGAGCCGCCCGCGGGCGGCGGGCGGCGGCTCAGCGCAGCCGGTCCCGCAGCTCACGCTTGAGGATCTTCCCGCTGGCGTTGCGCGGGAGCGCGTCCACGAACAGCACCCGCTTCGGCGCCTTGAAGGCGGGCAGCTTCGCGCGGGCGTGGGCGATGAGGTCGTCCTCCGTGACCTCGCCCCGGGGGACGACGACCGCGGTGACCGCCTCGATCCACTTCTCGTCGGGCAGGCCGACGACGGCCGCCTCGGCGACGGCCTCATGGGTGTAGAGGGCGTCCTCGACCTGGCGGGAGGCGACCAGCACGCCGCCGGAGTTGATGACGTCCTTCACCCGGTCGACGACGGTGAAGTAGCCGTCGGCGTCGCGCACGGCGAGGTCTCCGGAGCGGAACCAGCCGTCCCGGAAGGCCGCGGCGGTCTCCTCGGGTTTGTCCCAGTAGCCCTCGCACAACTGGGGGGAGCGGTAGACGATCTCCCCGGGTGTGCCGTCGGGCACGTCCTCGCCGTCGTCGTCGACGACCCGGGCGTCCACGAAGAGGACCGTGCGGCCGCAGGAGTCCATGCGCCCCTGGTGCTCATCGGGGGCGAGGACGGTGGCGAGCGGGCCGATCTCGCTCTGCCCGAAGCAGTTGTAGAAGGCGAGCTCCGGGAGGCGTTCGCGCAGGCGTTCCAGGACGGGGACCGGCATGATCGACGCCCCGTAGTACGCCTTGCGCAGTCCGTCGAGGCCGCGGGTGGCGAAGTCGGGGCGGTTGGCGAGGGAGATCCACACGGTCGGCGGGGCGAAGAGGCTGTCGACGCGGCCGGCCTCGATCAGGTCGAACAGCCGGTCGCCGTCCGGCGCGTCCAGGACGATGTTGGTGGCGCCGACGGCGAGGTACGGCAGCAGGAACACGTGCATCTGCGCCGAGTGGTACAGCGGCAGGGAGTGGGCGGGCCGGTCGCCGGCGCTGAGGTCGAGGGCGGTGATCGCGCTCAGGTACTCGTGCACCAGGGCGCGGTGGGTCATCATCGCGCCCTTGGGCAGGGCCGTGGTGCCCGAGGTGTACAGAAGCTGGACCAGGTCCTCGCCGCGCGGCTCGGGGCCGTCGTACGGCGGGGTGCCGGCCAGCCGGGAAAGGAGCGAGTCGTCGCTGTCGCGCAGCGGCAGGGTCCGTACGCCGTCGGGGAGCCGGTCCGCGAGATCGGGGTCGGTGAGGACCAGTGCGCTGCCCGACTGGCCGACGATGTACGCGAGGTCGTCGCCGGTGAGGTGCTGGTTGACGGGGACGTGCACCAGGCCGGCTCGGGCGCAGGCCAGGAAGGCCACGAGGTAGGCGTCCGAGTTGTGGCCGTAGGCGCCGACCCGGTCGCCGGGGGCGAGGCCGAGGCCGAGCAGGACGGCGGCCGCGCGGGAGACGGCCTCGTCGAGTTCCGCGTAGGTCCAGGTGCGGTCGCGGTACTCGACCGCGACGCGTGCCGGGGTGCGTCGGGCGCTGCGCCGCAGTACCCCGTCGACCGTGCTGCCGTGTCCTGGCGTCATGACACAGGATCCTCGGGGGACGGCGGGGACGGGTCAAGCGGGGGCGCACACCGGCGCCGGTGGCCGGGGTTGCGCGGCCGGCCGAGGGCGGTCCGTCGGCCGGCCGCGGGCTCCGCTCCGGTGGGCTACTGGTTGAAGACGGCCTTCTGCACCTCGTTGGGCCCGTCGAAGTGGTCCTGCTTCAGACCGTCGAGGCGGCTGACGACCTTGTCGTCGGCCTTGTTCTGACGGGCACGCTCCACCAGGTGCTGCTTGTCCGTCGGGTAGTCCATGCCGCGGAGGGCCTTCTGCAGGTCGATGGGGCTCAGGTCCGCCATGACAGCCTCCCTGTCATCCGTGCATACGTGCGGTCCTTCCGTTGTGCCGGGGTACCCCTCCCCGCGCGACGCATGCGGCTCGTCAGCCGGCCCCGCCCTCCAGCACCGCCATCGCCGCGTTGTGCCCCGGCACTCCGCTGACGCCTCCCCCGCGCACCGCGCCGGCCCCGCACAGCAGGACGTTGGCGTGCGGGGTCCCGACGCCCCAGCGGCCGGTGCTCCCGTCGGCGTAGGGCCAGCTCAGGTCGCGGTGGAAGATGTGGCCGCCGGGCAGGCGGAGGTCGCGTTCCAGGTCGATCGGGGTCCTCGCCTCGATGCAGGGGCGGCCGTCGGCGTCCGTGGCCAGGCAGTCGGCGAGGGGTTCGGCGAGGTGGGCGTCGAGCTGGGCGAGGGTGGCCTCCAGCAGCGCGTCGCGCACGGCGTCGTGGTCCCGGGCGAAGAGCCGGGCGGGCGTGTGCAGGCCGAACAGGGTCAGCGTCTGGTAGCCGCGTCCGGCGAGGTCCGGGCCGAGGATGCTCGGGTCGGTCAGGGAGTGGCAGTAGATCTCGGACGGCGGGGCGGCGGGCGGCTCACCGGCGGCGGCCTGGGCGTGGGCGCGGGCGAGCTGCTCGTAGCCCTCCGCGATGTGGAAGGTCCCGGCGAAGGCCTCGCGCGGGTCGACCGAGGTGTCCCTGAGCCGGGGCAGCCGCTTCAGCAGCATGTTCACCTTGAGCTGGGCGCCCTCGGCGGGGGCGGGCGGTTCGTCGCCGGTGAGGGCGGCGAGGGCCTGCGGGGAGGCGTTCACCAGGACGGTCCGGGCGGCGGCGACGCCCTCGCCGTCGGCGGTGCGCCAGGTGACCTCGGCGCGACGGCCGTCCGTGGCGATCCGTACGGCCTCGTGGCCGGTGGCGAGGACGGCGCCCGCGTCCCGGGCGGCGGCGGCCAGGGCGTCGGTGAGGGCGCCCATGCCGCCGACGGGCACGTCCCAGGCGCCGGTGCCGCCGCCGATGACGTGGTAGAGGAAGCAGCGGTTCTGTTTCAGGGAGGCGTCGTGGGCGTCGGCGAAGGTGCCGATGAGCGCGTCGGTCAGGACCACGCCGCGCACCAGGTCGTCCGCGAAGCGCTCCTCGATCGTGACGCCCAGGGGCTCCTCGAACAGGGCCCGCCAGGCGTCCTCGTCGTCGATGCGGCGGCGCAGTTCCGCGCGGCTGGGCAGCGGTTCGGTGAGCGTCGGGAAGACGCTCCGGGCGACGCGTCGGGTCATGCCGTGGAAGCGCTGCCAGGCCGCGTGTTCCCGCTCCCCGCCGGTCAGCCGCGCGAACGCCTCCCGGGTGCGCTCCTCGCTCCCTCCGACGAGCAGGCCGGTCGGCCGCCCGCCCCGCTCCACGGGGGTGTACGACGAGATGGTCCGCCCCTGGACGCGGAACCGCAGGCCCAGGTCCCGCACGATCTTCCGCGGAAGCAGGCTGACCAGGTAGGAGTAGCGCGACAGCCGGGCGTCCACCCCGGCGAACGGACGGGTGGAGACGGCCGCGCCCCCGGTGTGGTCCAGCCGTTCCAGCACCAGCACCGACCGCCCGGCCCGGGCCAGGTAGGCGGCGGCGACCAGCCCGTTGTGGCCACCGCCGACGATCACCACGTCGTAGGCCCGGTGTCCCGGGCGCCCCGGTCCCTCGTGTGCAGGCATGCCCCTTCGTAACACGGGGCGGTCCGGACCGGCCAGGGACGCGTGGCGCGGGCGCGGTGAGGGGTCCTCAGCCGGGCGGCCGCTCAAGTACGGTCGGGGCTCCGGGATGTCACCCCGGCGGTCACGTGTACGGAACGAAGGGCATCGTATGGACACCGAGCCTCGCCACACCTCCGCGCTCCTGGTCGACCGGCGTGGTCGGTACCTGCTCCATCTGCGGGACGCGCACAAGCCCATCTGCGATCCGGGCGCCTGGTCCCTGCCCGGCGGGGCGCGGGAGGGGGACGAGACACCGGAGGAGGCCGTCGCGCGGGAGCTGTGGGAGGAGACGGGGCTCGTCCTGGACGGGCTGACCCGCTTCACGGTCATCGACGACATGACGGTCTTCCTCGGCCGTTGGGACGGCGATCCGTCCCGGCTGCCGGTCGGTGAGGGCATCATGTTCGCCTTCTTCGACGCCGCGACCACGGCCCACCTGACGATGGCGCCGTGGGCGGCGGAGGTCCTCGCCCGCCATCAGGCCGACGGGAGCGTCCCCCCGGCCCGGCGCCCCGCGGAGGGCGCCGTCGCGAACGTCGTCGGCGTGCACCTGTACCTGGAGCGCGACGGGAAGGTGCTCCTCGGGCTGCGCCACCCCGGCTCGCCCTTCGCTCCCCTGCACCACCACTTCCTGGCCGGCCACTGCGAGCGGGAGTCCGCCGTGGCCTGCCTGATCCGGGAGGCACGGGAGGAGGCCGGGCTGGTGATCGAGGCCGCGGACGTCGAACTGGCCCATGTGGTGCATGTCGTCGACGCGCCCGGTACCTGGCCTCGCCTCCAGTTGGTCTTCCGGGCCCGGCGGTGGGCCGGTGAGCCCCGGCTGCTGGAGCCGGACAAGTGCCTCGCCTGGGAGTGGTGGCCGCTGGACGCCCTGCCGGACCCGCTGGTCGGGTACGCACGGACCTCCCTGGACGGTATCCGGGCCGGTCGGCTCTACTCGGAACTGGGCTGGGGGTGAGCCGAGCCGGACGGGCTCGCCTCCCCGAACCGGATCCACTGATCGCGCACGACCAGTGGATCAGCCGATCAGCGCATCAGCTGAGCGTCGCCATGAAGTCCGTGCAGGCCTGGGCGCAGGCGCGGCACGCGGCCGCGCTCTGCTCGGCGCCGGGCTGCCGGTCGAAGACGTGCGCGCACTCCAGGCAGACCGTGCGGCACCACTCCAGCTGGAGGCGGATGCCGCTCTCGTCCGTCCGGTTGTCCTCGGACAGCATGCGGCAGGTCGCGTCGCACACCTCCGCGCACATGATGCCCTTGCGGCGTATGAGGTCTTGCAGTTCCGTCCCGTCCGGATCCACGAGGCTCGCGCGCTGCGCACAGGCCCGGGCACACTCGGTGCACGCCTGGGCGCAGGCGAAGCGGTCCTCCAGGAACCGGAAGAGTTCCTGTTGGGATGTCGTCGAAGTCACACCGTGCGGGTTGCCGCGCCGGCCGGACCCAAACCACCCGGGCGATGTGCCCGTCGGCCGCCGTGAGCGCGCGCCCGGAGCGCGGTGGGAGCCCGGCGGGAGCGCGGCGGGCGACGGAACGCGCACGCGCGGCGAGGGACCGCACCGGCGGTTTGCGTCCGATTTGAGGGGTATTCGCCTGATATGAGTACCGCAAGCATGCAGCTGGCCGCCTCGAGCGGCCTGCTCAGCCTGGCGCTGTTCCTGGTCGGTGTCGCCCTCATAGCGATGCTGGCCGGCAGCTTCTGGCTGGGCGCGCGAGTCAAGATGCGCGAGTCGCCGAGGCCGCGCCCCGAGGAACAGCCGCATCTGCCGCCGGAGGGCCCGGTCCACGAGGTCCGGGAGAACCGGGAACCCGACGAGGTGCCCCGCATGGCGAAGGGCGGCCGTCCGCTGACCCCGTACGAACTGACCAACATGCAGACGCGGTCGAGCGACTCCAAGACGCGTCCGCGCTGGAGCCGGGGCAGCAGCGGCTCGTTCGGCGGGGGCGGTCTGGGCGCCCACTGAGCGGACGCCCCTCCCCCGCCCCGCCGCCGCTCGGCGCACGCCGTACCGCCGGCGCGTCCGGCGCCGCCCGCGAACGGAAGCGTGCCCGGTGCCCCCCGCGAACGGAAGTGAGACCGATGACCGACCCCGGCCGCACCGCCCTGCCCCTGCCCGACTACGACCACCTGCCCCTCGGCGGCCTGGAGAGCCGCGTACGGTCGCTCACCGCCGGGGAGGTGGAGGAGTTGCTCGCCTACGAACGGACGCACGCCGACCGGCTCCCGGTCACCGAGCTGCTCACGTCCCGCCTGGAGCAGTTGGCGGCGGGCGCGGAGCCGACCTCGGGTGATCCGGGCGCCCTGCGTCCCGAGCAGACCCAGGGGCGTGCGGGCTCGCCGGTGTCGCCGGCGACCTCGCCGGAGCCCTCCAGCCCGCCGCCGCACGGCACCCCGGACCAGCGGGGCAAGCCGAAGGGCGACCGGACGTCGTGAGGGATGCGCCGTGGCGAGGGCCCGGGGCACCCCCCGGGCCCGCGGCCCCGCCCGCGGCAGTGGGCGCGCCGGGCGCGCGCCGCCCCCCACACCCCCAGGTCGGCGGAGCGCCCGCCCCACACGA
>NZ_JBVHDT010000013.1:0-38969 GCF_055563235.1 Streptomyces sp. NPDC003248 | reverse complement strand
CGCCCGCCGCCCCCCGCCCCCCCGGCCCGGGGGGGGGGGCGGGGGGGCGCCGGGCGGGGGGGGGGGGGGGGCGGCCCGGGGGGCGGGGCCCCCCGCCGGGCCCCCCCCCACGGCCGGCGTCAGTGGTCGCGCAGGGCTCGCTCCGCCACCGACAGCGCCTGTTCGGCGTAGCTCCGGCCGAACAGGACCGCGTGGACGAGGAGCGGGAAGAGCTGGTGGATCCCGACCCGGCCGGTCCAGCCGTCCGCGAGCGGCGCCGCCCGCCGGTAGCCGTCGAGCACCAGCTCCAGGTGGGGGCAGCCGAACAGGCGGAGCATCGCCAGGTCGGTCTCGCGGTGGCCGCCGTGCGCGGCCGGGTCGATGAGCCGGACCTGTCCGTCCTCGCCCCACAGCACGTTGCCGTTCCACAGGTCGCCGTGGAGCCGCGCCGGCGGTTCGGCGGGACCGGCCCACTCCGGCAGCCGCGCGCAGACCCGCTCGACGACGGCCGCCTCGGCGGGACGCATCGTGCCCGCGTCGACCGCCGTGCGCAGATACGGCAGCACGCGGTGTTCGGCGTACCAGGCGGGCCAGTCCGCGCCGTCGGCGTTGCGCAGGGGGGCGAGGCCGATCCGGGCCCGGCGGGGGCCGCCCGGCGGCGGGGCGCCGAAGGCGGGCGCGCCGGCGGCGTGCAGGGCGGCGAGGTCGCGACCGAAGCGGAGGGCCGCCTCGGGGGTCGGTGGGCCCGTCACGATCCGGTCGGTCACCAGCGACCGTTCGTCGTGCCCGTGCACCGCGGGGACGCGGACCGCGCCGGCGTCGGCCAGCCAGCGCAACCCGGCGGCCTCCGCCCGCACCGCCTCGGGGCCGTCGCCGCGCTTGACCATGACCGTGCGCCCGTCGTCGAGGGTCACCTCGGCCAGGGTCGTCGACCGGGGGCGTTCCCGGAGCGCGGTCGCACCCGTGAAACGGGCGGCGACGGCACCGGGCGTCTCAGGCGTGTACACGGCGCCAAGGTCGGCGACACACGTCACACGGAAAAATGTGAACGGGACATTTCGGCCGGCCGTGCGGTTTCCGAATACCGGACAGTCGGGGCCGCTTCCTTGCGATGCGAGATCACGAGCCCGCACATGGAAGGAATCATCGGGCCACAGGCTGCCGTAGGCTGTGATTCCGAGGAAGAGCGGGTTGGTTATCACCAGCCCAACGATGGAAAACGCATGATTTAACGTCCTGTGTCATGACACAGACGGTGACGCGGTCACGGACCGACGGGACGCAGAACGACGCCGACGGCGTGCGCGGCAAGGGCCTGGGCGGCAACTCCGTCGGCCTGCTGGGGAGTGCCGTGATCGGTGTCTCGACCGTCGCGCCGGTCTACTGCCTCACCTCCACGCTCGGCTCCACCGCGGGCGAGGTGGGGGTGCAGATGCCGGCCGTGTTCCTGGCCGGGTTCCTGCCGATGCTGCTGGTCGCCTTCGCCTACCGCGAGCTCAACAAGGCCGTGCCGGACTGCGGCACCTCCTTCACCTGGACGGTCAAGGCGTTCGGGCCGCACGTCGGCTGGATGTGCGGCTGGGGCCTGGTCATCGCGACGGTGATCGTGCTGTCGAACCTGGCGGGCGTCGCCACCTCGTACTTCTGGCTGCTGGCGGGCGAGGTGACCGGCAGCGACCGGATCGCCGCCCTGGACGGCGACAAGGCGGTCCACATCGTCACCTGCCTGCTGCTGATCGCGGCCGCGACCGCGATCAGCTACCGCGGGATGACCACCACGAAGGGCGTGCAGTACGCGCTGGTGGCGCTGCAACTGGTGGTGCTGGCGGTGTTCGTCGCGCTGGCCCTCCGCAAGGCCCGCTCCGGGGAGCTCGCCGGTCACCTCGACTTCTCCTGGTCCTGGCTCAACCCGTTCGAGGTGAAGTCGTTCGCCGCGTTCAGCGCCGGACTCTCCCTGTCGATCTTCATGTACTGGGGCTGGGACACCTGTCTGACGGCGAACGAGGAGACCGTCGGCAGCGACCGGACGCCGGGCCGTGCCGCGCTCGTGGCGATGGTGGTGCTGGTCGGCTCCTACCTGACGACCTCGGTGGCCGCCCAGATGGCGGTCGGCGCCGGGACCGACGGTCTGGGCCTGGCCAACCCCGAGACCTCCGACAACGTCTTCGCCGCCCTCGCCGGCCCCGTCATGGGCGGCGCCCTCGGCATCCTGCTCTTCCTCGCCGTGCTCGCCTCGGCCGCCGCCAGCCTCCAGACGACGTTCATCCCCGTCGCCCGCACGGTGCTGGCGATGGCCACCTACGAGGCACTGCCCGCGTCGTACGCGCGCGTCCACGACCGCTTCCGCACGCCCGGGCGGGCCACGGTCGTCGCCGGCGTGGCGACCGGCGTCTTCTACACCGTCATGACGCTCGTCAGTGAGCACGTCCTCGTGGACACCATCTACGCCCTCGGCCTGATGATCTGCTTCTACTACGCGCTGACGGCCTTCGCCTGCGCCTGGTACTTCCGGGACACGCTGACCCGCTCGGTGCGGGACGCGGTGTTCAAGGGTGTCTTCCCGGTGCTGGGCGGCATCCTGCTGACGGCCGTCTTCGGCAAGACGCTGTACGACATGTGGGACCCGGCGTACGGCAGCGGCTCGGCCGTCCTCGGCGTCGGCTCCGTCTTCGTCATCGGGGTCGGCCTGCTGCTCCTGGGCGTGGTCCTGATGGCGGCGATGCGGCGGCGCAGCCCGGCGTTCTTCCGCGGCGAGGTCCTGACGACGGGGACGCCGGCCCTGGTGGTCGAGGACTGAGGGGCCGTCTACAGGAGCACGTACGCCGCTGCCGGGCCGGGGGGATTCCCGGCCCGGCAGCGGCGTACGGGGGTCAGGCCAGTTTGCCCGCCTGGGCGGTGACCAGGTCGGCGGGGAAGGTGAAGTCCTCGCCGGAGATCATCGCGGCGGCGTTGGCCACGGTGAAGTGGGCGAGGGTGGCGCCGTCGCGGAAGACGACGACCTTCCAGGGGGTGTCGACGCCGTCGACCGGGGTGACGGCGGTGAAGGCGACCGCTTCCTCGCCGGCCTTCGGCGCGGTGTCCTTCGTGACCTTGGTGGCGGACAGTTCCTCGCCCCCGGCGGTCCACTGGAAGCCGCCCGCGCAGGTGGTGACCGCGTCGGCGGCGGACTTCAGGGCCGCGGCGGCCTCGTCGGCGCTCGCGTAGGAGGCGAGGGTGACCATGCCGGTGTTGATGTCGAGGGCGGCGGCCTCGGAGGAGGAGGCGGTGGTGGCGCCGTTGCCCGTCACCCGGCGGTAGGCGGTCGCGGCGGGCTCCCCCACCGCCGTCCCGGCCAGCGCCCGCCCCAGCGGCAGGCACTCCTCGCCGGTGACCGTCGTCGCCTCGGCGGCGGTGATCTCGGCCTTGCCGGGGGTGGCCACCTCGTACCCGGTCGCGTCCGCCGCGGTGAGGGACGCCTTGTCCAGCTCGGCGGCGGTCAGCGGCTCGGCCGCGGAGGCGGCCGTGGACTCCTGCGCGGCGGAGGCCGTCGCGGACGAGGACGCCCCGGGGGCGGCATCGGCGGTGCCGGATGCGCCGCCGCAGCCGGTGAGCGCGAGGAGGGACACCAGCGCGGACGCCGTCAGGGCGGTGGCGCGGGTGCGGGAGCGGCGGATGCCGGTTCTGTTCACGAGGCGGTGCGTTCTTTCTCTGTGCATGGATACGGCTGACGTGGCGTCGGCCGGGTCTGTGGTCGGCCGTCGTCGCTCACGACAGCTTGACGAGCTGGGCGTCCAGGACGGCCGCCGGGATCGACGGCGTGCCGCTGAGGTAGGCCACCGTGGTGCCGGAGCGGAGGATGACGGCCTGGGCGGCCGTCTTCTCGCCGTCCCGCTCCACGGTCGCGCCCAGGCCCATCGCCTGGTCGGTGCCCTCGGGGGCGATCTGCGGGGTGACCTCGCCGACCTTGTGTTCGTCGCCGTCGACCGTCGCCGTGAAGCCGGCGGCGCACGCGTCGAGGGCGGTGCCGATGGCGTCCATCGCCGTCTCGGCCTGGTCGGAGGCGTACTCGGCGAGGACCACGGTGACGGTGGCGCCCTCGCCGGACGCCTCCCGTACCACCGTGGACGCCGGCGTGCCGACCACCGAGCCGGACAGGGCGTGGGCGAGCGGGGCGCAGGCGTTCTCGGTGACCTGCACCGTGCGGCGGCCGGCCGAGGTCGACACCGTGAAGCCGTCCGCGTCCCGGGCGGCGAGCGCGGCGCCGCCGAGGCCGCCGGCCCGCGCCGTGGCGCCCGGCTGGGCGGTGGGCTTCAGCAGGCCGTCCTCGCTGCCCCCGCCGCCGCTCGCCGCGTCGCACGCCGACAGCAGCGCGCACAGCGCCAGCAGCGCGACCCCCCGTGTCCGCCGCATGCCTGCCCCCTCCGTCGAGCCGTACTGCACGGCCTGTAGTTTTTCCCGTCGGCGCGCCACCGCACCCCATTCAGCATCCGACCGGCGGCGCCGGCCCCGCGATCTGACCGATCTAGAAGGGCGGCCAGCCAGAATCGGAAGGAGGAACGACCCTTTTCCGGTCACCCTTCCTCATGTCCTCCGGCCAGCGCTGGTCGATGGTCTCCGCGGCATCTCTGCACGCCGGGCAGGCATTGCTCCAATTCGGAATCCAGAAGTTGGGCGAAGGAGACATGCCTTCCCGGCGGATGCCGCAAAGGGTCGAATCGAAATATCCGTACGCGTGCGAGACGTCATCGGACAACCCCTCGACGACCGCTCGCTCCCAGCGCGCCCGCACGGGCGAGTACTGCGGGCGCGCCACCTGGTGAGGACCGGACCCCACGATGGTCATCGCGAAGCACCAGGAGCACAGCCAGTCCTGCTCCCGGCCCTGCTCCGGATCGGTCGGCAACAGTCGCATCTCGTGTCCACACACGTCACAGATCATGGTTCGATCTTCTCATCCGGGAACTCGCCGCAGCCCGCCCGGACGAACGTCGCCCTCACGTACCGTTCCAGAAGTTCAGGTTGATCGCTGTGCGCCATCTCGTGTACTTGGGCAATTGCGCACGAGTTGCTCCTACTGTCGTCTCCATCATTCCGGGCACGCCCTTGATCGCGTCATAGCAGCTTGGGCAGATCCTGGTGCTGGAGGCTATTCCGAGAAGCTCGTACTTGCTTCCGAGCGCACCGACGATCGTCGCCTCGGCGTCTCCGTCACCGAATTTGTACTTCGCGCCGCCCAGGTTGTTCCTGATCTCGGCCGGCAGGTCGGCCAGGTGTGTCGACACCCATTCCTCGGCCTGCTTCGTCTCGCGGTTCCAGACGCGCGCGACGGAAACCGTCGCCTTTTCCTTCCCGTACGCCTCGTAGAGAGAATCCGCCTTGTTCAGGAGACCCTCGATGTCCTTCGAGGAGATGGTCGGGCAGTTGTCGTTGTGTACGAGGAGCGGCGTCGTCCCCGCCTGCACGTAGTACGTGTGCAGGTCGCTGACGGTGAGGTTGTGGACCGTCGCCGAGGACGCGGTCCACCGCTCGAGCGCCGTGATCTGGACGTAGGTGCCGGCGCTGGTGCGTAGCCACTGACCGGCTTTCAGGTCGGTGGCGTCGATCCACTCGCCCAGCTCCGGTACCCAGAACGGGTGCCCGTCGGTGGCCGTCACCTCTGCGGTCTTCTCGCCTTTGGCACCGTCGACGGCGATGGTGACCTTCACGAGGTGCTTGAGCCCGCTGCCCTGGATCTCGGCGGTGACGGTCTCGACGCTCGTCTCGCCGGTCTCCGGATCGGTGGCCAGTACCTTGTCGCCGTTCTCGACCTTCTCGATCGGCTTGGTGGTGCCGTCGGCCATGAGCACCCGCGTGCCCGGCACGAAGCTGTTGCACTCGCCGGCTCCGCCGCCCCCGGACGACTCCTTCGTCGCCTTCGCCTGCCGGGGCTTGGGCTCCGCCTTCTTGGCTGCCGCCTTCCGTGCCTTCTGGACGGCGTTGCCCGTCTTCTGCGCGGCCTTCTTCGCCTGTCGGGTGGCGGCCTCCTTGGCCTTCTTCTTCAGCTGTGCCGCGAGCGCGGCCGCCTTCTTCTTGGCCTCGGCCGCCTTGCGGGCCAGCTCGCGGGCCTTGCGGGCCAACTCGATGATCTTGCGGGCCTTCTCCTTGGCCTTCATCAGCGCGTTGACGGCCTTCGCGATGCGATACGCCGCCTTGGCTATGCCGAAGGCCTTGTACGCCTTCGTCCACGGGATGGCGTTCAGGAAGAGGTCACCGCAGGCCCAGACGTCACCGCGGGAGAAGCAGCCGACCACGCTGTTCCAGCCGACGAACTCCTTCAGAGCGGCCCAGCCGATGGAGAGGATCACGTCCGCCACGGAGGTGTTCAGCGTGTTCTTCGCCGCCGCCTCTTCGGAGGCCGAGGGACCGCCGTACTCCGAGCTGCCGCCCTCCGACGCCATACCCGAGGGGTCGGCGAAGGTGACCGGGTTGTTCTCGCAGTAGACGTAGCCGTTCATCTGGACCGGGTCGGCCAGGTCCAGGACCGGGTCGGCGGAGAGGAAGCGGCCGGTCGAGGGGTCGTACTCGCGGGCGCCCAGGTGGACCAGGCCGCTGCTCGCGTCGTCACCACCGCCGACGTAGCTCTGGTGCGAACGCCAGGTCGTCGCCTCGGACCGCTCCACACCGAACGGGTCGGTCTTGGAGAACTTGACCTTGTTGCCGGACGCCAGCGCCACGTTGATGTACGCGGTGCCGTTCTGGTCCATGATCTGCACGGACAGTTCGGCGGCGCCCGTGCCCTGCGCGTGGCGCATCACGGTCGGGGCGCCGGCCTGGGAGTAGTAGCGCTCGGTGTAGGCGGGGCCGCCGGCCGCGTTGACCGAGATCGTCGCCTCGCCGAGGTACAGGGTGCGCTCGGTGGCGGAGATCGCCATGAGGCGCTGGCCGTCACCGCCGTAGACGTACTTCGTCTCCTTGTCCGGCACCCACTGCTGGTTCGCGGCGGTGCCGCATGTGTTCAGCTGGAGGTCGGTGCTGTCGGCCGAGTTGGAGCTCGGCACGTCCAGGCACTTGCCCGAGGAGACGTGCTTCAGGGTGCCGGTGGAGGTCGCCGTCCACTGCTGGGCCGCCGCACCGGTGCAGTCCGCGATGACGACGAGCGTGCCGTTGGCGGTGCCGCCGGCCTTCGGGACGACGCACTTGCCGAGGATCTTCAGCGCGCCTGTCGACGGGTCCGCGGAGGACGCCGCGTCGATGCGGAACTTCTGCGCCTTGGAGCCGTTGCAGGTGTAGAGCTGGACGGGGTTGTCGGCCGTCGTCGTCGCGTTGGCCAGGTCAAGGCACTTGCCGGCCAGGCCCTTCCACGCGCCGGAGCCATTTTCGCCGAAGCCGGTGACCTTCTCGACCTGGCCGTCCCAGGTCCATTCCAGCGCCTGCTCGGAGCCGTCGTACGTGCGGGTCAGAGTGTTGCCCGCGTCGTCGTACGTCAGCGTCGTCGCCTTGGTGACCTGGGCGCCGGAGTCCGCCTTGTACGTGGAGGACATGGACGTCAGCGTGTGCGGCTGGGTGCCGTCCGCCTTGCCGTAGACGTAGTCGGTGGTGGCGTCCTTGGTGGTGTCCAGGCCCGGGTCGTGCTCGACGAGCTTCTTGCGGTTGCCCAGCGCGTCGTACGTGTACGACTGCCAGTAGCCGCTGTTCGCCGCCGTGACGTTGGTCGTGCCGTCCGAGTACTTCGCGGCCGCCGCGGTCTTGCCCGTCGCCGTGCAGGACGTCGGAGCGGTCCACGCCTCGGTCAGCTGGCCCAGTGCGTCGTAGGTGAAGCACTGGCGGTCGGTCACCGAGTTGGAGGTGTCGGCGATCGAGGTGACGTTGCCGGCCGGGTCGTACGCGTACGAGCGGGAGTTGACGCGGTGGCCGGTCACGGCCGTGGTGTCACTGGTCGACTCACGGTCGACGATGCTCTGGGTCAGCTCACCCGTCGCCTCGTCGAACAGGTTCGTCGTCCACACCCGGTTGGGGTTCTCACCGCTGACCGTGCGCAGGACCTGCCCGTACGGGGAGTACGACGTCTGCGCGGTGTACCAGGCCAGGCCCGAGGTCGAGACCGGCAGGCCGTCCTCGTTGTAGCGGATCACCAGCCTCTCTGCGGGCAGGGTGCCCACCGACGGGAGGTTGACCGCCTCGACCTTGCCCGATTGCGAGTACTCGTAGCTGTAGGCGTATTCCTTCTGCAGGCCGTAGGAGAGCGCCACCGACTCGGGGATGGAGATCTTCTGACCGGTCGGCTGGTAGTCGACCGTGTACCCGGTCACCGTCTGGGTGTACGCCAGCCCGTCCGTGTAGCGGGTCTGCGAGGTCGGCAGGCCCACCCCGCCGATCAGCGTGTCGTATGTGGTGCTCGCGAGCAGGGTGCCGGTGGCGGAGTCCGCGTGCTGCTCGATCGGGCGGGACACCTTGTCGTAGACCGTGTAGACGGCCGCGTTCTCGTCCGTGACCAGTTCCGGCCGGTTCAGGATGTCGTACCGCGTCGTGGTCGTGCCCGCGTCCGGGTCGACCGACTCGGTCTCACGGCCCCGGGCGTCGTACGTCCAGGTCCAGAGGTTGCCCTCGGAATCCTCGGCCTTGACGCGGTCGCCGCGCTCGTCGTAGGTGTACGTCGTCGAGCGGTAGGCGGCGCGCAGCGCGTCCGTGTAGGTGTCTACACGGGTCGTGCGGCCCAGGGCGTCGGACCAGGTGCGCTGTGCGGTGGCACCCGTCGGGTTGATCACCGTGGAGTTGTCGAGGCCGTACTCGTAGCGGGTCGCCTTGGCCGGGACCTCTTCGCCGTTGAGGTACGGGGTCTCGGTGAGGGTGCGGCCCAGGCCGTCGTACGCGTAGAGGGTGGCGTTGGGGACCTGGTAGTCCGAGGCCAGCTCGAACAGGACGGTGGAGGGCTCGTCCTTGTCGTAGTAGGCGTTGTTGGTCTGCTTGACGGTGCCGTTCGCGCTGTACAGCGTGTCGGTGATCAGGCGTCCGCCGCCGACCGCCGGCTCCTGCTTCTGGCGCTCGCGGCCCATGCCGTCGTAGATCACGGTGGACACGCCGTAGTCGCCCGTGTCGGTCAGCGACTCGGTCGTGATCGAGACCGGCGAACCGATCGTCGTGTCGTACGTGATCCTCGCCGAGGGCGACGCCGACGTGGCCCGGCTCGGGGTCCACATCTGGGTGGTGCGGCCGAGGGCGTCGTACGTGTACGTGGTGACGCGCCCGTTGACGTCCTCGTCGGTGAGGGCGACGCCGCGCCCCGGCTCCAGCGTGCTGGTCTCGCTCTGGTTCAGCGCGTTGGTGGTGGTGATCTCGTAGACCTGGCCCTCGGACGGGGTGTAGGTCGTGGTGTCCTTCGTATTCTCGCCGTTGGCGATGGCCAGGGCGTTCTTGGTGGACGTGGCGCGGCCGTAGTCGTCGTAGGTGACCTGGCCGTCCGCCACCCAGCCGCCGCCGACGCCGGTGACCGTCCAGGTGGCGGTGGCGTTGCCCGTGGTCGGGGCGTCGCCGTAGGCGCCGCCGTCGTAGGCGACGCGGGAGCCGTCGATCCAGTCGGCCGCCGTCGCCGTGTCCGCCTGGGCGCAGGTGCCGGCGGTGGTCAGGGTCTGCTTGGCCAGGCCGATCAGGTGCTTGGACGTGTTGTGGACGTACGACATCACCGTGCAGGTGTCGTCGTCCGCCTTGTCGGCCGTCGAGTCCGACGACCAGTCGTTGTACTCCGTCACCTGCGTGGGCAGGCCGTAGGTCTCCTCGTACTCCGTCACCGTGCGCAGGACGCGCAGGGTGCGCTTGTCGTCGCCGTCGCCGGAGGAACGGGTGTAGGTGAGCGACTCAGGGGTCAGGACCCGCCAGGCCTTCAGGTCCGGTATGCCGCCCGAGCGGCTGCGGGCCGCCAGCTTCACCGCCTTCGGCTTGTCGACCGTGCGGGTCAGCCAGGTGGAGGCGGTGGCGGAGGAGTAGGTGAGGGACTCCGCGACACGGCCGGCGAAGGCTTCCTCGTCGGTGGCGATCGTGTTGCCGTCGACGTCCTTCACGGTGACCGAGCGGGTGCCGCCGCCGGGCAGCGGGTCGCCGTCCATGCCGCGGAAGAAGCGGGTCTCCGTCATCCCCCGCTCGGTGGACATGTACGCGGTGTCGGAGTCGTCGCCGGTGTAGGTGCGCACCCTTGCGAAGCCGCGCCACTGGTCGTAGGTGCGGGTCTTCTTCTTGGAGAACTCGGCCTGGTTCAGGGCCCAGGCGGCGTCACCGAGGTAGTCGTAGGTGGTGGTGATCGCGTCGACGCCGTTGAGCGCGGGGAGTTCCTGGACGTTGTCGACGACGTACTTGTGGAACCAGTCGATCGTCTCCTTGTCCGGGTCCGGGTTCCAGTACGCCGGGAAGCACAGCCCGACGTTGTCTTCCGGCTTGGGGAACTCGCCGTCGACCTTGCAGGCGTCGGTCTTGTACGTGACGACCGTCTCGCCACCGTACTCGCTCACCACACGCGCGATGCGCAGGCGGTCGAAGGCCGGGTTGGGGTCGTCGCTGCCGCGCTTGACGCGGTTGGGCATGGAAAGGCTGTTGGCGAGGAACTCGACCGGGTTGAGGGTGATGGCCTCGCCGTCGGTGCCGTAGCCGGTGCGGGTGATCGACTCCAGCCACAGGGCCGTGCCCTCGTCCGTGAGGTCGGCCGGCAGGGACTGCTGGAGCGTCCAGCTGTCCAGCTTCGACAGCTCCGTCGAGCCCTGCGTGCGCTGCGTCCACGTGGTCACCTGGGCCAGGCGCTTGCGCGACCAGAAGGTGGGGACGGGAACGTAGCACTCCTTGCCCGACGCGCAGTACAGGTCGGCCGGGGTGTCGTACCAGATGCGGTTCTTCGCGAAGTCGCCGGAGGTGAAGTTGTCGTTCTCGTCGCCCTCCGCCGTGCAGGCGATCTCGCCTTCCTTGAAGCACCGCTCGTCGACGTCGAAGGTCACCTTCGAGATCGGCGTGGCGTACGGGTCGGCCGAGGTCAGGCCGTACTCGATGCGCTTGAGGTAGCCGCCGCGGTCGTAGGAGACCGGCGTCTTGTACTTGTTGTTCTTGGCGTAGTAGTTCTTCTCCTTCGCCCACCACAGCGTCATCGCGTTGCCGTCGGTGTCCACGACGTAGTCGAGGTTCCACCGCCACGCCTGGTCGCAGAACGAGCCCGCGAAGTCGCCCGACTTGTAGCAGGGCTCCCCGCTCTGGTTGCCGGCGACGGGCGCGGTGAACACCGAGTTGGTCACCGGGTCACCGCTGGCCCAGTTGGCGTCCAGCTTGTGCTTGCCGAAGTAGTACTGGGTGCCGTCCCTGGTCGTGACACGCCAGTACTCGCCGTCCGCGTCACCGTTGTCCAGGCTCGCGTCCTTCAGCAGCTCCACCCGGGAACCGTCACCGTTCGCGGTCACCCACGCGTCACCGAACGGGCTGCTCGCACTGTCCGGCAGCACCAGCTCCGTCGTCGTCCCGCCCAGCGTGAGCGTGGCGTTGTACGAACCGAAGCACAGGTCGCTGGTCTTCTTCGTGTTGTTGCCGTTCGTCTGGTCGTCACGGCAGGACGTGTACGTCCTCGTAATGGAGCCCGCGTTGTACTCCCAGCCGTCACCGATCCACGACGGCTGGTTGTTCGACGCCGACGTACGGCCGTCCACCACCTGCGAGTTGTAACCGAACGACACCGACGGCGACGGGCCACCCGGCACACTCGGCGTCTGCAAGGTGTACGAGTACGTGAACGCACCCGAGTTACCGCCCGCCGACCACGAACCCGCGCTCACCAGCGGCGTCGCACCGAAGTCACCCTTCGAACCCGAACCCGAGTCCGTCGCCAGCAGCACCGAGGAGCCCGAGCCGTCGGCGGTCGCGGCGGCCAGGGAGGCCAGGCGCGTGCCGCTCTCCGACTTCGCCTCGCGGTACACGCCGTCCGTGACGACACCCTCACCCGAGGTGGAGGCGGTGGACGCCGTCGAGGCCTCCGCGGAAGTGCCGCCCGCGGCCAGGTCCTCCGTGGCCACCGTCGCCAGGATGCGGCGCTCGTACACCGGGTCGCCCTCGGCGTCGGTGCCGGTCTGCGCCACCACGTTGTCCGTGGTCACCTCGGTCGGCTCCGAGCAGCCCTCGGTGTCCGGGGTGGTCAGGAAGCAGGACGGGTACTGCACGAACTCCAGCCGGTCCGCCCAGTTCGCGCCGTACAGCTCGGAGAAGTCGCTGTAGTCGAGGGCGATCACGGCGTCGCCGGTGGACTCGGCGGGCGGGGTGACCGTCAGGGCCACGCCCTCGATCGCCGTCGTGGCGAGCTCGTCCTGGCCGGCGAGGGACACCTGCCACTCGCCCTCCAGGGCGGCGGCCTCCGTCGCGGTCGCCGTCTCCGGCGCACCCACCTCCACCGGCAGCGCCGTGCCGTCGGCCTGCGTCAACGGCACCAGATCACCCGGAGCCAGCCCGGTCAGATCCTGGGTCGCCGTACCGCCGGCCGGGGCCGTCACCTCGGTCGGCTCGTACTCGGCCGGCGGCTCCGCCTCGGACGTGGTCAGCTCGGCGAGACTGCCGCCCTCCTCGCCGTCGGCCTGCTCGACGTCCGGAAGGTCGACCAGCTCGACCCCGCTGCGGTCGTCACCCGGCGGCAGCGCGTACGCGGCCGGCAGCACACCCACCGCCAGCCCCACCACGAGCGACCCGACGACACCAGCGCGCATCCGCGCCCGTCTGCGGCGCTCGGAACGCGTACTCACGCGCTCCCTCCTGCCGCTCCATGACAGCGATCCCCACACAGCGACAGCCCCCGCGCACACAGTTCGGTCCATTGACGAACACGAATGTTCAACCACGTACTCACAGAAAGTCAACAAGCCGAATAAGGCCGGTGATCTAGGTCACAAGCACATTTCTCGCGGGCACGATCAATGCAATCCGGACGGTTTAATGCGCTAAAGAACCGCCCAAACGGAGGTTAATCGTCCGTAACGGATGGGCAAATTGTGATCGTTTCGCACGCCCTGCCCGTCAAGTGAACTCGCTGGTCAGCCCTACCTACTAGACGTATGAGCGAGCCCGATGACTCCGCCCGAGAGGTCACGGAAAGGCAAAGGGGGTCGGCCGGTGTGGCGCAATTCCCCGGCATCAGCCATGCTCTGTGCTCGCTTTCCCGGAGACCTGACAGGTATTACGACCGGGACGCACAGGGAGCACACCGAGTTCCGGGCGATCCGGAATTCCAGGGGGAGGGGACGCAGCACCATGGAACGTCGTCGCTTCGGCCTGCCCGCGTCCAGACGCGGGCGGGCAGGGGTGGGCGCACTAGTCGCCGGCGCGATCGGCGTCGGCCTGCTCACCGTGCCGTGGTTCGACGATCCGGGGACCGCGGACTCCCCAGCCGTGACCAAGAAGGCCGACGACGGCCCTCTGACCCAGGACGGCGCCCAGCAGAAGGCCGTCTCCACGGGCAAGCGCGTCGAGGTCACCGCCCTGCGCGACGAGACGTCCACGACGTACGCGCGCCCGGACGGCAGCTTCGAACTCGTCACCTACGGCGCCCCCGTACGGGCCAAGGTCGACGGAGTCTGGAAGCCCATCGACACCACCCTGGCCGAGACGGCCGACGGCGGCTGGGCGGCCAAGGCCTCGGTCGACCCCGTCGTGTTCTCCGGCGGCGGCAAGGACTCGACGACCGGCTCCGGCTCGCGTGCGCGCAAGGCCTCCGCCGCCGGCCGTGGCGCTGTGACGACCGTTCAGCCCGCCGTCTTCACCGTCGCGACCGGCGGTGACGCCGTGCAGACCGCCGACGCCACCGAGAACTACTCCGAGCTGGCCACGATGACCAGCGACGGCCACGACGTCACCCTGAGCTGGCCCGGCACCCTGCCCGAGCCGGTCATCAGCGGGTCCAGCGCCCTGTACCGGAACGTCTTCGACGGCGTCGACCTGCTGCTGACCGCGCAGGCCAGCGGCTTCAGCCACGTCCTGATCGTGCACAGCGCGCAGGCCGCGAAGGACGCGGCGCTGACCGGGCTGTCCTACGGGCTGTCGTCGCCGGACCTGACCTTCCACCTGGACCCGGTCACCAAGGTCGTCAGCGGCAAGGACCGCGACGGCCAGGAGATCGCCGTCTCCCCCACCCCCTACCTCTGGGACTCCGCGGGAACGTACGCCACCACCGAGGGCGACGACCCCGAGCCGGTCGAGGAGAGCCCGGAGCCGGCACCGTCGTACTCCGAGGAGTCCGGCGCCCCGGTTCCCGACGAGAGCGCCGTCCCCGAGGACGGACTGGACACGGACGCGCCGGCCGCGTCCGAGGAGCCCACCGCGTCCGAGGGGTCCACCGCCGATCCGGCCGCCTTCCACGGCTCGACCGGGACCGGTTCCGCCCGAACCGGCTCGGCCGTCCTGCGGCAGGCCGCGTACGCCGACGCCGTGCCCGCCGCCCTCACCGACGAGCAGGTGTTCGCCCTGCCCGGCCTCGCCGGAGCCGACCCCGGCACCCACCTGGCCGCCGCCGACGCGAAGCTGACCGCGCCCGGTGCCGCCTCCACCGGCCTGACCCTCCTCCCCGACGCGGACCTGCTCGCCGACGAGAGCACCGTCTACCCGGTCTTCGTCGACCCCACGATCTACGGCAAGACGAAGAACTGGACCACGGCGTACAAGAAGTACCCGAGCTCCAGCTTCTACGACGGCGCCAACTACAACAGCGGCACCACCGAGGCACGCGTCGGCTACGAGTCGACCACCTGGGGCCTGTCGCGCTCCTTCTTCCGCCTCGGCTGGTCCACCAGCATCAAGGGCGCCCACGTCTCCTCCGCCTCCATCCGGCTGCGCGAGACGTACTCCTGGTCGTGCTCCGCGCGCGAGATGCAGGTGTGGCTGACCGGGAGCATCTCCTCCAAGACGACCTGGAACAACCAGCCGGACTGGAAGTCGGAGATCGGCACCAAGTCGTTCGCGAACGGCTACAACTCGTCCTGCCCGGACGCCTACGTCAGCTACGACGCCAAGTCCGTCGCCCAGGACGCCGCCGACGGCGGCTGGTCCTCGATGACGATCGGACTGCGCGCCACCACCGAGGACTCGGCGTACGCCTGGAAGAAGTTCCGGGCCGAGGGCGACAGCGCGCCCAAGCTCACCCTGGTCTACAACCGCAAGCCGAAGACGCCGACCTCGGTCGCCCAGTCCCCCGGCGGCAGCTGTGACCGCACCACGCCCTACATCCACATCGGCAAGCGCGACCTGACGCTGTCGGCGGTGTCCTCCGACCCCGACGACACCTCCACCAAGCAGGACCTGAAGTACCTGGACTTCGAGCTGTGGCGCACCGGCTACGGCGACGACAAGATCCTCGACAAGAACGTCACGGTGACCAGCGCCGGCAAGGCCTCCGCCACCGTCGCCAAGACCGCGTTCACCAACGGCTACCAGTACTCCTGGCGGGTGCGCGCCATCGACGCCGGCGGGGCCGCCTCGGCGTACGCGCCGACCTCCGACCCGTACGTGTGCCGGTTCATCTTCGACAGCGACAAGCCCAACGAGCCGCTGGTGTCGTCGACCGCCTTCCCGGCGGCCGACGAGGACGGATCGATCTGGTCGACGGTGAAGTTCGGCACCGCCGGCAACTTCACGATCGCGCCGGACGAGGACACCGACATCACCAAGTTCGAGTGGTCCTTCAACACCACCACCTACGCCGGCAACAAGACCGTCACGGCGGGCGCCTCGGCGACCGTGTCGCTCACGCCGCCCACCGCCGGACCCAACGTGCTGTACGTGCGGGCCGTGGACAGCGCGGGCAATCCGTCCCTGGGAACCAAGTACCTGTTCTACGTCACCCCGCGCGACGCCGCCGACAAGCCCGGCGACACCACGGGCGACGGCATCGCGGACCTGTACGCGATCAGCTCCAACGGCAACCTGCTCATGTACCCGTCGATGACCAGCGGTGACCTGCACGTCGGCCTGGAGGCCGGCCAGGACGACGGCGTCGGTCTGCTCTCCGACCCGGACGGCGACGGCCAGGACCACCTGCCGGGCTACTGGATGGGCAGCGACGGCACGCCGGCGCTGATCGCCCACGGCGGCGACGCGGTCGCGGCCGACGGCGTCGGTGACCTCTTCGCCCGCATGCCCGACGGCAAGCTGTACGTCTACCCCGGTGACGGCTACGGCGGCGTCGACATCTCCCAGCGGGTGACCGTCCGGCTGCCGTCCGGCGCCCCGGACCCGGCGACGTTCGACCAGATCATCGTGGGCGACTACGACGCCGACGGCCGCGCCGACCTGTTCGCCACCGCCACCGGCGGCGAGATGTGGGCCTTCGAGGGCTACACCGGCGCCACCTTCCTCACGCTCACGAAGATCGCCTCGACGGCGTGGCTGGACCGCGACCTCGTCTCGGTCGGCGACCACGACAAGGACGGCGCCCCCGACCTGCTGTGGCGCTCGGGTGCCTCCAGCCGCCTGTACCTGCGCTATGGCGTGGCCGACAGCGCGGGCGGCTCCACCATCGCCTCCCTCGCCACCGCGGCGGCGTCCAAGACCGGCGCCGACGAGATCTACGCCGAGGGCTGGGACACCACCACCGTGCCCGTCACCCACCTGCGCGGCACCCCGGACGTCACCGGTGACGCCATCCCCGACATCTGGGCCCTGTCCAGCGCCGGCAGCATCTACTTCTACAAGGGTGGCGCGGCGACGATCGGCACGGGGACGGCGGTGATCAGCGCGGACAGCCTCTGGGGCACGACCAAGCTGATGTTCGGCTGACGGGCGGCGGCGGTCCGCCGGGGCACCCGGCCCCCGGCGGTCCGCCGCTCCGCAACCGTCGTCCCGTCGCGGGGCCGGAGTCCTCAGGGCTCCGGCCCCGCTTCCGTGTCCGGGAGCCGGAGGGCGGAACGGTCCGCCTCCGGTGCGCCCGAGCCGCTCCTCCGCCCGATGCGACGTCGGCAGAACTCCGTCGGCTTCGAGCGGGAACGGTCAGTAAACGACATCGCGGAGCGGAGAGAGTGTGAAGGCGGTGTGATGGCTCCAGGCATCGCGCGAAGTGAGGTGGACGATGGCCGACTTGGTGCAGGTGGAGCCGGCGGAACGACAACGGTGCGGCTGCCGCGTGCCCCTGCGGGAGGGCGGGGCCGAGGAACGGTTCCGGGGGCTGCTGGAGGCGGCACCGGACGCGATGGTCATCGTGGACGACTCGGGCGTCATCAGGCTCGTCAACGCCCAGACGGAGGCGCTGTTCGGCTACGGCCGCGAGGAACTGCTCGGCCGTCCGGTCGAGTTGCTGATGCCGCACCGTTTCCGCGGCCACCACACCGCCCACCGCGGCGGTTACGCGGCCAACCGGCAGGTCCGTCCCATGGGCGCCGGGCTCGCGCTGCACGGGCTGCGCAAGGACGGCACGGAGTTCCCCGTCGAGATCAGCCTGAGCCCGCTGGAGACCGCGGACGGCATGCTGGTGTCGGCGGCCGTCCGGGACGTCAGCGACCGCAAGGCGGCCGAGGCCCGCATCAACGAGCTGGCCGCGCTCGTGGAGTCCTCGCAGGACGCGATCCTCGCCCACACCCTCGACGGGCACATCACCTACTGGAACGCCGCCGCTCAGCGCCTGTACGGCCACACCGCCGAGGAGGCCATCGGCCGGCACGTCTCGCTGCTCGCCCCGCCGGAGCTGCGCGGCGAGGTCAGGGCGCTGCTGAAGCGGCTGCGACGGGGCCGGAAGGTGGAGCACTTCGAGGCGCTGCGGGTCACCCGCACCGGGACGCTGCTGGACGTGGACGTCACGCTGTGGCCGACGCGGGACACCCTCGGCACCGTCGTCGGGGCGTGCGCGATCGTGCGGGACATCAGCGACCGCAAGCGTGCGGAGGCCGAACTGACCGCCCTGTACGAGCAGCAGCGGCACATCGCGCTCACCCTCCAGCGCAGCCTGATGGGCACCCCGCCCGCACTGCCCGGCCTGGCCACCGCCAGCCGCTACCGGCCCGCCACCCAGGGCGCCGGCGTGGGCGGCGACTGGTTCGACCTGATCCCGCTGGGCGGCGACCGGGTGGGCGTGCTGATCGGTGACGTGATGGGCCGCGGCCTCGAAGCGGCCGCCGTGATGGGCCAGTTGCGCTCGGCCGCGCACGCCCTGGCCAAGACCGGGATGCAGCCGCGGCAGCTGATGGGGGCGCTCGACACCTGCGTCGCCGACCTCGACGTGCCCGATCAGCTCGTCACCTGCTGCTACCTGGTGATCGCCCCCGACACGGGCACGGTGACCCTTTGCTCGGCGGGCCACCTGCCGGTCCTGGTCGCCGGGCCCGGCGGCGTGCACGCGCTCGACGGCCCGGTCAACGCGCCCCTCGGCGTGGGCGGCGTGTCGTACGAGCAGTCCCGCGCGGAGATACCGCCGGGCTCCACCCTGGTGCTGTACACGGACGGTCTGATCGAGACGCCGGGCAGCGACATCGAGATGCGGCTCGGTGAACTCACCGCGCTCCTGACGGACCTGTTCGCCGGCACGCCCTGTCTGGAGGCGGCGGCGGACCAGCTGCTGGCGGGGCTGCTGCCGGACCCCGACAGCCACAACGACGACGTCACCCTGCTGCTCGCGCAGCTGCCCGTCGCCCCGCTCGCGGCCGTCACCGCCGAACTGCCCGCCGAACCGGCCTCCGTGCGGGAGGGCCGCGCCGTCCTGCACAAGGCGCTGACCTCGTGGAACTGCACGGACCGCGCCGACGACGCCCTCCTGCTGCTGTCGGAGACCCTGACCAACGCCGTGCAGCACGCCGAGGGGCCCATCTCCCTGCGCCTGCACCGCACGGCCACCGCCCTCACGGTCGAGGTCGGCGACCGCAGCCCGCACCTGCCCAGGCCGCGGCCGGCCGCACAGGACGAGGAGTCCGGGCGCGGACTGGTCCTGGTCGGTGCCCTCGCCGACGGCTGGGGCGTACGGCCGACCGACGGGGGCAAGACGACCTGGTTCACGCTGACGTGGTGACGCCGGGCACGGCTGCGCGGTCCGCTCCGCCCGGGTGCCATGGTCCGGATGGCTCGGGGGCAGCCGGTCAGCCGTCCCAGGTCCAGTCGGCGACCTCGGGCAGGTCGGTGCCGTGGACGCGGATCCAGTCGTGGTGGCGCAGCCGGGCGTCGTCCATGCGCTGGCGCAGGCCGGCGGCGCGCACCGCGAGGCCGGGGACGCGGTCGATCACGTCCATGACCAGGCGGTAGCGGTCCAGATCGTTGCGGACGACCATGTCGAAGGGGGTGGTGGTGGTCCCGATCTCCCGGTAGCCGCGGACGTGCAGGTTCCGGTGGCCGGTGCGGCGGTAGGCGAGCCGGTGGATCAGCCAGGGGTAGCCGTGGTAGGCGAAGACGACGGGCCGGTCGGTGGTGAACAGGCCGTCGTACTCGAAGTCGGTCAGCCCGTGCGGGTGGTCCTCGCGCGGCATCAGCCGCGCGATGTCGACCACGTTGACCACGCGCACCGCCAGCTCGGGCAGGTGGCGGCGGAGCAGCTGGGCGGCGGCCAGCACCTCCTGGGTCGGCACGTCACCGGCGCAGGCGAGGACGACGTCGGGCTCGCGGGTGCCGTCCTCCGTGCCGGCCCACTCCCAGACGCCGGCGCCGCGCGCGCAGTGGACGCGGGCTTGCTCCGGGGTGAGCCAGTCGAAGCAGGGCTGTTTCCCGGCCACGACGACGTTGACGTAGTCGTGGCTGCGCAGCACGTGGTCGGCCACGGACAGCAGGGTGTTGGTGTCCGGCGGCAGGTAGACGCGGACGACTTCCTGGCTCTTGTTGAGGACGTGGTCGATGAAGCCGGGGTCCTGGTGGGAGAAGCCGTTGTGGTCCTGGCGCCACACGTGCGAGGTGAGGAGGTAGTTGAGGGAGGCGACGGGGGCGCGCCAGGGCAGCCGGCGGGTGACGCGCAGCCACTTGACGTGCTGGTTGACCATCGAGTCGACGATGTGCACGAACGCCTCGTAGCAGGAGAAGAAGCCGTGCCGGCCGGTGAGGAGGTAGCCCTCCAGCCAGCCCTGGCAGGTGTGTTCGGAGAGGATCTCCATGACCCGGCCGTGCCGGTCGAGGCGTTCGTCGACCTGGAGGGTCTGCGCCTGCCAGGCCTTGCCGGAGGCGGCGTAGACGGCCTGGAGGCGGTTGGAGGAGGTCTCGTCGGGGCCGACGAGCCGGAAGTCGCGCCGGTCCTCGGTCGCCCGCATCACGTCCCGGAGCAGCTCGCCCAGGACACGGGTGGGTTCGTGCCGGGTCGCGCCGGGTTTGTCGACGGGCACGGCGTACGTCTCCGGGGCGGGCAGGGGCAGGGCGCGCAGCAGCAGTCCGCCGTTGGCGTGCGGGGTGGCGCCGAGCCTGCGGGAGCCCTCCGGGACGCAGGCCAGGACGTCCGGCCGGGGCGCGCCGTGCTCGTCGAACAGCTCCTGCGGGCGGTACGACCGCAGCCACCGCTCCAGGTGCCGCAGGTGCTCGGGGTTCTCGCGGACGCCGGCCAGCGGCACCTGGTGGGAGCGCCAGGTGCCCTCCACGGGCAGCCCGTCGACCTGCGCGGGGCCGGTCCAGCCCTTGGGGGTGCGCAGCACGATCACCGGCCAGCGGGGGCGGGCGGTGTGGCCTTCCTCGCGGGCGGCGCGCTGGATCGCGGCGATGCGGTCGAGGGCGGTGTCGAGGGCCTCGGCCAGCGCCCGGTGGACGGCGGCCGGGTCGTCCCCGGTGACGTGGACGGGGTCGTGGCCGTAGCCGCGCAGCAGGTCGTCGAGTTCCGGCTCCGGGACGCGGGCGAGCACGGTCGGATTGTCGATCTTGTAGCCGTTGAGGTGGAGGATCGGCAGGACGGCGCCGTCGTGGACGGGGTCGAGGAACTTGTTGGAGTGCCAGGAGGCGGCGAGGGGTCCCGTCTCCGCCTCTCCGTCGCCGATCACGCAGGCGACGAGCAGGCCGGGGTTGTCGAAGGCGGCGCCGTAGGCGTGCGAGAGCGCGTAGCCGAGTTCGCCGCCCTCGTGGATCGAGCCGGGTGTCTCCGGGGCGACGTGGCTGGGGATGCCGCCGGGGAAGGAGAACTGCCGGAACAGCCGGGCCATGCCGGCCGCGTCGCGGGTGACGTCGGGGTAGGTCTCGGTGTACGAGCCGTCCAGCCAGGAGTTGGCGACCACCGCGGGTCCGCCGTGGCCGGGGCCCCAGACGCACAGGGCGTCCAGGTCCCGGGTGCGGATGACCCGGTTGAGGTGGGTGTGCACGAGGTTGAGGCCGGGCGAGGTGCCCCAGTGGCCGAGCAGCCGCGGTTTGACGTGCTCCGGGCGCAGCGCTTCGGTGAGCAGGGGGTTGGCCATGAGGTAGATCTGGCCGACGGACAGGTAGTTCGCTGCGCGCCAGTGGGCGTCCAGGGTCCTCAGCTCGTCGTCGGTGAGGGGGGCGGGCGCCTGCCGGGTGTCGACGGACATCTGGGGGTCCCTTCCGGATCGGGGTGCGTGGCGGGAGTGGGTTCCGGTCCGTGCCTTCCCACCCTCTCCCGGCCGCCGGGTACCCGCCAGGGCCGGTCGGCCCATCCGGAGCAACCCCGGTGGACGGGTTCCCCCTCAGGAGCCGGTCCGGGGCCGGTCGAGCCGGTCGACGTGGGCCACGTTCGCCCGGTCCTCGGCGTCCTCGGCGGGCCGGCCGGTGAACCATGCGTCGAGGATCTCCTCGAGGAGCGGCTCGGAGGTGAGGCGCAGGCTGAGCGCGAGGACGTTGGCGTCGTTCCAGCGGCGGGCGCCGTCGGCCGTGTAGGCGTCGGTGCACAGGGCCGCGCGGACACCGGGCACCTTGTTCGCGGCGATCGAGGCGCCCGTGCCGGTCCAGCAGCAGACCACGGCCTGCTGCGAGGTTCCGTCGGCGACGTCCCGGGCCGCGGCGGCCGAGCAGACCGCCCACCGGGGGTCGGCGCCGGGGTGCAGCGCGCCGTGCGTCACGACGTCGTGCCCGCGGCGGCGCAGGGCGGCGACGAGGGCGCGGGCCACGGGTTCGTCCATGTCGGAGGAGACGGAGATCCGCATGGTACGGAGCCTACTGAGTGCGCGGTTTCCGACGCCACCGCGGTCCGGGGGCCCGGTCGGTGCCGGTTCGCGACACCACCGGCGGCCGAAGGCCCGGTCACCGGCGGTTCGCGGCACCGTCGCCGGCCGGGGCCCGGTTCAGTCGACGTAGGACTCCAGGGTGCCGCGGCGCCGGATGTCGAGCGTCGCGCAGTGGAACGAGCCGCCGAACGGCGCGTAGTGCAGCAGGTCGCACGGGATCGGCTCGAAGCCCCACCCTTCGAGCGCGCGCAGCATGCCGGTGTGGTGCCGCTCCGCGATCACCCGCTTCTCGTCGATCATGAGGACGTTCATGTTGAGCCATCTGCCGCACATCGAGGTGACCCGGAGCAGCGGGTCGGCGATCGGTTCGGGGTCGGGCGCGACCAGGACCTCCCACGACCGCAGGACCTCGGGGAGGCGGTCGACGTCGACGTACTCGGGGTTGACCAGCACCTTGCCGGGCGCGAGCGGGAGGAGGGTGGTGTCGATGTGCATGGGCGTGCGGCAGCGGCTGTGGATCTCGTGGACGCGGTAGCCGGGTCCGAGGTGCCGGCGCAGCCAGTCGATGCCCATGCGGTTGGTGACGTTGCTCCGGGTGACGAACAGATCGCGTCCGGCGCGCACGAAGTCCGCCGCGTCGAACACCGGCTCGAACTCGGTGAGGACGTAGCGCATCGGCTCGCCGGGGCCGGGGACGCGGAAGTCCGCGTCGAAGAGCTCGTCGGTCAGCTGCGGTCTGGGGGCGGCCGTCCAGCGTGCGCCGCGCCGGAAGTAGTCCTTGAGGAGCGCGCGGTAGGAGTGGGTCTCGAAGTACCGGCACGGCCAGGCCATCGGCGTCTCGATGATCTCGTCGCCGACGACCAGCAGGCTGTCGCGCGGGCAGGTGTTGCAGAAGCCCCGGGACGACCAGTCGGGGGTGCCGAAGCGCTGCCGGTGGTCGACCGCGTCGGGGCGCCGGACCGTGACGCCGAGGGACCGCAGCAGGGCGACGAACCCGTCCAGCTCGTCCCGCGCCCGGTCCACCAGTACGCGCGGGTACCGCAGGCCCGCGGCGAGCCCCTGCGCCCGTGCCGCCCAGGGCGGGATGTTGCAGGCGACGACCGGGTGCCGGGAGGGGATCGTCGCGCCGTCGAGCCGCCCGACGACGATCTCCTCCAGCGGGTCCCACTCGTTGTGCGAGTTCACCGGCGGGACGAGGGACTCCCCGGCGGGGCGGGACGCGGCGGTGTCGCCCGGGCGGCCGAGCCGTTCGTCGCGGTGCCCGGCGCCCAGGTCCGAGGTGGCCATCGTCGCCTCCCGTCGTCGGTCCGGGGGGTGCGGTCCGGGGGGCGCCCGCACCCGGCTTCCTGCTCCGATCATCGGTCCTGGCCACGCGTCCGGCGAGCCGGGCGGGGCCGTCCGGAAGAGGCCGGTCCGCCGGCGGGCCGGCGCGCCGTCACCGAGGCGACGGCGGGCGGGGCCGCCGGGCGGAGCGGCGCGCGTCACTTCTCCGGGGAGAAGAAGGTCACAGCCGCGCCCTCTGCTGCCCGTTCACCGATCTGCCCTAGCATCCGGGCATGACGGTCCTGCCTGACGACGGGCTCGCGCTGGCTGCCGAGTTCCCCGACGCGACGCATGAACAGTGGCAGCAGCTGGTGACGGGTGTCCTGCGCAGGTCGGGCCGGGACGTCACGGGCGACGCGGCCGAGGACGCCCTGGCCGGCGTGCTGGAGGACGGGCTCGGTGTCCGGCCCCTGTACACCGCGCGTGACACCGCGCCCGACCCGGGTCTGCCCGGCTTCGCGCCGTTCGTGCGCGGCGGACGGGCGGAGGGCAACACCGCCGGCGGCTGGGACGTGCGCCAGCGGCACACGGCGGTGGACGGCGGTGCGGTCCTGACCGACCTGGAGAACGGCGTCACCTCCCTGTGGCTGGTGCTCGGCGAGGGCGGCATCCCGGTGCCGGCGCTCGGCCGGGTGCTCGACGGCGTCCACCTCGACCTGGCGCCCGTCGTCCTGGACGCGGGCGCGGAGACCGGCCCGGCCGCGCGGGAGTTGTGGCGGCTGTACGAGGAGCGGGGGGTCGACGCGGACGCGGTGCGCGGCAGCCTGGGCGCCGACCCGCTGGGGCACGAGGCGCGCACCGGACGGCCGTACGACGTCCCGGCCGTGGCCGCGCTCGCGCGGGAGTGCGCCGAGCGGTACCCGCGGCTGCGGGCGCTGACCGTGGACGCGCTGCCGTACCACGAGGCCGGCGGTTCGGCCGCGCAGGAGCTGGGCTGCTCGCTGGCGACCGGCGTGGCGTATCTGCGCGAGCTGACCGGGGCGGGGCTGAGCGTCGAACAGGCCTGCGGGCAACTTGAGTTCCGGTACGCGGCCGGCGCCGACCAGTTCCTGACCATCGCCAAGCTGCGGGCCGCGCGCCGGCTGTGGGCGCGCGTCGCCGAGGTGTGCGGGGCACCGCGGGCGGGTGCCCAGCTCCAGCACGCGGTGACCTCGCCGGTGATGATGACGCGCCGGGACCCGTGGGTGAACATGCTGCGCACGACCATCGCCACCCTGGCGGCGGGTGCGGGCGGCGCGGACGCCGTCACCGTGCTGCCGTTCGACCACGCGCTCGGTCTGCCGGACGCGTTCGCGCGGCGCATCGCCCGCAACACCTCCACGATCCTCATCGAGGAGTCCCACCTCTCCCGGGTGATCGACCCGGCGGGCGGCTCCTGGTACGTGGAGCGGCTCACCGACGAACTGGCCCGGGCGGGCTGGGAGTTCTTCCGCACCCTGGAGCGGGCCGGCGGCCAGGCCGCCGCCCTGCGCTCCGGGCTGGTGCGCGAGCTCCTCGCCGAGACGTGGGCGGCGCGCGCCGCGAAGCTCGCCACCCGTCGGGAACCGGTCACCGGCGTCAGCGAGTTCCCGCACCTGGCCGAGAAGCCGCTGGTGCGCGAGCCCGCGCCCGAGCCGCCGTCCGGCGGTCTGCCGCGGGTCCGGCGCGACGAGGCGTTCGAGGCGCTGCGCGCGCGTTCCGACGCCCACCTGGCCGCCACCGGCGCCCGCCCGCGCGTGTACCTGGCGGCCCTCGGCCCGGCCTCCGCGCACACCGCGCGGCTCTCCTTCGCCGCGAACCTGTTCCAGGCGGGCGGCATCGAGCCCGTCACCGAGGGGGGCTTCGAGCACAGCGGGGCCGGTGAGGTCTGTCTGTGCTCCAGCGACGCGCTGTACGAGGAGCGGGCCGAGGCCGCCGCCCGGGAGCTGCGGGCGGCGGGCGCCGCGCACGTGTTCCTCGCGGGCCGTCCCGGACCGTACGAGGGAGTCGACACCTACGTCTTCGCGGGCTGTGACGCCGTCACCGTGCTCGCCGCCACGCTCGACCGCATGGGAGTGTCCTGATGTCCGTCTCCTCCGGCCCTTCCCGCATCCCCGACTTCTCCGGGATCGAGCTGGGCACCCCGGCCGCCGACGCCGGGCCCGACGAGTGGCGCACCGCCGTCAAGAAGGCGACCGACGGGAGGGACCTGCGCTTCGAGACCCCGGAGGGCATCGCGGTCAAGCCGCTGTACACCGGGCAGGACCTGGAGGGCCTGGACTTCCTCGGCACCTATCCGGGCATCGCCCCGTACCTGCGCGGCCCGTACCCGACGATGTACGTCAACCAGCCCTGGACGATCCGCCAGTACGCGGGCTTCTCCACGGCGGAGGAGTCCAACGCGTTCTACCGGCGCAACCTGGCGGCCGGGCAGAAGGGCCTGTCGGTCGCCTTCGACCTGCCCACGCACCGGGGGTACGACAGCGACCACCCGCGGGTGACCGGTGACGTCGGCATGGCGGGCGTGGCGATCGACTCGATCCTCGACATGCGGCAGCTCTTCGACGGCATCCCGCTGGACCGGATGACGGTGTCGATGACGATGAACGGCGCCGTGCTGCCGGTGCTCGCGCTGTACATCGTGGCGGCGGAGGAGCAGGGCGTGCCGCCGGAGAAGCTGGCCGGGACCATTCAGAACGACATCCTCAAGGAGTTCATGGTCCGCAACACCTACATCTACCCGCCGAAGCCGTCGATGCGGATCATCTCCGACATCTTCGCCTTCACCTCGCAGCGGATGCCCCGCTACAACTCCATCTCCATCTCCGGCTACCACATCCAGGAGGCGGGCGCGACGGCCGACCTGGAGCTGGCGTACACGCTGGCCGACGGCGTGGAGTACATCCGGGCGGGGCGGGAGGCGGGCCTGGACGTGGACGCGTTCGCGCCGCGGCTCTCTTTCTTCTGGGCGATCGGCATGAACTTCTTCATGGAGATCGCCAAGTTGCGCGCGGCCCGCCTGCTGTGGGCCAAGCTGGTCCGGCAGTTCGACCCGCGGAACGCCAAGTCGCTCTCGCTGCGCACCCATTCGCAGACCTCCGGCTGGTCACTGACCGCCCAGGACGTGTTCAACAACGTCACCCGCACGTGCGTGGAGGCGATGGCGGCGACCCAGGGCCACACCCAGTCGCTGCACACCAACGCCCTCGACGAGGCGCTGGCGCTGCCCACCGACTTCTCGGCGCGCATCGCCCGCAACACCCAGCTGCTGCTCCAGCAGGAGTCCGGCACGACACGGGCCATCGACCCGTGGGGCGGCAGCGCGTACGTCGAGAGGCTGACGTACGACCTCGCCCGCCGTGCCTGGCAGCACATCCAGGAGGTGGAGCAGGCGGGCGGCATGGCGCAGGCCATCGACGCCGGCATCCCCAAGCTGCGGGTGGAGGAGGCGGCGGCCCGCACCCAGGCCCGGATCGACTCCGGGCGGCAGCCGGTGATCGGCGTCAACAAGTACCGGGTGGAGAGCGACGAGCAGATCGAGGTGCTCAAGGTCGACAACTCCGCGGTGCGCGGCCGGCAGATCGACAAGCTGCGCCGGCTGCGCGAGGAGCGCGACGAGGGGGCCTGCCGGGACGCGCTGGAGGCGCTGACGCGGGCCGCGGGCGGCGACGGCAACCTGCTGGAACTGGCGGTGCGCGCGGCCCGCGCCAAGGCGACCGTCGGGGAGATCTCCGACGCCCTGGAGAAGGTGTACGGGCGGCACGCGAGCCGGATCCGTACCATTTCCGGGGTGTACCGCAACGAAGCAGGCGAGTCCCCTTCCGTGGACCGCACCCGCGCGCTGGTGAGGAGCTTCGAGGAGGCGGAGGGCCGCCGCCCGCGCATCCTGGTCGCCAAGATGGGCCAGGACGGCCACGACCGCGGCCAGAAGGTGATCGCCACGGCCTTCGCCGACCTCGGCTTCGACGTCGACGTCGGCCCGCTGTTCCAGACCCCGGCCGAGGTGGCCCGCCAGGCGGTCGAGGCGGACGTGCACATCGTCGGGGTCTCGTCGCTGGCCGCCGGGCACCTCACACTCGTGCCGGCGTTGCGGGAGGAGCTCGCCGGGGAGGGACGCGAGGACATCATGATCGTCGTGGGCGGGGTGATCCCGCCGCAGGACGTGCCGACGCTGCTGGAGATGGGCGCGACGGCCGTGTTCCCGCCCGGCACGGTGATCCCGGACGCGGCGTACGACCTGGTCGAGCGGCTGTCCGGCGAGCTCGGGCACGGCCAGTAGCGCCGATGGCAGCGATCGATCTCGACACCTATGTGAAGGGTGTGCTCGCCGGGAAGCGGGCCCTGGTGGCTCGCGCCATCACCCTCGTCGAGTCCACCCGGCCCCAGCACCGGGCGCTGGCGCAGGAGTTGCTCACCGAGCTGCTCCCGCACGGCGGCCGGGCGCGGCGGATCGGGGTGAGCGGGGTGCCCGGGGTGGGCAAGTCGACGTTCATCGACGCGTTCGGCACCCTGCTGACCTCGCTCGGGCACCGGGTGGCGGTGCTCGCCGTCGACCCGTCCTCCACCCGCACCGGGGGCTCGATCCTGGGCGACAAGACCCGGATGGAGCGGCTGGCGGTGGACCCGGCCGCCTTCGTGCGCCCCTCCCCCAGCGCGGGCACCCTGGGCGGGGTCGCCAAGGCCACCCGTGAGTCGATGGTGGTCATGGAGGCGGCGGGCTACGACGTGATCCTCGTGGAGACCGTCGGCGTCGGCCAGTCCGAGACCGCGGTCGCCGACATGGTCGACTCCTTCCTGCTGCTCACGCTGGCCCGCACCGGCGACCAGCTCCAGGGCATCAAGAAGGGCGTCCTGGAGCTGGCCGACGTGATCGCCGTGAACAAGGCGGACGGCCCGCACGAGCGCGACGCCCGGGCGGCGGCGCGGGAACTGGCGGGCGCGCTGCGGCTGATGCACGGCGGGGACGCGTTCTGGACCCCGCCGGTGCTCAGTTGCAGCGCCCGGGACGCGGTCGGGCTGGACACCGTCTGGGAACGGCTGGAACAGCATCGCTCGCTGCTCGACTCGACCGGCCGCCTCACCGCCAAGCGCCGGGACCAGCAGGTCGGCTGGACCTGGGCGATGGTCCGCGACGAGCTGCTGGGCCGGCTGCACGCCGACCCCGCGGTGCGCGCGGCCGCCCCCGTCCTGGAACGGCAGGTCAGGGACGGCGAGGTGACGGCCACGCTGGCCGCCGAGCGCATTCTGGCCGCGTTCCGGGGGGCCGACCGGCCCTCGTCGGGGTGAGGGCCGCCCGGCGCCGGAGCCCAGGAAGCGGGGCCCCGGAAGCTGGACCCAGGAAGCCGGGCCCCGGGACCCAGACCCCCGGAAGCCGGGCTCCGGGAAGCCGGGCTCCGGGAAGCGGTGTCCGCCGTGCGGCTCAGGTGGCGGTCGCGGCCGCCGCCGCGCGGCCCGCCGCGCGGCCGGAGAAGAGGCAGCCGCCCAGGAAGGTGCCTTCCAGGGAGCGGTAGCCGTGCACCCCGCCGCCGCCGAAGCCGGCGACCTCACCGGCCGCGTACAGTCCGGCGATCGGGTCGCCGGAGGCGTTCAGGACCCGTCCGGAGAGGTCGGTCTGGAGGCCGCCGAGGGTCTTGCGGGTGAGGATGTTGAGGCGTACGGCGATCAGCGGGCCGGCGTCCGGGTCGAGGATGCGGTGGGCGGAGGCCGTACGGCTGAGGGAGTCCCCCGGGTAGGCGAGGGCGTTGCGGATGCCCATCACCTGGACGTCCTTGGTGTACGGGTTGTCGATCTCGCGGTCACGGGCCTCGATCTGCCGCTTCAGCCCGTCGAGGTCGATCAGGTCGGTCCCGGTCAGCTCGTTCATCCCGGCGACCAGGTCGGGCAGGGTCGTGGCGACGACGAAGTCCTCGCCCTGCTCCTTGAACCGCTCGATCGGCTCGGGGGTCTGCCAGATGCGGGAGAGGAGCTTCCAGACGTTCTTCTCGGTGAGGTCGGGGTTCTGCTCGGAGCCGGAGAGCGCGAACTCCTTCGCGATGATCTTCTGGGTGGTGACGAACCAGGAGTAGTCGTATCCGGTGCCGGTGATCGACTTGAGGGTGTGGAGGGTGTCGTAGCCGGGGATGTCGGGGCTGTTGAAGCGCTTGCCCGTCGCGTCGAACCACATCGAGGACGGTCCGGGCAGGATGCGGATGCCGTGGCCCGGCCAGATCGGGGCGTAGTTGCGCAGGCCCTCGGTGTAGTGCCACATCCGGTCGGGGTTGACGATCCGGCCGCCCGCCTTCCCGGTGATGCCCAGCATGCGGCCGTCCACGTGGGCGGGCACGCCCGTGATCATGGACCGGGGCGGGGTGCCGAGCCGGGCGGGCCAGTTCTGCCGGATCAGGTCGTGGTCGGCGCCGATGCCTCCGGAGGTGACGATCACCACGGGGGCGCTCAGTTCGAACTCGCCGACCACGGTGCGGGAGCTGGCTTCGCCGCGCGCCGCGCCGCTGGGCTCCAGGACGGCGCCGTGCACACCGGTGACCGCGCCCCCGGTCGTCACGATGCCGTCGACCCGGTGCCGGAACCGGAAGCCCACCGTGCCGTCCGCGACCGCGGCCCGCACCTTCTTCTCGAACGGCTCGACCACCGCTGGTCCGGTGCCCCAGGTGACGTGGAAGCGCGGCACGGAGTTGCCGTGCCCGTCCGCGAGACCGCCGCCGCGCTCGGCCCAGCCGACGACCGGGAACCACTGCACCCCGAGTCCGGCCAGCCAGGACCGCTTCTCGCCCGCGGCGAAGTCGACGTACGCCTCGGCCCACCGGTAGGCCCAGTGGTCCTGGCCGGCGGGGTCGTCGACGCCGCGGTCGAAGCCGGCCGTGCCGAGCCAGTCCTGCCAGGCCAGGTCCTTGGAGTCCTTGATACCCATCAGCCGCTGCTCGGCGGAGTCCACGAAGAACAGCCCGCCGAAGGACCAGAACGCCTGCCCGCCCAGGTTGGTCTCGGGCTCCTGGTCGAGGAGCAGCACCTTCCGTCCGGCCGCGGCCAGTTCGGCCGTGGCGACCAGCCCGGCCAGCCCGTGGCCCACGACGATGGCGTCGGCCGACGCGGCGGTCGCGGCGAAGGCGGGGGCCGTCGCCTGGGCGAGCGCGGCGCCGGCGAGCACACCGCCCGCGGCGGTGAGGGCGTGGCGGCGGGTGATCCCCGCGGAGGACGCGGCGGGGCCGGGACGCGCTGCGGGCTCTTGTCTGTTCTCCATGACCTGCCTTCCGGAACGGGGCGGAGGGTGCGCGCGGTGCACCTCCCAGGGGCCTCGGGGGAGCCTGGGAGGTGCCCGGGAGAAAGGGGTTACCGGCGGTAGCGGTTACCGAAGGTAGCTCACGGTGTATCGGGGCGCCAGAGTGGTGCAGCAGAGCATCCGGCCGTCCTGCGGACCGCCGGTCGCGACGGGGCCGTGGCCGTCGGCGGGCGTGTCGATGTCGACGTCCTGCCGGAGGGGTGGAGGTCGATGTCCTGCCGGAGGGGCGGGCGTCGACGCCCTGTCGGCAGAGGGGGCGGCGCCCGGCCTGGCGGAGCGGTCTTGCGCCCGACCGGGTGCGGTGGGCGGGCGTCGTGCCGGACGGGGGCACGGGCGCGGCAGGCGGTGACCGGCGTTCGGCCGGGTCCGCGCGGTGGGCGGCCGTCCGGAGCCTGCCCGGTGGGCCGTTCGTCACGGTGTGCCGCTGGCCTCCACCACCAGGGCGAGCACGGCGTCGAGGCCGCCCTCGGCCAGGGCCCGGCGCTGGCGCTCCGCGCCGGTGCCCTGCCGCAGGAGGCGGTGTACGAGGGCGGTGACCTCGCGGGTGTCACCGGACGCGTCCAGTGCGGGACCGACGTGTTCCAGCAGCCCGGACACCACGTCTCCCGCCGGCCGGCGCCGGCCGGCGCGGTCGATCAGCTCGCCGCTCAGTCCGTGGCGGGCCGCCTGCCACATCGCCCCCTGCACCAGCTCGGGATGCTGGTCGACCACGGGACGCCCCTCCCACGCCTCGCACACGGCGGTGTCGACCAGCGCGCGCAGCAGACCGGCGAACATCACGGCGTCGTCGGCGCGCAGTTGGACGTCCATGCAGCGCACCTCGACCGTGGGGTAGCGCTCGGACAGCCGGGCCTGCCAGTACACCTGCCCGGCGTCCGCGATGACTCCGGTGGACAGCAGCCGCCGTATCCGCGCGTCGTAGTCCCCCTCGTCGGCGAAGTACGGCGGGACGCCGCTGACCGGCCAGCGGCCGAAGACGACGGTGCGCCAGCTGGCGAAGCCCGTGTCACGTCCGTCCCACAGCGGGGAGTTCGCCGCCATGGCGGTCAGCGTCGGGAGCCATCCCCGGATGCGGTTGAGCACCTCCACGCCCGCCTGCCGGCCGGGCACGGCGATGTGCACGTGCATGCCGTCGACCATCTGCTCCGCGACCAGTTGCGGCGCCTGCCGCTGCATGATCCGGTAGCGGGTCTTGCCGGTGACCGGGACGGGGCCGTCCTCCCGGAACAGCGGGGTGCCGCTGGCGATGATCCGGCAGCCGTGCGTCTCCGCGGAGCCGGCCACGGCGTGCCGCAGACGCAGCAAGTGCCCGCCGACCTCGTCCAGGCCGTGGCACACCGGCGTGGCCACCTCGATCTGCGCCTGCAACAGCTCCGGCTGGATCTCCCGCGCGGCGACGAACGGCTCCAGCCCGGCCGCGACCCGGACCTTCTCCGCGTGGGGCATCAGCCGGCCTGTGACCGGGTCGACCAGCAGGTACTCCTCCTCGACACCCACCGACGCCATCGCCGACCCTCCGTTCCCGCCGCGCGCCGCCCGGGCGGGGGCGGACACGCTCCGGGCCGGACACCCGCTGACGAGGGTGCCCGGCGTCTCCCCCGCTGCCTGAGGATGCGCCGTACGGCGGAGTCCCGCAACCGCACCCGTTCGGATCGGGCCGCGGGCCGGTCGGCGCGGGCGCCGCCGGAGTGAGGCCGCGCGCGAGCCCGCGCGAAAGGCCCGGGGAGGGCGGGGCGGGAGACGCCGGAAGACACGGCGGCAGACGCCGCGAGGCGGGGCCGGAAGACGCCGGGGGCGGGGCCGGAAGACGCCGGGGGGCGGGGCCGGAAGACGCCCAGGGGGCGGGCGGCCCGCGGGGGGGCGGGTCGGCCATCGCGTTTTCCCCCGACCCGTGCGGTTACCCGTGCGGTGGCGCGTCGGGCGGGCGCCGGGGATCAGCCCGGACGGACGGACCGAGACGAAGAGGCAGAACGCGGCAGCGGGAACGGAGTGCCCATGGCCAGCACGAAGGTGTCCGACTACATCCTCCAGCGGTTGCGCGAGTGGGACGTGGAGCATGTCTTCGCCTACGCCGGCGACGGCATCAACGGTCTGCTGGCGGCGTGGGGACGCGCCGGGAACAAGCCGAAGTTCGTGCAGGCGCGGCACGAGGAGATGGCCGCCTTCGAGGCCGTGGGGTACGCCAAGTTCTCCGGCAGGGTCGGTGTGTGCGCGGCCACGTCCGGGCCGGGCGCGATCCACCTGCTGAACGGTCTGTACGACGCCAAGCTCGACCACGTGCCGGTCGTGGCTCTGGTCGGTCAGACCAACCGCAGCGCCATGGGCGGCTCGTACCAGCAGGAAGTGGACCTCCAGAACCTGTTCAAGGACGTCGCCTCGGAGTTCTGCGAGACGGCGATGGTGCCCGAACAGCTGCCGAACCTGATCGACCGGGCGCTGCGCACCGCGTACGCCAAGCGCACCGTCACCGCGGTCATCCTCCCCGCCGACGTGCAGGAACTCGACTACAGCCCGCCCACCCACGCCTTCAAGATGGTGCCCTCCAGTCTCGGACTGGGGCGTTACGCGCCCGTGCCGGCCGACGAGGACGTCCAGCGGGCCGCCGACGTGCTGAACGCGGGTGAGAAGGTCGCCGTGCTGATCGGGCAGGGCGCGCGGGGTGCGCGCGCCGAGGTCGAACGGCTGGCGGACGTTCTCGGCGCAGGCGTGGCGAAGGCCCTGCTGGGCAAGGACGTCCTGCCCGACGACCTTCCCTACGTGACCGGTTCCATCGGTCTGCTCGGCACCCGCCCCTCCTACGAGCTGATGCGGGAGTGCGACACCCTGCTGATGATCGGCTCCAGCTTTCCGTACACGCAGTTCATGCCGGAACTGGACCAGGCGCGGGCGGTGCAGATCGACATCGACCCGCACATGATCGGCCTGCGCTACCCGTTCGAGGTGAACCTCGTCGGCGACGCCCGCGAGACGCTGCAACGGCTGCTGCCCCGCCTGCACCGCAAGGAGGACCGCGCCTGGCGGGAGAAGGTCGAGAAGAACGTCGTCCGCTGGTGGGAGGTGATGCAGCGGCGCGCCGCCGTGGACGCCGACCCCGTCAACCCCGAGTACGTGGTGCACGCCCTGGACGGCAGGCTGCCCGACGACGCCGTCATCGCCGCCGACTCCGGTTCCGCCGCCAACTGGTACGCCCGCCACCTGCGGCTGCGCGGCCGGATGCGGGGCTCGCTGTCCGGCACGCTGGCGACGATGGGGCCGGGGGTGCCGTACGCGATCGGCGCGAAGTTCGCCCACCCCGACCGGCCGGCGATCGCCCTCGTCGGCGACGGCGCCATGCAGATGAACGGCATGATGGAGCTGGTGACCGCCGCCAAGTACTGGCGTGAGTGGTCCGATCCGCGGCTGATCGTGGCGGTGCTGAACAACGGCGACCTCAACCAGGTCACCTGGGAGATGCGGGCCATGTCCGGCGCCCCGCAGTTCGAGGAGTCGCAGGCCATCCCGGACCTGCCGTACGCGGAGATCGCGCAGCGGATCGGCCTGGACGGCGTGCGGGTGGAGAAGCCCAAGCACGTGGAGGCCGCCTGGGACCGGGCGCTCGCCGCGGACCGGCCCTTCGTCATCGACTTCCGCACCGACCCGGCCGTCCCGCCGATCCCGCCGCACGCCTCCCTGGACCAGATCGAGGCGGCCGCCTCCGCGATCCTGCACGGCGACAGCGACCGCGGCTCCATGGTCAAGCAGGGCTTCAAGGCCAAGGTGCAGGAGATGCTGCCGGGCAGCCGGCACCGGGCCGACCGCCCCGGCGCGGGACGGCACGACAGCGGCGCCGAGCACACGTGAACCGGGCGGCGGCGGCCGCGGATCGGGACCATGCTGTTTGACGGCGTGCTCGCCCCCGAGGGCGGAACCGTCGCGCCGGGCGCCACCGGGGAGCCGGTGCACGGCCTCGCCCTCGACCGGACGGCCCACGGCCTCACCCTCGGCCGGACGGCCGCGGAGCGCTGCCGCACGGCATGAGCGCGGCACCGCCGCGCTGCGCCACCGCGCGATGGCCCCCGAGCCGGGCACGCGGTTGCCCCCGAGCCGGGCGGGTCCGAGTCCCCCGCGCGCCCCGTCACCGCAGCCGTGCGGTGCGCCCCGTCACCGCAGCCGTGCGGACCGGGAGCGGCGGCGCAGCCCTGCCAGGACGGCCGCCGCCGCACCGGCCAGTCCGACGACGCCCAGGGGCAGCAGGGCCCGGGGTCCCGGGGCGGACGGGCGTTCGGGGTCGGCGTCCCGTCCGTGGAGGGCGGCCGCCAGGACCTCCGCCAGGTGCAGCGGGGTGCGTCCGGTGCCGGCCTGCTCGACCTGGGTACGGCAGCTGAAGCCGTCGGCGAGGACCAGTGTCGCGTCGTCCGCCGCGCGCACGGCGGGCAGCAGCCCGGCCTCGGCGCAGGCCATGGAGACCTCGTAATGGCCCTTCTCGAAGCCGAAGTTGCCGGCCAGTCCGCAGCAGCCCGCGTCCAGCACGTCGGCGTCCACTCCGGCCCGCTCCAGCAGCTCGCGCTCCGCGTCGAAGCCCATGACGGCGTACTGGTGACAGTGGCGCTGCACCACCGCGCGCGCGTCGACGGCCGGGGGCCGCCAGTCGCCGGCGCGCTCGACGAGCAGTTCGGCGAGGGTGCGGGTCTGTTCCCGCAGGCGCCCCACGTCGGGGTCCGTCGGCAGCAGTTCGGCCGCGTCGGAACGGAAGACGGCGGTGCAGCTGGGTTCCAGTCCCACCACGGGGGTGCCCCGGCGCAGGTCCGCGCGCAGGACGTCGAGGGTGTGGCCCAACACCTTCTTGGCGACGCCGAGTTGCCCGGTGGAGATCCAGGTCAGTCCGCAGCACACCGCCGCGTCGGGCACCTTGACGCGGAAGCCCGCCGCTTCGAGGACCTCGACGGCGGCCCGGCCGACGGCGGGGTGGAAGTGGTCGGTGAAGGTGTCGGGCCAGACCACGACCTCGCCCCGCCGGCCGTCGCCGCGCGGCCCGCCCCGCTCACGCCACCAGTCGGTGAACCGCTGCTCGGCGAAGACGGGCACGTCCCGCTCCGGGGCCACGCCGCCGAGCGCCTTGGCCGCGCGGGCCACCCAGGGCACCGCCGTCAGTGCGTTGACGGTCCTGGGGGCGCGGGCGACGACCCGGGCCACCGCCGGCAGCCAGCCCATCGAGTAGTGCGCGAGGGGCCGCGGCCGGCCCTTGTAGTGGTGGTGCAGGAACTCGGCCTTGTAGGTGGCCATGTCGACGTCGACCGGGCAGTCGGTCTTGCAGCCCTTGCAGGCGAGGCAGAGGTCGAGCGCGTCGTGCACCGCGCGGGAACGCCAGCCGTCGGGGATCGGCGAGTCGTTGCGGACCATTTCGAACAGCAGGCGGGCCCGGCCCCGGGTGGAGTGCTCCTCCTCGCGGGTGGCCCGGTAGCTGGGGCACATCACCCCGCCCTCGGAGGAGCGGCACTTGCCCACGCCCACGCACCGGGCCGCGGCCCGGCTGAACCGGCCGTCGTCGTCCGGGAAGGAGAACGCGGTCTCCGGTTCCCAGGGCAGGTGGTCCACGCCCAGCCGCAGGTTCTCGTCCACGCGGTACGGGAGGACGACCTTGCCGGGGTTCATCCGGTTGCCGGGGTCGAACAGGCCCTTCAGCCGCTCGAACCCCTCGATCAGTTCCGCGCCGAACATCTTCTCCAGCAGCTCCCCCCGGGACTGGCCGTCCCCGTGTTCGCCGGACAGCGATCCGCCGTAGGACACGACCAGGTCGGCGGCCCTCTCCACGAAGGCGCGCATCCGGCCGACGCCGTCTTCCGACTCCAGGTCGAAGGGGATACGGGTGTGTACGCAGCCGTGGCCGAAGTGGCCGTACACGGACGGGTGTCCGTAGTCGAACTCCTCGTACAGTCGCTTGAGGTCACGCAGGTAGTCGCCGAGGCGGTCGACCGGGACCGCGGAGTCCTCCCAGCCCTCCCACGTGTCGGGGCTGCCGGGCACGTGCGCGGTGGCTCCCAGGCCGGACTCACGGACCAGCCACAGTTCGTGCACGTGCTGCTCGTCGTCGTACCACGTGTGGTCGACGTCGTCCGGCTCGGCATCGATCAGCGCCCGGGCCTTGGCCTCGACACCCTCACGCGTGTCCGAGGTGAACTGCACCATCAGGTAGGCCCGGCCGTCGGGCAGCTCCTTCAGCGCCTCCGGGTTGAGGTGCTTCTCCCGCTGGAAGTGGATCAGCTGGTGATCCACGCCCTCCAGGGCCGCCGGCTCGTGCTCCAGGACGGCCGGCACGTGGTCGGCCGCCTGGCAGATGTCCTCATAGCCGAGCACGACCAGGGCGGTGTGCTCCGGCACGGGCACCAGTTCCAGCTCCGCGCGCAGGACGGTCACCAGCGTGGATTCGGAACCGGTCAGGAGCCCGGCGACGTCGAAGCCGTGCTCGGGCAGCAGCGAGTCGAGGTTGTAGCCGGACACCCGCCGCGGAATGCCGGGAAAGCGCTCGCGCACCAGTCCGGCGTACCGGTCCCGCAGGGCCACCAGTCCGCGGTACAGCTCAGCCTCCCGCCCCCCGGCGGCGGTCAGCCGTTCCCGTTCGCCGTCACCGGTCCGTCCCACCCACATCCGCGCTCCGTCGTAGGTGAGCACCTCCAGGCGGTGGAGGTTGTCGGCGACCTTGCCGTAGGCCTGGGCGGTCGAGCCGCAGGAGTTGTTGCCGATCATGCCTCCGACGGTGCAGTTCGGATGGGTGGACGGCCGTGGACCGTACTGGAGGCCGTACGCGGCCAGCTGCCGGTTCAGGTCGTCCAGGACGATGCCCGGCTCGACCACGCAGCGCCGGTTCGCCGGGTCCACGGACAGCAGGCGGTTGCAGTACTTGCTCCAGTCGACGACCACCGCGGTGTTGCAGCACTCGCCGGCCAGGCTGGTGCCGCCGCCGCGGGAGAGCAGGGGCGCGCCGTGCTCCCGGCACACGGCCACCGCCTCCACGGCCGCCTCCACCGTCCGCGGGAGGACCACGCCGAGGGGGACCTGCCGGTAGTTGGAGCCGTCCGTCGAGTACGCCGCGCACGTCCCGGTGTCGAAGCGGACCTCGCCGTCGACGCGGGACCGCAGATCCCGTTCGAGCGCGTGCACGTCCACCTCGTCACCGGGTGCCGAGGGGCGGCGTACGACGGGCAGGGGCAGATCGACCGGGTCCATGAGCAACCTTCCTGGGCGCACGCGCTGCCCCGACCGTGTATCCCCGGCCGGACGGGGACAAACGGACGGTACGGCGTTCGGCCTACCGGGCCGACATCGCCGGCCACCGCGACCCGCACGGCGCACGGCGCGGTCTCGGGGGCGCGTTCAGGGCGCCGCGGCCTCGGAGGGTGCGTGCGAGGCGCCGCGGACTCAGGGGAGCGAGTGCAAGGCTCCCCGGTCTCAGGGGATCCCGTGCGGAACGGCGCGGTCTCAGGGGATCCCGTCACGGGCGCCCCGGTCTCAAGGGATGGCGTGCAGGGCGCCCCGGTGGAAGACGATCGACGTGGTGGCGGCCGTCCTGTCCAGGGCGGTGACCCGCGCCAGGGCGAAGTGGTGGTCGCCGAGCTTGCGTATCTCCTCGACCCGGCAGTCGAGCCAGGCCGCCACACCGGGCAACAGCGGGTTGCCCGAGGGGGACTTGCGCAGGGCCAGTCCGGCGAACTTGTCCGTGCCGCTCGACGCGAACCGTGCGCACAGCTCCTGTTGGCCGCCCGAGAGCACGTTGACGGTGAAGGTGGCCGATCTGCTCATCTCCGGCCAGCTGGAGGACCTCTCGTCGACGAAGATCCCGACCAGGGGAGGTTCCAGGGACACCGACACGAACGAGCCCACCGTCAGCCCCGCCGGTCCCGTCCTCGTCTGCGCCGTGACCACGGTGACGGCCGTCGGCACCTCGCGCAGCACACTGCGGAACAGGGCGGGGGCGACGGGCACGTCGACCGGAGCGGCGGACGAGGCCGGGCCCATCACCGGCCTCGCCAGCTGTGCGGGGCGCGGAAGCCGCCCTCGCGCTCCAGCCGGCGCCAGCGGGCCGTCACACGGCCTCGCCGGTCCGGTGCGGCGGTGGGCCGGGCGACGGCGCGCGCCAGCAGGACGGCCATGACGGCGGCGACCTCCTCGGGCCCGGCACGGCCCTTCTCGACACGGATGTCAGGGGTGGGCATACGACAGGCTCCTCGGCGTCACTGGGGCGGGTTGCCGTGCTTGCGGGAGGGCAGGTCGGCGTGTTTCGACTGGAGCATCGCCAGGGACCTGATGAGGATCTCGCGGGTCTCGGCGGGGTCGATGACGTCGTCGACCAGACCGCGTTCGGCCGCGTAGTAGGGGTGCATCAGCTCGGACTTGTACTCCTTGACCATGCGGGCCCGCATGGCCTCGGGGTCCTCGGCCCCGGCGAT
>NZ_JBVHDT010000012.1:0-261696 GCF_055563235.1 Streptomyces sp. NPDC003248 | reverse complement strand
CTCCGCGGACTGCTGCTCGGCACCGAGATCGGCCACGACGGATGGCTCGCGATCGCCTGGTGCCTGGGCCTCACCGCGCTCGGCTACCTCTGGTCCACGTCGCTGTTCCACCGCGACCCGAAGTAGCGGGTGCGGAGCGGTCAGCGGCGCGACGGCCGCGGCCCGCAGCACGTCCCGCTCCGGGGCGGCGTACTCCGGCACCGTGTCGGCGTACGCCGCCCCGTCGGCGTGTTCTCCCCGCTGGACCGGCCCGGCACCGGTGCGTCCCCGCCCCGGCAGGTGCGGACGTCCTCCGGTCCCTGCCGCCCGACCGGACGGCCGAGGACTACCGGCCCGGATCGGGTGCCGTAAGGGACCCGTCAAGGACACGGACGCCGCCGTAAGAGAACCGTCAAGGGACGACCTGGTCAGGCCGCGGAGGCGTTTTCCTCTAAGCGTCCGTTTCCGACGCACCTCGTTCCAGGAGTTCGCGATGGCCGATCTGGCTTTCGTCGTCACCATCATCGCGGGATTCGCGCTGGTGGCTCTGGCCGCCAAGGGGGTGACGAAGCTGTGACCGCCGAGAACACCGTCGGCCTGGTCGTGGCCGTCGCCCTGCTGGGCTATCTCGCCCTCGCTCTGATCTTCCCGGAGAGGTTCTGAGAGCAGACATGGGTCCCGTACCGGCCGGCGTGCTCCAGTTGCTCGCCCTGACGGGCGCGCTGGCGCTCGTCCACGTTCCCCTCGGCAACCACATGGCCCGGGTCTACTCCTCGCAGCGACACCTGCGCGTCGAGCAGTGGATCTACAAGGGCATCGGCGCCGACCCCGACACCGAGATGCGCTGGCCCGCGTACCTGCGCGGTGTCCTCGCCTTCTCGGCCGTCGGGGTCCTCTTCCTCTATCTGCTGCAACGGCTCCAGGGCGTGCTGCCCGGCTCGCTCGGCTTCTCCTCGGTCGGCCCGGCGCAGTCGTTCAACACGGCCGTGTCCTTCGTGACCAACACCAACTGGCAGTCGTACTACGGCGAGCAGACCATGGGTCACCTCGTGCAGACCGCCGGTCTGGCCGTGCAGAACTTCGTCTCCGCGGCCGTCGGCATGGCCGTCGCCGTGGCACTGGTACGCGGCTTCGCACGCTCGCGCACCGGAGAACTCGGCAACTTCTGGTCCGACCTGGTGCGCGGCACCCTGCGGATCCTGGTGCCGGGTGCGGCGATCGCCGCCCTCGTGCTGGTGGCCTGCGGTGCGCTGCAGAACTTCTCCGGCATCCACGAGGTCGGCCAGTTCATGGGCGGCTCGCAGCAGTGGAACGGTGGCGCGGTCGCCTCCCAGGAGGCCATCAAGGAGCTGGGCACCAACGGCGGCGGCTACTTCAACGCCAACAGCGCTCACCCGTTCGAGAACCCGACGCCCTTCACGAACCTCTTCGAGATCTTCCTGATCCTGGTGATCCCGTTCTCGCTGACCCGCACCTTCGGTGTGATGGCCGGTTCCGTGCGGCAGGGGTACGCGATCCTCGCCACGATGGCGACCCTCTGGGCCGGCTTCGTCGCCCTGATGATGTGGACCGAGTTCGCCCACCACGGCCCGGCGCTCCAGCTGGCGGGCGGGGCCATGGAGGGCAAGGAGGTCCGCTTCGGGATCGGCTCCTCGTCGATCTTCGCGGTGTCGACCACGCTCACCTCGACCGGCGCGGTGAACTCCTTCCACTCGTCCTTCACCGGCCTGGGCGGCGGCCTCACGATGCTCGGCATGATGCTGGGTGAGATCGCGCCCGGCGGCACCGGGTCCGGCCTCTACGGCATGCTGATCATGGCGGTCATCGCGGTGTTCATCGCGGGTCTGATGGTCGGGCGCACGCCCGAGTACCTGGGCAAGAAGATCGGCGCGCGGGAGATGAAGCCGGCGGCCTGCTACCTGCTGGTCACGCCGGCACTGGTCCTGGTCTTCACGGCGGCGTCCATGGCGCTGCCGACCCCGCCCCGCTCGATGCTCAATCCCGGCGCGCACGGCTTCTCGGAAGTGCTGTACGCGTTCACCTCCGCGTCCAACAACAACGGCTCGGCCTTCGCCGGTCTGAACGCGAACACCGACTGGTACAACACCGCGACCGGGCTGGCGATGCTGTTCGGCCGCTTCCTGCCGATGGTGTTCGTCCTGGCACTGGCCGGCTCGCTCGCCGAGCAGCGGCCGGTCCCGGTCACCGCGGGCACGCTGCGCACCGAGAAGCCGCTGTTCACCGGCCTGTTGGTGGGCGCGGTCCTGATCGTCACCGGTCTCACCTACTTCCCGGCGCTGGCCCTGGGCCCGCTCGCCGAGGGGCTGGCGTGATGGCCGCCCGTACCGATAATCCAGAGGGCTCCATGTCCACCGTCACTCCCGCCCGGGCGCCGCACGGCGACGCCCCCGCCGGGCACACCCCCGCCGAGGGCCGCGTCGGAGCGGGCCTCTTCGACCCCGAGCAGCTGATCAGGTCCCTGCCGGAGGCGGTGCGCAAACTCGACCCCCGGGTGATGGTCACGTCGCCCGTGATGTTCGTGGTGTGGGTGGGCTCGGTCCTGACGACCGTGTTCTCCTTCACCGACCCGGGTGACTGGTTCGGCTGGACCATCAGCGCCTGGCTGTGGCTGACCGTCGTCTTCGCCAACCTGGCGGAGGCGGTCGCCGAGGGCCGCGGCAAGGCGCAGGCCGACACCCTGCGCAGGGCCAGGACGGACACGGTCGCCCGCCGGCTGCGCGGCGACGGCGCGCAGGAGCGGGTCCCCGGCACCGAGCTGAGGATCGGCGACCGGGTGGTCTGCGAGGCCGGGGACGTCATCCCCGGTGACGGTGACGTCGTCGAGGGCGTCGCGTCCGTCGACGAGTCGGCGATCACCGGCGAGTCGGCGCCGGTCATCCGTGAGTCGGGAGGCGACCGCTCGGCGGTCACCGGCGGCACGAAGGTCCTGTCCGACCGCATCGTCGTCACGATCACGACGAAGCCCGGCGAGACGTTCATCGACCGGATGATTCGCCTCGTCGAGGGGGCGGCCCGGCGGAAGACGCCGAACGAGATCGCGCTGAACATCCTGCTGGCGTCGCTGACCATCGTCTTCCTGCTCGCGTGCGCCACGCTGCCGCCCTTCGCGCAGTACGCCGGCACGCACCTGTCGTTGGTGGTGCTGGTCGCCCTGCTGGTGTGCCTGATCCCGACCACCATCGGCGCGCTGCTGTCGGCGATCGGCATCGCGGGCATGGACCGTCTGGTGCAGCGCAACGTCCTGGCCATGTCCGGCAGGGCCGTCGAAGCGGCGGGCGACGTGTCGACCCTGCTCCTCGACAAGACCGGCACGATCACCCTCGGCAACCGCCGGGCCGCAGAGTTCGTACCGGTGCGGGGCACGACGGAGGCGGAGCTGGCGGACGCGGCCCAGCTCTCCTCGCTGGCCGACGAGACGCCCGAGGGCCGCTCCGTCGTCGTCCTGGCGAAGGAGCGGTACGGGCTGCGCGAGCGCCACCGGGGAGAGCTGGCGCACGCCGAGTGGATCGAGTTCACCGCCCAGACCCGGATGTCGGGCGTGGACGTCGACGGGCACAAGGTCCGCAAGGGCGCCACGGCCTCCGTCATCGCCTGGGTGGCGGAGCGGGGCGGCGAGGCCGCCGAGGACGCGGGACGGACTGCCGACCGGATCGCCGCGGCGGGCGGTACTCCGCTGCTGGTCGCGGTGGACGACGAGCGGGGAGCCCGCGTCCTGGGTGTCGTCCATCTGAAGGACGTCGTCAAGGAGGGGATGCGCGCGCGGTTCGAGGAGCTGCGCCGCATGGGCATCAAGACCGTCATGATCACGGGCGACAACCCGCTGACGGCCAGGGCGATCGCCGAGGAGGCCGGCGTCGACGACTTCCTCGCGGAGGCCACTCCCGAGGACAAGATGGCGCTGATCAAACGCGAGCAGGCGGGCGGCAAGCTGGTCGCGATGACCGGTGACGGCACGAACGACGCGCCCGCGCTGGCCCAGGCGGACGTCGGCGTGGCGATGAACACGGGGACGTCGGCCGCCAAGGAGGCCGGCAACATGGTCGACCTCGACTCCGACCCGACGAAACTGATCGAGATCGTGGAGATCGGCAAGCAGCTGCTGATCACGCGCGGTGCGCTGACGACGTTCTCCATAGCCAACGACGTCGCGAAGTACTTCGCGATCATCCCGGCGCTGTTCGCGGCCGTCCACCCCGGCCTGGACAGGCTCAACATCATGGGGCTGTCCTCGCCCGACTCCGCGATCCTGTCGGCCGTCGTCTTCAACGCGCTGATCATCGCCGCGCTGGTGCCGCTGTCCCTGAAGGGCGTGCGGTACCGGCCCGTCAGCGCCGACCGGATGCTGCGGCGCAATCTGACCGTCTACGGCCTGGGCGGGCTGATCGCGCCCTTCGTCGGCATCAAGCTCATCGACCTGTTCGTCTCCCTCATCCCCGGGATCGGCTGATCACCATGAACAACTCGGTCACGAACACCGCCCGGCTGCTCGGGGCGGGCCTGCGCGCCCTGCTCCTGCTGACCCTGGTGACCGGTGTGCTCTACCCCCTGGCCGTCACCGGCGTCGCCCAGGGGCTGTTCCACGAGAAGGCGAACGGCTCCGAGGTCGTCGCGGACGGCAGGGTCGTCGGCTCCTCCCTGATCGGGCAGTCGTACGACCTGCCGCCGGCGAAGGGGCAGCGGACACCTGCCCCGGACCTGAAGTGGTTCCAGGGCCGCCCGGCGAACGGGCTCGGCGCCAACAGCGTCAACACGCGGTACGAGCTGCTGCTGTCCGGCGCCACCAACCTGTCCGCCGACAACGAGGAACTGATCCGGCAGGTCGAGGCCGCCAGGGCCGCCGTCGTCGAGGACAACTCCGTCCCCGGCTGGACGGTCGAGCCGTCCGACGTCCCCGCCGACGCGGTGACGTCCTCCGGTTCCGGCCTGGACCCGGACATCTCCCCGGCCTACGCCCGCCTCCAGGTCCACCGTGTCGCCGCGCGCAACGGCCTGTCCGCCGCCCGGGTGGAGCGGCTGGTCGAGGACCACACCGAGGGCCGTACGCTGGGCTTCTTGGGCGAGCCCCGGGTGAACGTCCTGGAACTCAACATCGCGCTCAAGAACCTCGTAGCGGCGAAGCGGTGACGGCTTCGCGCCCCACGGGAGCCGGCGGCTCGGGAGTCATCCCGGCTCCGCCGGCTCCCGCCGTCATGGAGCCGGTCGCCCCGCATCCGGCCCCGTACGGCACGACGTACGACAGGAGTGACACACACCTATGACCCGGGTGCTCGTGGTGGAGGACGACCCGCAGCTCGTTCGGGCCCTCGTCATCAACCTGCAAGCGCGTCACTACGACGTGGACGCCGCCCCCGACGGGGCCACGGCCCTGCGGCTCGCCGCCGCGCGTCAGCCCGACGTGGTCGTGCTCGACCTCGGCCTGCCGGACATGGACGGCGTCGACGTCGTCCGGGGCCTGCGGGGCTGGAGCCGGGTGCCGATCCTGGTCCTGTCGGCCCGGCAGGCGTCCAACGAGAAGGTGGCCGCGCTCGACGCCGGCGCCGACGACTACGTCACCAAGCCGTTCAGCATGGACGAGCTGCTGGCCCGGCTGCGTGCCGCCGTCCGCCGGACCGAGGACACACCGGTCACCTCCGAGACGGCGCTGGTCGAGACGGCGGGCTTCAGCGTCGACCTGCTGGCCAAGAAGGTCGTCCGGGACGGCCGGGACGTGCGGCTGACCCCGACCGAGTGGCATCTGCTGGAGATCCTGGTGACCCATCCGGGCCGGCTGATCACGCAGCAGCAGCTCCTCCAGGAGGTCTGGGGCTTCCCGCAGAGCAAGAAGACCAACTATCTGCGGGTCTACATGGCCCAGTTGCGCCGCAAACTGGAGACGGACCCCTCCCACCCCCGCTATCTGATCACCGAGCCCGGCATGGGCTACCGCTTCGAGGGATGACATGGCACGCGGCAGGCTCAGGATCTTCCTCGGTGCGGCACCCGGCGTCGGCAAGACGTACGCGATGCTGTCGGAGGCGCACCGCCGGGTCGAACGGGGCACCGACTGCGTGGCCGCGTTCGTGGAGCACCACCAGCGGCCGCGCACCGAGGTGATGCTGCACGGCCTGGAACAGGTCCCGCGCCGGGAGATCGAGTACCGGGGCGGCACCTTCACCGAGATGGACGTCGACGCCGTCCTGCGGCGCTCCCCCGCCGTCGCCCTGGTCGACGAGCTCGCCCACACCAACGTCCCCGGCTCCCGCAACGCCAAGCGCTGGCAGGACGTGGAGGAACTGCTCGCCGCCGGCATCGACGTCGTCTCCACCGTGAACATCCAGCACCTGGAGTCGCTGGGCGACGTGGTGGAGTCGATCACGGGGGTGCGGCAGCGCGAGACCGTCCCCGACGAGGTCGTGCGGCGCGCCGACCAGATCGAGCTGGTCGACATGTCCCCGGAGGCCCTGCGCCGCCGTATGGCCCACGGGAACATCTACCGGCCGGACAAGGTCGACGCGGCCCTGTCCCACTACTTCCGGCCCGGGAACCTGACCGCCCTGCGGGAGCTGGCGCTGCTGTGGGTGGCCGACCGGGTCGACGAGTACCTGAACGAGTACCGCGACGAGCACCACGTGTCGGCCATCTGGGGCTCGCGGGAGCGGATCGTGGTCGGCCTGACCGGGGGCCCCGAGGGCCGGACGCTGATACGGCGCGCCGTCCGCCTGGCGGAGAAGGGCGCCGGCGGCGAGGTCATGGCCGTCTACATCTCCCGCAGCGACGGCCTCACCGCCGCCTCGCCGAAGGAACTGGCCGTCCAGCGCACCCTGGTGGAGGACCTCGGCGGCTCCTTCCACCATGTCGTCGGCGACGACGTCCCGGCCGCCCTGCTCGACTTCGCCCGGGGTGCCAACGCCACCCAGATAGTGCTGGGCGCCTCCCGCCGCAAGGGCTGGCAGTACGTCCTCGGACCGGGGGTCGGGGCCACGGTCGCCCGCGAGTCCGGTCCCGATCTCGACGTCCACCTCGTGACGCACGACGCGGTGGGCAAGGGCCGCGGGCTGCCGGTGGCGCGCGGGGCGCGCCTGGGGCGGTCCCGGGTGGTGGGGGGCTGGCTCGTCGGCGTGCTCGGTCCCGTCCTGCTGACCTGGCTCCTCACCGGCGCCGTGCCGGACGTCGGCCTCGCCAACGACATGCTGCTGTTCCTGGCGCTGACGGTGGCGGCGGCCCTGCTGGGCGGGCTGTTCCCGGCGCTGGCCTCCGCGGTGGTGGGCTCACTGCTGCTCAACTGGTACTTCAGCCCGCCCGTCCGCACGCTGACGATCGCCGACCCGACGAACGTCGTCGCCATCGCGGTCTTCGTCGGGGTCGCCGTGTCGGTGGCCTCGGTGGTGGACCTCGCGGCCCGGCGCACCGACCAGGCGGCACGGCTGCGGGCCGAGTCGGAGATCCTCTCCTTCCTCGCGGGCAACGTCCTGCGCGGGGAGACCACGCTGGAGGCGCTGCTGGAGCGGGTCCGCGAGACCTTCGGCATGGAGTCGGCGGCGCTGCTGGAGCGGACCGGTGAGACGGCTCCCTGGACCCGCGCCGGCAGCGTGGGCGCCCGGCCCGCGGAGGTCCCGGAGGAGGCGGACGTCGACGTGCCGGTCGGTGACCACATGGCCCTGTCCCTGCGCGGGCGGGTGCTGCCCGCCGCCGACCGCCGGGTGCTGGCCGCCTTCGCCGCGCAGGCCGCCGTGGTCCTGGACCGCCAGCGCCTGCGCCGTGAGGCCGACCGGGCCCGGGAACTGGCCGAGGGCAACCGCATGCGGACCGCGCTGCTCGCCGCCGTCAGCCACGACCTGCGCACCCCGCTCGCCGGGATCAAGGCCGCGGTGTCCTCCCTGCTCTCCGACGACGTCGAGTGGTCGGAGCGGGACCGGGCGGATCTGCTCCAGGCCATCGACGAGGGCGCCGACCGGCTCGACCACCTGGTCGGCAACCTGCTGGACATGTCCCGTCTGCACACCGGCACGGTCACCCCGGTCTTCCGCGAGACCGACCTCGACGAGGTCGTGCCCATGGCGCTCGGCGGGGTGCCCGAGGACAGCGTGGAGCTGGACATCCCCGAGACGCTGCCCATGGTCCACGTCGACCGGGGGCTGCTGGAGCGGGCGGTCGCCAACGTCGTCGAGAACGCCGTCAAGTACAGCCCGCCGGGCGAGACGGTCCTGGTGTCGGCGAGCGCCCTCGCCGACCGGGTCGAGCTGCGCGTCGTCGACCGGGGGCCAGGCGTGCCGGACGACGCCAAGGACCGCATCTTCGAGCCCTTCCAGCGCTACGGGGACGCGCCCCGCGGTGCCGGCGTCGGCCTCGGCCTCGCGGTGGCGCGCGGCTTCACCGAGGCCCTCGGCGGCACCCTGCACGCCGAGGACACGCCCGGCGGTGGGCTCACCATGGTGCTCTCCGTACGGACGACACCGCGTCGGCGGCCGGAGCAGCCGGACCTGCCGGCGGCGGCGACGTCCTGAGGGTCCGCGCCCCGGCAGCGGCCGCGTCCCGCGGGTCCGCGCCCCGGCGGTTCGGGCACCGGGTGGCGGGGTCCCGGCTCCGGCTCCGCTCCCCTGTGTCAGCGGGTGCTCGGCCCGTTGAGCCGTGGCCTGTTCGGGACGGGCCCGGCCGTACCGCCGCCGCCGGCGTCGATGCCGCGGCGGGGCTTGGTCTGCGCCTCGGTCGCCTCCGGACGGCCCCCGTCCCGGCGACCGGCCGCGGGGCGGGGGCCGCGCGCTCACTCCGCCGCGGGGAGCCGGGTGCTGGGCTGCTTCCGCCCGGGCCGTCGGCTACCCGAGCGACCGGCGGAGGCCGGCCGCTCTCCGCGCGGGAGAAGCGTCGTCACCGTCGTGAACGGTGGGCTTCTTCGAGCCGTCGGTGCGGACGCTCCCCGCCTCGGCTGCGCAGAGGGACGTCCGCCTCGGTGAGCACACGGTGGACGAAACCGTACGACCGTCCGTGGGCCTCGGCGATGGCCCGTATGGACAGACCGTCGGCGTACTGCTTCTTCATCTCCCGCGCCAGTTCCTCGCGGGCCGCGCCTGTGATCTGTTTGCCCTTGTCCATGAGGCGTCTCCTTCGGCGATCGACGTCGGATGTGATCGTCGTCTACCCCCGGCAGAGGAAAAGCCACAGAACCAGGGCGCCGTGGCGTCGAGTTCAGGGTGTGCCGTCGGCCCCGGGGACGCTGTCGGCGGCGGCGCTGTCGGCGGCGGCCGCTTCGCCCTGTGCCATGGCGAGAAAGCGCCGGACCGCTTCGAGCGGCATGTCGAGCCCCTCGGACGCGGACTGCTCGTCGCCGAACACCTGCACCGCCTCGGTGACGGCCACCGCCAGTTCGACCTCCGCCTTGCGGACCTTGGCCTCGGCCTTGTCCACGGTGTCGACCACCGCCAGTTGACGGCGCTGCTTCTCCTGGAGCCTCTGTTTGCGGGACAGGGTCTTGTCAGAGTTCTGCACAGACATGACCAAGATCATAATCAGTCGGGCAGGCACCTATGAAATCGGCAACTCCCCCGCGTCGGCGCGGGCTTCACTGCTCGACGGCGCCCGGGGCGCCGGTCACTCGTCGAGCGCCTCGGCCATGGCGTCGAGGTCTGTCAGGAGGGCCGTCAGCCGCCGGGCCAGGAGGGCCGTCAGCCGCCGCGCGGGGATGGATCTGATCACGCGCTCCTCGATGGCGTGGACGGCGCCGTGGGCGGCACCGTGGGCGGCGTGCGGGCGCTGCCGTCCGGCGGGGGTGAGGTGGACGGGCAGGGCGCGGCCGTGCTCGGTGGTGGCCGGCCGACTGATCGGTCCGGCGTCCTCGGGGCCGCGCAGGACGACATGGGCCGGCTGCCGGGTGACGAAGGTGCCTCGGGCCAGGTCGGCGTCGGACAGGCCGGGCTGTTCGTCGAGAAGAGGCCGGGCGGGTGCGTCAGGCGGGAGGTTCCACCGCGGTCGGCCAGGCGCCCCGCGCAGAGAGGTGAAGGACGAGGGCCGCGATGTTCCATGCGTCGTCCTCGCCCCGGTGGTGACGGCCTTCGAGCCGCATCCCCGCGATGTCCAGGGCCTGTGCCATGCCGGGGCGTTTGCGTAGGCCGTAGGCCTCGGTGAAGACAGCCTTGGCGTTGGTGTGGCGGCGGCCGAAGGGGTAGGGCGTCCGTGTGGCCTGGCACTGCCGTGTGAACTGGTGGCGGTCGTAGTCGCCCCAACTCACCCACGGCCGGGCGCCCACGCGGTGCTCGGCCGCCAGTAGTCGGCACGCCTCGGCGAAGGTGACCCCCTGGCCGACCTCGTGCGGGGTGAGGCCGGTCAGGTCGGTGCAGAACTCGCTGACCGTGGACCGGACGGGCCTCACCAGGATCCGGTGCCGGGCGAGGCGCTCGCCGGCGTCCAGGTCGATGACAGTCAGCCCGATCTCGATGATCTCGCCGACCTGGCCGGGCGGCGGGGAACCGGCCCAGCAGGTCGCTTCGACGTCCACGACGTTGACGAGGCCCCCGGCCCAGGTGCTGTCCATGGCGGGAAGCGTAGGGAGGCACGGCAGTTGGGGCACGTGGTTTCCGAGACTGCCCGCGGCAACGGATCACCGCGCTCCCTGCGGCACCGCCGAGCCGTCCCGTCAGCCGCGCCTCCGGTCCGCTTCTCGCCGTCGTCTACACGGCGTGGCCGCTCGACGCACGACCCCGGCCCGATGCCCCGCGAAGCGGCCTGGCCCGCTGCACCAGGGCCGTGGCGGCGCTCCCCCACTCGGGGTACGCGAAGGCGAACCCGGCCGCGCTCAGCCGACCCGGCACCACCCGACGGCTCTTGAGCAGCAGCTCCGTGTCCGAGCGCAGCGCGAACGCCCCCAGCTCGGCCATCCAGCGCGTCGCCGGCAGTCCCAGCGGGACACCCCAGGCCGTGCGCAGCGCCCGCATGAAGTCGCGCTGCGGAAGGGGGCCGGGCGAGGCGAGGTTCACCGGTCCCTCGATGTCGTCCCGGTCGATCAGGAACTCCACCGCCCGCACGAAGTCCTCGTCGTGGATCCACGAGACGTACTGCGCGCCGCCGGCCACCGGACCGCCCAGCCCGAGCCGCGCGAGCCTCGACAGCACGTCGAACACACCGCCGCGGTCCGGGCTCATGACCATCGCCGAGCGCAGTGCCACCTTGCGGGTCGCGGGGGTCGGCGCCTCGGCCTGCGCCCGCTCCCAGCTCTCCGCGATCCGCACGCTGTACGCCCAGTAGTCCGGCGCCCCGGGCTCCGAGCCGCCGATCACTCCGGTCGCCTCGTCGTGCGCCGCGTCGAAGCGGTGGGCGTAGACCGTCGCCGTACTCATCTGCAGCCACACGCGGGGCGGCCGCGCGGCGGCGGCGATCGCCTCGCCGACCACCCTCGCCGAATCGACCCGGGAGTCCATCATGGCCCGCAGGTTCTCGGCGGTGTAGCGGCAGGAGACGCTGCGCCCGGCCAGGTTGATCACGACGTCGCAGCCGTCGATCGCCGCGGCCCAGCGGCCGAGCGTGGCCCCGTCCCAGCCGATGTCGTGCGCCCGTACGGGACGCCGGGTCACGACCGTGACCTCGTGACCGGCCGCCGTCAGCGCACGGTCGAGAATCGTGCCCACCTGTCCGGTTCCCCCGGGCAGCACTACCTTCATCGAACCCCCTCGGCTCCGCTCGACATCAGCGTAGCCCTCTTTTTTGAACGTGTTCAAGTAGGGGGTCGCGGCGGTCGTGTTCGGGCGGGGCGGGGGCCGGCGTGGGCCGGTGGGGGCGGGCGGGGGCGGCGAGGGGCGGCGGCGGGGACAGCGGGGCCCGGTAGCCCCGCGGCGGGCAGCCCCGGGCTCGTGGGCCGCCCCTGGCTGTGGGGGGGGCCGCCGCGGGCTTGTCGTAGGTGCGTTGGGCCGTCATGGGCCGTCCGGGCGGCCGCTGTCCGGTGGGAGGCGCCCGACCCGCGCGCCTTCCGCCGGGCCCGCGGCGCCCTGGGTAGACAGGGCGTCCGTAGCCGACCGACACGACGCCGCGAGAGGGCTCGATCCCGGTCGATCGCCCGTCCCGTGGGCCTCCTCCTTCCGCCTGCTGGGTCTGCTCCTCGCTTCCCTGGTGGTCCGCCTCGGAACGCACGTGGAACCGCCCTGGGGCTGGCACTACACCGCGTCCACGGCCGGCGGCGTCCTCACCACCGTCGTGGGCGCCATGGTGGGCCTCCTCGGCTTCGTGGTGACCATCGGTGTCCTGGTCGTCCGGCAGGCGACCGGTGTCCTGTCGCCGCGCTCCATGCGGCTGTGGCACCGCGACCGGATGCAGAGAAGGCCGTACTCGCCACCTTCGCCGCGACCTTCGCCGCCACCTTCGCCTTCGCCTTCGCCCTGCTGCGCCATGTCGAGGACGACTCGGTACCCGATCTCGGCGTCAGCCTCGCCGGTGCCGCGGTCGGTGTGAGTCTCATCCTCCTGTTGGTCTCTCTCGACCGCTTCACCCACAGTCTTCGGCCCGTGGCGGTGGCCCGGCGCGTGGCCCGTCCGGCGGACCGTTCCCTGGCCGACTGGACCTGTCTGTTCAGCCAGGGCGTGCCCGCCGGAGGGGACAGCGGCGCGGCCGTCCTGCGCGTACGGGCGGACCGGGCCGGGGCCATCCAGGCGATCCACGTCGAAGGGCTGCGCTCCCTGGCGCACGCCCACGGCTGCCTGCTCGTGCTCCGCCACCCGATCGGCGACTTCGTGACCGAGGGCGCCGTACTGGCCGAGGCGTTCGGCGGCGGCTCGGCCCCACCGGCCCGGGCCGTGCGCGAGCTCATCGCCCTGGGGCAGGAGCGGACGATCGACCAGGACCCCGCCTTCGCCGTCAGGGTCCTGGTCGACATCGCCATCAAAGCGCTTTCTCCCGCCATCAACGACCCGACGACCGCCGTCCAGGTATTGAACTACCTGACCTGGAGCAGCACCTCCGGGCCGCCGCCGCGTCCGGCCTGTCGCAGCGGTACGTCCTCGTGGACGCCGCGGGCACCCTCCGGGTGCTCGTCCCCGGTCGTGGGTGGAACGAGTACCTCGCCCTGGCCGTCACCGAGATCCGCGAGTACGGCGCCGACTCCTTCCAGGTGTGCCGTCGGCTTCGCGCACTCCTGACCGGGCTGCTGGAGACGGCGCCGACCGGTCTGCCCCGGCCGTGGTCGCCCAGCTCGCCCAGTTGGACGCGGCGGTGGACCGCACGTACCAGGACGACCGCCGCCGCGCGGCCGCCCGCGTCGCGGACCGGCAGGGGCTCGGAGGGAACGGGGAGACGTGGGCCTGTGACACCGACGCGGGGCCCCTCCGGCCGTACGGAGGTCCTGGCCACGCTGATCCCGGCGGTCGCGGCGGTCGCCGCCGCGTGGGTCACCTTCCAGTCGGCCAAGTGAGCAGCCGTCCGCTGTGGTCGGATCCGTCGACGACCCGCGTGCCGCCCCCACGAGGTTCGGCACGGACGCCTACCACCTCGCCGCCGACCGCCGGGCCCGGCTGCTGGACCGGCGCGCGGAGCGGTGCTCACGGCCGTCCTCCTCTTCGCGTGTCGCTGTTCTTCGTCGCCGTCGGCCAACGCTTCGACGCGAAGTCCGCGCGGCGCCTCGTCGTCCTGGCGGCGCCTCGTCGTCCTGGCGGCGCTCGTCCTCCTGGGCACCCTCGGGCTTCTCCTGAGCTATCCGGTGCGGTTTTGAGAGGCCGGGGTGCCGAGGCGGCCCGCCAGGAAGGGTTCCCCGGCGAGCACGGCACCCGTGGTGACGCCGATGGCGATGGCCACGCACACCACGATCAGCCAGGAGAGCAGGACGAAGACCGAACCCGCGGACCCGTAGTCGGCCAGCGCCCGGCCGAGGGCCCGGGGCATGTAGAAGTGCGCGGTGACGGACAGGCCGGCGACCGCGAGCGCCGTGATGACGGCACCCGGCAGAAGGGGTGCCCAGCGGACGAGTCCGCCCAACAGGAGGTGCTGCGTCCACCACCACAGAACCGTCTGGGTCACGAGGACGATCGGCACGCCCAGCCACAGTCCCAGGCCGAACCCGTCGCGCAGCGGCCCCTGGAGGAGCAGGACCCCGAGCCAGAGGACGATCCAGGCCAGCCACCGCCAGGGAGCGATGCGCGTCCCGGCCCGGGGTATCGCCCAGGCCCGCTTGCACAGCCGTTGCAGCGCGCGGCTCACGGCGGTGGCCGAGAGCAGCACCATCAGTCCGCCGACCACGCCGGTGGCCTGCTGGAGATCGTCGTTCGGGGGCTGGAACGCCTGCTGCAATGGGGCTTTCGCGTCCCCGGTCAGGCCGAAGACGGCACTCACGGAGGCGACGAGCTGTTCCTGCACCGCCGTCGGAGCGTACGCGCCGACGACGAAGAGCAACGGAACCGCGGTCAGGAAGCACTGGGCCGCCAGGCGGGTGGCGGAATCGAGGATGTTCACCGACACCATGCGGTCCACGAGCCGTGTGATCACCGGGAGCCGGGCCTCGAGACGGGCGTGGAAGGCCGTGGCCCGGGCGGCCGGCTCACGCATCCGGCCACGCCACCAGGACGGGCGCGTCACGGAGAGGGCCCGGCGGCGCGTGCCGGGCGCGTGCTTCGCCCCGCCGGCCGGGCCGGGCGGTCGTCCTCGGCCGTCGCCGGTGTTCCCGGCGTTCCCGGCGTTCCCGGGCGGCATTCAGCCACCGGCGGTCGGGCCACCCGGGCACCCCGACCGCGTCCCGGCCCCCGACGGGCCCTGTACGGACGTCTCCATCACGTGCTCCTCTCCAGCTCCAGGGTGGGCGAAGGCGGAGTCCGTGGCACCCGGCGGTTCCGTCCGCCAGTGCCGCGGGCGGGCGGGTGGAGCGGCCGTGCGATGGGCGGTGGGCGGAACCAATGGGCCGGGGAGCGGACCGAGCGCGCTACCGGGCGAGTCCGACGCGCGGTGGGCGGACGGACGCACGATGGGCGGACCGGACGTGCGGTGGATCACCCCCGTGCATACGCTCGACCCGTCCGTGCACGACGGGATATCGACATGGTCTTCGACCTGCTGCTCATCGCCCTGGCCATCACTCTCGACCCGCTGCCCGTCATGGCCTTCGTCCTGGTGGTGGCGTCGGCACGGGGTGTGTGGAAGGGGCTCGCCTTCATCCTGGGATGGCTGGCGTGCTTCGTCGCGGTGATCGCCCTGGTCCTGTCGCTGACCGGGGGCCAGCCCCCGCCTCCCCGGTCGCCCCCGTCCACCGCGGCCCTGGTGGCGAAACTGGCGATCGGCGTGTCGCTGGTGCTCTACGCCGCGTACCGGCGCCGGCGGTCCGTCCGCGAGCGGACGCCGGGCGGGGTCGCCCCCGCACCACCGCAAGCGCACTCACCCAGCCCGAGCCCATCCGGCCCGAGCCCATCCGGCCCGAACCCCTCCGGGCCAAACCCGTCCGGACCGGTCGCCTCGTCGCAGCGCGGGGCGTCCTCGTCCCTGGGCGAGCACATGGATCGCGGCTCGGTCGGTGCGGCGGCGGGGCTGGCCGTGCTGCTCCAGCCGTGGGGCCTGGTGGCCGCGGGCGCCCTGACCGTCGTGGAGGCCGACACCTCCCACCTCTCGACGTGGCTGGCGCTCTTCTCCTTCTGCGTGCTCGCCACGGCGAGTCTGCTCGCCGCCGAGCTGTACGTGGTCTTCGCCCCCGCCCGGGCCGGGCGCCGGCTGCTCGGCATGCGTACGTGGATGGAGCGGCACCAGGAGCGGGCGATCGTGGTCGGCAGTCTGGTGATCGGCCTGTGGCTGGTGGCCAAGAGCCTGTACGAGCTGACCGGTTGACGTACCCGGCACCCCTTCGTCGTCACCCACGAACGTGCGGGCCTCACCCCGCGGTGCTGCAATGGCTGTGGGGCTGTCCGCCTCCGTTCGCACGGCGCGCGCTGTCACCCTCGGGCCCTTCGCATCGGACCTCGGGGCGCTCGGCCGGGCGCCCGCTGCCGAGGAGTGGCCATGACTGAGGAACTCGAGGAAATGGGACCCGTCGACTACCTGATCGTCGAGTTCCCCGGGAGCCGTATGACGGGCGAGGGCCTTCCCCTCCTCGTCGACCTGGTCGAGCGCGGCATCATCCGCCTCATCGACCTCGTCTTCATCCGCAAGGACGCCGACGGCTCGGTCACCGCGCTGGAGTTGCAGGAACTCGGGGACGAACTCGGCCTGACCGTGTTCGCGGGCGCCTCCTCCGGACTGCTGGACCAGGGTGACCTGGACGAGGCCGGCGCGGCGCTGGAACCCGGCAACTCCGCCGCGGTCGTCGTGTACGAGAACGCGTGGGCCGCTCCTCTGGCCCGTGCGCTGCGGCGCAGCGGTGCGCAGATGGTGGCCGGCGGACGTATCCCGGTCCAGGACCTGCTGGCGTCGCTGGAGTCGGCCGACGCGGGGGCGTGACGCGGCCGTGAACGAGCCGTCGCCCGCCGGACGGCACGGCCGTCGCGTCAGTGGACGACGGTGAAGCTGCGCCACATGCCCTGGGAAGGGGCACATCAGGCCTCCTGTACCACGGCCGGTGAGCCGAGCGGAACGTCGTCCGGGCACCAATATCCGTCAAAGCCGCCGAGTCCGCCCGCCGTCCGTTCCCCCGCCGGCACCGGCCCGAGCCGGTTGTCCCGGCCCGCACGGCGGCACGTGGGGCACCGGCCGCCTCGACGCGCCGAACACGGATCATCTCCCTAGGCTGAACGGGTGGCCTTCGGCTGAACGGCAGCGAAAGAGGGAGCCTTCATGGAGGACTACCCGCTCATCGAGAACCACGGTCTCCTCGGCGACCTGCAGACCGCGGCGCTGGTCACCACCGACGGGACCGTCGACTGGCTGTGTCTGCCGCGCTTCGACTCCCCCAGTGTGTTCGGCGCGCTGCTGGACAAGGACAACGGCGGCCACTGCACGGTCCGGCCGAGGAGTGCGACCTACGCCACCAGACAGCTGTACCTGCCGGACACGGCGATCCTGGTCACCCGGTTCATGACCGAGGCGGGTGCCGGGGAGGTGCTCGACTTCATGCCCGTGACGGGCACGACGGTCACGGGCAGGCACCAGCTGGTCCGGATGGTCCGCTGTGTGCGCGGGACCATGACGTTCGAGATCGAGATAGCCCCGCGCTTCGACTACGGACGGCTGTCCCATCGGCTGCACCTCGCCGAGCACGGGGCGGTGTTCGAGGCGGACGACGGCACACGGCTCACCGTCCACCCCATCCGCGAGCCGGACGACGACCGGCTGCTGGACGTCCTCATGGACCGGCAGGACGACCTGCACTTCACGCTGACCCTCGAGGCGGGCCGGCAACGCGGGATGGTCCTCGAATCGGACGCCGACGGGCCGCCCCGGCAGATCCGGCTCGCCGAGTACCAGCGGCTCTTCGACCACAGTCGCGCGTTCTGGCGCTCCTGGCTGGGGCAGTCGCAGTACTCGGGGCGTTGGCGCGAGACGGTGGAGCGCTCGGCGATCACCCTGAAGCTCATGACGTACGCGCCCAGCGGCGCCCTGGTGGCCGCCCCGACGGCGGCGCTTCCCGAGCAACTGGGCGGCGAGCGCAACTGGGACTACCGCTTCACCTGGATCCGCGACGCGTCCTTCTCCGTGTACGCCCTGCTGGGGCTGGGGTTCACCGAGGAGGCCCGGGCGTTCATCCAGTGGCTGAGCAACCGGGTCAGGGAGCGGGCGGGCAGCGACGGCGACAGCGGTCCGCTCAACATCATGTACCGGGTCGACGGCTCCTCCGACCTGGACGAGCAGCTTCTCGGCCACTGGGAGGGCTACGCGGGTTCCGCGCCGGTCCGGATCGGCAACGGCGCCGCCGACCAGCTCCAGTTGGACATCTACGGAGAGGCGCTGGACAGCATCTACTTCGCGCACCAGCACGGGATCCAGGTGGGGCACCGGGGATGGGGGTCGCTGCTGACCAACCTCGACTGGCTGGCGGACCACTGGGACCAGGCCGGGGAGGGCCTGTGGGAGACGCGTGGCGGCCGCAAGCACTTCACCTACGGCCGGGTGATGTCCTGGGCGGCGTTCGACCGTGCCCTGCGGCTCGCCGAGGCCAACGGCCGGCCCGCCTCGACCGGGCGCTGGCACCGCGCGCGGGACGAGATCTACGACCAGATCATGGCCAAGGGATGGAGCGAGGGACGTCAGGCCTTCGTCCAGCACTACGGCAGCGACGTGCTGGACTCCTCGCTGCTGCGCATGGCGACGGTCGGGTTCATCACCCCGCAGGATCCGATGTGGACGACGACCCTGGACGCCATGGAGCAGGAGCTGGTCAGCGACAGCCTGGTCTACCGGTACAACCCCGAGGCGTCTCCCGACGGCCTGCGCGGCTCGGAGGGGACGTTCTCGCTGTGCACGTTCATGTACGTCGACGCCCTGGCGCGGGCGGGACGCCTCGACAGGGCCAGGCTGGTGTTCGAGAAGATGATGGGGTACGCCAACCATCTGGGCCTGTACTCCGAGGAGATCGACCCCACGGGCCGTCAACTGGGCAACTTCCCGCAGGCGTTCACCCACCTCGCCCTCATCGACGCGGCCATCACCCTCGACACGGCTCTCGACCGGCGGTGAGTCCGGCGCGGGTTCGGCGCGGGTTGGGCGGGTGTCCAGTCGGTGGTGTCCAGGTCAGCCGCCGGTGGCGAAGCCGGGGAAGAGAGTCATTCCGCCGTCCACGTAGAGGGTGGTGCCCACGACGTAGTCCATGAGGTCGGAGGCCAGGCCGACGGCGGCGTGGGCGATGTCCTCGGGCTCGCCGACCCTGTCGTAGGGGATCAGCCGCAGGAGGTCGTCCTGTGCTTCCGGCGTCTCCCACGCGCTGCGGTTGATGGGGGTCTTGACGGCACCCGGGGCGATGGCGTTCACGCGGATCTTGTGCGGTGCCAGTTCCTGGGCGAGGGTCTCCATCATCATCTGGACGCCGCCCTTGGATGCGGCGTAGTTGACGTGCCCGGTCCACGGGATGATCTGGTGCACGGAGCTCATGCAGATGATCTTGCCTGCCGCGCGGGACACCTCCGGAACGACCCCGCGCCGCAGGAACTCCTTGGTCGCCTCACGGGCACAGAGGAACTGCCCGGTCAGGTTCACGTCCAGTACCTTCTGCCACTGGGCGAGCGTCATCTCGGTGAAGGGGGCGTCGCGCTGCATGCCGGCGTTGGCGACCAGGATGTCGATCGTGCCGAACTCCTCGATCATGCGGTTCGTCATGGCGACGACCTGGTCCTCGTCGGAGACGTCCGCCTCGACGGCGACTGCCCGCACCCCGAAGGCGGCGATCTGCTCCACCACCTTGTCCGCTTCCTCGCGGCCCGCGACATAGTTCACGACCACGTCCGCCCCCGCCCTGCCCAGGGCGACGGCCGTGGCCTTGCCGATTCCCGAGTTCGCGCCGGTCACCAGCGCCTTCTGCCCCTTGAGGAGCTGCGGAGGGACCACGCCCCGAGGGGTGCTGTCGGTGGGGTTCACGATGACTCTTTCCTCGCCTCGCACGGCCCGGATCACCCCGGGCCCGGCCCGGAGTCATACGGTCACACCATCACCGTGGACGAGGGGCATCGCGCCGGGAGCGCCCGGATTGCGCCGGGCAGCGGAAGATTTTCGCCCGGCCGGACGCCCGGTCGGACGCTCGGTCAAGCGCTCGGTCAAGCGCTCGGTCGGACACGCGGTCGCCCTCCGTGGACCGGCACGGTCAGCAGCACGCTGCTGACCGGCCAGCCGGGGAGAGGCCACCTCCGCCTCAGCCGAGCACCCGGCGCTTCTGGGCCTCGAACTCCTCGTCGGTGAGCACGCCCTGCGCCTTGAGATCGGCGAGTTGCTTCAGCTGGTCGATCTTGCCGGTCATGTCGTCGGCGGTGGTCCGTGACGCGGCGGGAGCGGTGCCGGCTGCGGGCTGCGACGGGCCGGGAGCGGTGCCGGCCGCCGGCTGCGCCATGAGCTGCTGTTCGTAGTCCTGCTGCGCCCACCGGCCCGCCTGGCGCCGCGAGACGCGGTTCGACACCGCAGTGGCCGTGCCCGCGATCGCTGCGGTGCGGGCGACACCGCGAAGGAGTCCTGGCATGCTCGCTCATCTCCCATGTGGTCGCTGCGAGGGTGCGCGGCGCCGTGACGCGCACACGTCTTCCCAGGTGGACGCGGATCCGCCTGGGTGGCGAGGTCGAGTCGCGCCCCCTTGCCGCGCGGCCCGGGCACCGGCTGTTCCCCGCCCGGACGCCCGGACAGCCCTTCCAGCCATTGCAGCACCCGGCCGAACGGCCCGCACGTTCGGACCCATACGCCCGGTGGGTGGTCCTCTCGCTGGACGGGAACGGCACCCACTGGACCGTGACCGGTTCGTCCGCGGTGTATTCGCCGACCCACTCCGGCTTCCGCCGCGCTGCCTTCGGCCGTCCCGCTGCGACGAGCAGCACCACCTTCCAACTACTTGCTTGCGCTGTATATTGTTAACGAAGGTATATGCGCTGCGATATTATCGCCGCATGCAAGACAAGCGCCCGCCAGGGCCCAGATGACTGTTCCCCGGCGCCGCTCGATCCCCCCAACTGTCCGGAGATCCACTGTGAGTTCCCTGTTCGAGCCCTACACGCTGCGTTCCGTGACGATCCCCAACCGAGTGTGGATGCCCCCGATGTGCATGTATTCCGCCGCGCCCACCGGGCTCGCGGAAGGCGTGGCCACCGACTGGCACGTCCAGCACTACGGAGCACGCGCGGCAGGCGGCACCGGGCTGATCATCCTGGAGGCCACCGGCATCTCGCCCGAGGGCCGGATATCCCCGTACGACCTGGGGCTGTGGAACGAGACGCAGGCCGGGGGGCTGCGCCGGATCACCGAGTTCCTCAAGAGCCAGGGCACCGTCCCCGGCATCCAGCTCGCCCACGCGGGCCGCAAGGCGTCCACCAGCCGCCCCTGGGACGGGGACCGTCCGGTCGGCGCGGACGAGCACGGCTGGCAGCCGGTCGGTCCGAGCGCCGAACCGTACCCGGGCCTGAAGGTCCCGCACGAACTGACCGTCGAGGAGATCGGCGAGATCGTCGACCGGTGGCGCGCCTCGGCCCGTCTCGCCCTCGCCGCCGGCTTCCAGGTCATCGAGGTCCATGGCGCCCACGGCTATCTGATCGGCAACTTCCTCTCCCCGCACAGCAACCGCCGCACCGACGCCTACGGCGGCAGTTTCGACAACCGCATCCGGTTCGCCGTCGAGGTCGTCGACGCCGTCCGCGAGGTCTGGCCGGACGACCTGCCGCTGTTCTTCCGTATCTCGGCCACCGACTGGCTGGAGAAGGACGGCTGGACCCCCGACGAGACCATCGCCCTCGCCCGTGTCCTCACCGAGCACGGTGTGGATCTCATGGACGTCTCCACCGGCGGCAACGCGGCCCGGGTCACCATCCCGGTCGGCCCGAACTATCAGGTGCCCTTCGCCGGCCGGATCCGGCGCGAGACGGACATGCCGGTGGCGGCGGTCGGCGAGATCACCGATCCCGAGCAGGCGGAGAAGATCCTCGCCGCCGGCGACGCCGACGCGGTGCTGATCGGCCGTCAGCTGCTGCGTGAACCCACCTGGGCCCGGCGCGCGGCGCGCGAGCTCGGCGGCGACGTGCGCATCCCCCCGCAGTACGGCTGGCGTCCCTGAGCGGTCACCCGTCGCGGGCCGCCTGATCACCGGTTCGGATCGTCAGCCCCTCGCGGACTCCTTCGCCCAGGTCGTCGCCGGGCCGGAGTGGCGGGAGCGGGTGACTTCCCCGGCCGCGCATGGGGGCAGGTCGGCGACCGCAGCCCCGGCCGCCGGTCGCCGCCCCTGCTCCCGGTGAACGGGTGGCGATGACGCGCCACCGCGCTTCCTCAGCCGATGGTCACGACACGCGCCCAGGGCGGCGGCACGTCCGGGACGTGGTCGGCGTTCTCCTCGCCCACGGCCTTGGCGGAACGGGGGAAGAGGCCGACGACGGTGCGGCAGGGCGGCTGCTCGGCGGGCCACGGGGTCTGCCCGTCCGTCGGGGCGACGATCACGTCCGGGCGGGGCCGGGTGGGGAGCGCCGGGGCGAAACCGGAGCGCAGGTCCGTTCCCCCGCCCCCGACGAGTTCGATGCCCTCGGCGCGGCAGAGCGGCACGGCGCCCCCGGCCGCCGCGTCGCACGAGATCACCGACACCAGGTCGCGCCGCCCGCCCACCACCCGTGAGATCGCCGCCACCTCCAGCAGCGCCCCGCCCAGCTCGGCGTCGCTCACCGACCCGGAGGTGTCGATCACGACGCGGACCCGGGGCGGCGTACGGCGCAGACTCGGCAGCAGCACCCCGGGGACCGCTGCCGAGCGCCGGGACGGACGGCGGAAGCCGTGGTTCTCGCCCACCCCCGGCGCACCCGCCGCCGAGCGGACCGCCGCCCCCGGCAACTGCCGCCAGGGCTGCGGCGGATGGAACGCCTCGTCCGCCCACCGGCGCCACCCCTGCGGAGCGTCGCCCGGCCGCCCCTTGATCCCCTCGGCGCCCCGGAAGCGGACCGCGTCCCGCTGCTGCCTGCTCAGCCCGTGCGCCCCGTCGGGCCCCAGCTCCCACGGCCGGTCCTGCCCGTCGGCACCACTGCCGCAGCCCAGCCAGGCCAGATCCGTGGCGAGCCCGGACATCGACGCCCTCCGCAGGTACTCCTCCATCAGCAGTCCGTCGGTCAGCCGCAGCGGCGACGGCAGCACGGCCCCGGCGGGCAGCGGCAGACCGTCACCGTGGATGTCGTCGTTGATCTCGAAGTCGGCGGCGATGTTGCGCCGCAGCCGCTCGCCGGGCCCGTGCTCCCCGTGCTTGTCCGTAAGCACTTGTTTTGGCTCCAGTGCACGGAGTTGTTTTGGCTCCACTGCCAGGGTGGAGGGGGGCGTGGATTGGTGTGATTCACGCCCCTGTGGCGAGGTGATTTGGCCCCACTTCGATCGGGTGGTTCCGCTGGCCCGGGTAGGGGGTGTTGGCGGTAGGGAAACAAAGGGGCCCGTGGGTCGTTGACCCGGTCATCGAACTCCCAGCGAGGGCCTGTGATCCACCATTCCAGCAGGTCACGCGAGCCGTTGATCAGCGGGACGAGCCGTTCCTTCTTGCCGCGGCCTTGACTGCCTTTGCCCTTCAGCAAGACCTTGCCTAAGCGGCCCGGGTCCCAGTGGACATCCCCGATCCGCAGCAGGCACAACTCCGAGATTCGCGGCCCGATCAGGCTGGTCAGCCGCGAGGCGGTGTAGTTCCGGGCGGCCGGAGCGTACTTGCGGGCCTCCTCCATGTCGCGCCGCCAGCCGCCGAAGAGGGCGCCGATCTCGCCTTCTGGCGGCGGGATCCGAAGCCTCGCCGAGGTGCCTCCGCGGGGTCGGTTGACCTCATCCAGCGGGGACTCGATGACGAAGCCGGTGGCTGTGTGGATGGCGGCCTTGTGCCGCAGTTCGAGGAACTCGAAGAACACCGCGAAGGCCGCGGCCTGGCGGACCTTGGTGCCCGCAGCCGAGTCGCGGCGGTATCGGCCGAAGTACCGGTCGAGGTCCTGGGGATTCATCTCCCACAACGGTCGTCCGAACCACTCGCGCAGGGCCATCACGGGCCCGACGTCGCCGCGGATGGTGTCGTCGAGGACACCAGCCGAAGCGCGGGCCAGGACGAACTCGGCCAGCAGGTCCTGCTCGAAGGCAGCAGTGCATTCACTCCGAAGAGGGCACGTCGGCTGACCTCGGGTGCAGCCACCCCGCTTACCTGACCGATTCGGAATGAGACCGTTACGGCCGAGGCAGTGGTGTGGAGCGCACGATGCGAAATCCCACGTCGTCGATCCGGAAGGTGGGGTGGCTGCGCCGCCGCACCGACGCCCGGCAGCTCCAGTGCTCGTCGGCCCATCCACCACCACGGAGCACCCGGTAGGCCCCATACACCTCGGCGTCGTAGACGTCCCAGCACCAGTCCCACACATTGCCCAGCATGTCGTACAGGCCCCATGCGTTGGGCTGCTTGCCGCCGACAGAGTGGATCCGCCCATCGGAATTGCCCTGGTACCAGGCGACCTCGTCGAGCTGTCCGTACCGCGGGCCAGTGGTACCCGCACGGCAGGCGTGCTCCCATTCGGCCTCGGTCGGCAACCGGTACCCGTCTGCGGAGGTGTCCCACTCGGCCGTCTCGGCGTCGACGCACAGGCGATACGCGGGCGTCAGCCCCTCCCGTTGGGACAAGGCGTTACAGAACTCGACCGCGTCCCACCACGAAACGCCCTCAACCGGCAGCCGCTCACCCTGGGCGCTACTCGGCCGTCGGCCCGTGACTCGTGCGTACCAGGACTGCGTGACCGGGAAGGCCGACATCTGAAACGGCGCGACCTCGACCGGCCAACTGCTCTGCGTCCGCCGGTCCGACAGCGTCACGTGTCCCGACGGGACCGCAACCATCTCGTTTCCTGTCCCCGTGTCCACAACAGGCCACCCTACCGGCGTCTGCCCACGGCTCTACCGATCTTTCCGATCGGCGGTGGAGCCAGATCGACTTCGTACACCGTGGAGTCACTTCTGGTCCGTTCGGTGGTGCCCAAAGAAGTGCTTACAAACACCGTGCTGTCGCGCATACCGTTCGCCCCGGCCTTGGTGGTCGCGGAGCAGGTGGGTGACCTCGTGCCCCCAGACGCCGGCCAGCTCCTCCACCGGGGGTGCGCCACGAAGCCCGCGCAGTTGCGCCGGGTCGTGGTCGAACGCCGTCAGCACGCCGTCCCACAGCGCGATCCGGCGGCGGCGCAGGCCCCCGCCCAGTCACCGACCGCACGCCGTGCGGTCCCGGACTCGATCATGGACAGTGGCACGGCGTACTCGCGCACGCGCTGCCACATCGAGAGGCGGGCGGGAATGTCGTCGGCGAAGTGATGTGCCATCAGCACTCACCTTGCGCGGACGATTCCCCCATTCCGTACGAGGAGAAATTCTTCATCGCTCGCATCGTAAGCACCACACCGATGATGTGTCATTCCTATTAATGACGGCACGGGCCCCGCACAACCAGCACGCCGCACGACCAGCGCGACCAGCACGACATGCCGCCACCGTTATAGGCAAACCATTTCATCGCGCACGCAAAATCCAGCCATCCTTATTCACTATCGAGATAAATGACAAATCTTCAGACAAACGCCCTGTCAACCACCATGCGCCGATAGAGTCCGACGTGCGTGGAGAGCCGACATCTCCCCGGTATCACCGGGACGCCGGAGGTGCACATGGCACTGGTCGTGGTTCGGTTGCACCCTCTCGGGGACCCGGTCTCGGGTCCGGTCTTCTCGTCGATGCTGGAGGGGCTGACGATCCGCGTGGTCGATCTGTCCACTGCGGCGGGCGAGACCCAGATCGGCAGCCCCGCACGTTACGTGGCCCCGCCGCACCCGGCGCATCCCGAGCTGCCCCACCCGGACACCGGTATCGTCCAGCACTTCCGGCTCACCGGCCCGCCCCCGACGGGCGTGTTCAAGCCGCTGGCCGCGGCCACCGCGCTCTTCGAGGTCGCTCCGCCGCATCCACCCACGGGCCGGCCCGAACACGGCACCCGGGACCTGCGGATCGAGGTGGCACGCGACGGCGGTGTCATCCTCGTCCGCCGGATCTTCATGAACGTCCCGGAGGCCACCGGCGCGATCCCGGCCGACCGTGGCGTGTTCCCCGGCATCGGCCCGACCTCGCTCTACCTCGCCCTGCCCCCGGCGGACGCCCGGATCGACCCGGCCGACGCGTACGTCGAACTCCCCGCCGACGGCAGCCCACCGCCCTACGACGGACTGCTGAACGCCGTCGCCCGGGTGCTGGGGCACGACCCCGGGACGCCGCCGTCCCTGACCGGACTGAGTGTGCCGCAGGCCCGCCATGTGGCCCGCGAGATCGTCTGGAACCAGAAGTTCCGGCCGATGCCCGCGCCCGACACGGCCGAACTGGGCAAGCTGTACACCACCCCCGTCGGCACGGCCGACGACGCCGAACGCGGCCGGTTCGAGGCCAGGCTCACGGCGTACTACGCCCAGGGCGACGCGGACGCCGAACGCCTGACCACGTACGTCTACGCGCTCGTCACGGCGGTCGACGCGGAGGCCCGGACGACGGCGGCCACCGAAGCGGCCCTCACCTTCCCCGTACTGCCGGGACAGACCGGCACCGGCGAGCGGTACACGACGGCACGGGCTCTGCTGACCGGCCTTCCCGCGACCGCCCGGTTCACCGTTCCCGCGCGCTACTTCTACGCGCTCGGGGCAGGCCTGCCCGTCACCCACGACGCCGACCAGCGCTACCGGTCCGCCGTCCTGGCCGACCCGGAGCGGCTGCGCGTCATGCTCAAGTCCGCCAAGGACGCCGGGGTGATCGACGAGCAGCCGCCGGCCACCCCGCCGCCCGTCCCCGCCGGACAGCCCCCGGTCGCGGACGCCCCCGCCATCGGCATCGCCCGGGCCGTGCGCCGGCTGCGGGCCCTCGGGGACACCTCCGGCAAACCGGCCCGTCTCGCCGCGGCCGGCGACGTCCTGGCACTGGTCACCGGCTGGCTCGCGGTCCCCCAGGCCGACATCGACACCGCGTTCTGGGACACCGTCGTCACGACGCACCCGAGCGGTCACCTCGATCTCGTGCTCACCGCGCTGACGCGCGGCTACGTCGTACAGCCCGGCGGCACCCCGCTCCGCGCGAAGATCCGCACCAGGCTCCGGCCCGCGGACGCGCCCGCCCTCTCCCGCATCACGGCCGCGCAGTGGGAGGCGTTCTTCCGCGACGCCCCGACCTGGCCGGCCGACCTGCCCGACTTCACCCGCCCCGGCACCCCGGACGAACGGCTCCAGGCCTTCGTCCGGGAAGTGCGCAAGTTCTTCGTCCTCGCCCCGGCGGTGCCGCCCGTCCCCGGGAACGCCCCCGACACGCCTCCGCTGCTGCGCGTGCCCGACGGCGACCCGATCAACCTCTTCACCGCCGCCTACCGCACCCGCGCCGGGGCCGACTTCGTGTTCGGCGGCACCAACGATCCAGGACACGTCCAAGGAGCGCTGACCGAGGTCGGGAACGCCCTGTTCACGGCGGACCCGCGCGGACGGCAGTGGCTCACGGCCGCGGTCACGACGGTCGACGACCTCATGCGGCTGGCCGCCGCCGTCCCGGCGCCGCTGCGCTTCTCCGTCGTCGAGGCCCTCTACGCCCGCGGCTTCACCAGCGCCGCACAGGTGGCCGCCCGCACGCGACAGGCCCTGCGGGACGCCCTGATCGGCACCGTCGCGGTCGACTTCGCCGACGCCCTCGGCACCGCGGCCGGAGGACCGGCCCCCGAACCCGGCGCGGGCGGCGACGGCCGGACACCGGTGCCGGTCAACCCCGACGGCCGCCTGGTCGACTGCCGGCCCCCCGACCACCTGTCCGCCCTCGGCCCCGTCGCCTACCTCAAAGCCCTGCTCGCCCTCCCCCTCACCGCCGACTGCCACGCCCCGGACGGAACACCGCACGGCGACGAGACCCCGGCCACCCTCGGCGACCTCGTCGTGGCCCGCCGCGGTCCCGTCGACCGGTTGCACGCCACCGCCGCGAACCTCACCGCCGCGGTCCCCGTCATCGACCTGGTCGACGAGTCCCTGGAAGCCCTCGCCGGCAACCCGGCGGCGGGCCGGGGCACCGTCCACGACACCTCTCCCGACGCGACCGACGAGGACCTCGCGGCCCGGCCCGAGCACTCCACCCCCGCGGTCCCCCTGCCGGCCGGTGCCTCCTACGCCCCCCTCGCCACCGACGTCAGCCACCCTCTCCTGCCCTACCACCAGCCGCTGGACGTCGCGCGCAGCCACCTCGACGCGCTGGGCACCTGCCGGTACGAGGTCATGCGGGCCTTCCGCCGCGACATCACCGAGTTCGTCATCGCCCCGGGCGCCGAACCCCCCGGGTTCCGCCGCACCGTCCGGCGCTACCCGCTGCGCCTGCCCATCGCCCTGGAGTTCCTCGGGATGAGTCCGCAGGAGTACGCCCTGCTCTTCTCCCCGGGTCCGGCCACCGGCCCGCGGACGGGCACCCCCGTGTGGGAGTACTACGGTTTCGCCCACCAGGTCGAGAACGACCGCTCCTGGACCGACCTCGTCGTCCGGCTGCCGCGCTTCCTCGACGCGACCGGCCTGGACTGGTGCGCCTTCCTCGCCCTGTGGCGCAGCGGGATCGTCCCGTTCGGCCGCCGAGGCCCGGAGAGCCGGGAGAGCCAGGAGGATCGAGGCAGCCGGGAGAGCCGCGAGGACCAGGTCCGCCCGGAGCCGGAGCAGCCCGCGTTCCCCGACTGCGAGCCGTGCCGGCTCGACGACCACGTGCTCGACCTGGCCCACCCCGTGGACGACCTGCGCCGCCTCGCGGTCGTCATCCGGCTGTGGCGGATCCTGCGCCGGGCCGGCACGCCCGCCCTCACCTTCGCCCAACTGGCCGACCTGGCGGCCGTGTCGCCGCTCTTCGGCCCGGACGGCTCCCCGAACCCCGACTTCGTCCGGCAACTGGCCGCACTCCAGCTCCTGCGCCACCACTTCGGCCTGCCCCTCGGGCCCCCGACGGCGCGGCAGGACGGACCCCCGGCCCAGTCACCGCCGGGAACGGCGCGCAGCCCGCTCCTCGCGCTGTGGGCCGGCCCCGACGACCCGCACCGGGACTGGGCCGTCGGCGCGCTGCTGGAGCACACGGGCGGGCACGCCGTGCGCCGGTTCGGCTGCCGGCCGCGTCCGGCGAGGTTCCTCGAGATCCTCGCCGAGAACCTCGACCGGCTGTCGGCCCTCGCCGGATTCGACCCCGCCGATCCCCTGGCCCGCTGGCACTCCCGGCCGGCCCACACGCTGCGCTTCGCCGAGGTGCTGGCCAAGCTGTACGCCGGCGACCTCGGCGTGGGCGAGCTGCTGTTCCTCTTCACCGTCGAGGACCACGCGCAGGGCGACGACCCGTTCCCCCTGCCCTCGCCCAACGAGACCCGCGACGACCCCCTCACGCTGCCCGACGACGACACGGCCCACTCGCTGTGGCGGCTGCGGGAGCGGCTGCTCGCCGTGGAGCCGTCCGGCGGGGGCGACGAGGCCGCCGCCTGGTCGTGGTCGCAGGTCGACGCCGCCCTGCGCACCGAGTTCGGCTACACCGGCGCGCCCGGCTCCGGCCCGCTGTACCGGCTCGGGGCGCGTCTGTTCCCCGCGCTGCTGGAGGACGACGGCATCGTCGTACCGGTCGAGGACCGGCGCTGGAGCGCGCCGCTGGCCGGTTCACCGCCCGCGATGTGGAACACCCCGCCCGACGGCCCCTTCCGCCACGCCGTCGACCGGCTCACCGCGACCCTGCCGATGCGGGACGAGGAGGTCGCCGCGAAACTGTCCCGGATCCGCCAGCTCCGCCCCGACGAGCAGCACGCGGTGCGGGAACTGCTCGCGGGGCCCCGGGCCGACCTGGCACCGTTCGCGTTCCTCTTCGACGACGCCGAGGCGGCCCTGCGCCTCCTGGTGCGCGAGGACGACGAACGGAAGCGGTTCGCCTTCTTCGCCCGCTCGGTACGCCGGGCGGTGGCGCGGGCCGGCGTCGTCGCGGACCACCTCGCGGAGCACGTCGAGGCGGTGACCGGGCAGCGCCGCGAGGGGACGGCCGCGCTCGCCAGGACCCTGCTGCGGGCGCTGCGCGGCGACGAGAACGCGGGCCTCGCCCCCTGGGAGAACGACGCGGGGACGGCGCCCGCCGTGACCTGGGACGGTGTGCACGGTGCCGCGCCGGCGGCCCTGCTCGCGGTCACCGGCACGGGGCTGCTGGGCGAGTACCGCCGGGTCACCACCGCGGGCCCGGGTCCGCTCGTCTGGCGGCAGCCCACCTCCGCCCTGCGCCTGTTCGGTCCGGGCCGCGACGAGGTCGCCGTGGCCGTGCCCGGCCTGGTGCCGGGGCTGGACGCCGCGCTGACCGTGCGGCAGGCCCGGTTCGCCGGGGCCCGCAACGGGTTCGCGCTGAGCGACCCCACCGGTGAACCGCTCGGCGCCGCGGAGGGCTTCGCCGTCCGCTGGACCGGCAGCCTGCTCGTCGAGACGGGCGGCGCGTACACCTTCTTCGCCGGTGCTCCCGGGCAGGACGGCGAGGTCCCGGACGCCGGGGCCGCGCGAGCCCGGCGCTGGCGGGTGGTCCTGCGCCGGGGGCAGCGGGTGTGGGTGGTCCTGGCCCGGCACTGGCCCGGCAGGACGGGCGCCCCCGAGTGCGCGGCCGAGCTGGAACTGCGCCGTGGTGCCTACGACGTGGACATCGAGTTCGTGCAGCCGGCACCGGAGTTCGCCGAGGCCGACGACGTGCGCCCGGCCACGACCGGGTTCGAACTCGCCTACAGCGGCCCGGACTCCGGCGGCCGCCCGATCGCCCTGCCGCAGCACCGGCTCTACCGGCGCACCCAGGACCCGGGTCCCCTGGACCGGAACCTGGAGGACCTCACCGACACGGAGCGGCGCGCCCTGCGGGAGCGGTACACGGGCTCGCTGCGCGATGTGCGGCGCACCTACCAGCGGGCGTTCAAGGCGCTGCTGCTGGCCCACCGGCTCGCCCTGTCCGCGGCCCCGGTGGCGGACGACGGGCAGGGGGAGACCGGCTACCTGCTCGCGCACCCGGACCGGTTCTCCGGAGCGGCCTACCGCGCGGAGGGCGGCGCCCACACCGTCCACCTGGCCGGCTTCGACCCCGACCTGCTGCCGGTCGCCGACCCCTATCTGGCACCTGATCCGGCCGCCGACCAGCGGGTCGCGCCGTCGACGGTCCGGCAGCAGGCGCTGACCGACATCTGGGAGCGCCTGTTCGACTACACGGTCACGCGCGCCGAGACGGCGGGCTCCCCGGAGCGGCCCTTGTGGCTGCTGTTCCACGAGTCCGCGGAAGGCCACCCCGACCTGCCCGCGGATCTGCTCCGGTACGTCGGCGTGGACCTGCTGCGCACCCCGCTCGTCACGCTCTTCGCCGGCGGGCCCGCCCTGGTCGGCGACGATCTCCTGGACGAGCGCTGGCCCATCCGCGTCCGGCACGCGGACCTGCTGCTGCGCCGGGTGTCGCGCCGCTTCCTGGTCGCGGACATCCGGGCCGCCCGGCCGGATCTGTGGGCCGGCGACGATCCGGCCGGGGGGAACGCCAACCTCACCGCCTTCGTCGCCGACGGCCTCCTGTCGGCCGGGCCGCCGCGCCGGCATGCCGATCTGCGCGCCCTGGACGACGGGCTGCGCGAACGCGGCCGCGCCGCACTGCTGGCCCACCTCACCCGCTTCGACCGGGTCACCGGCGTCGGCGGCGTCCCGGTCCGCGAGGCCCGGCACCTCAGCGACCTGCTGCTCCAGGACGTCGAGGCCGGACCGTGCGAACGGGTCAGCCGCGTCGACGACGCCATCGGCGCCGTACAGGCCCTGGTCGGCCGGGCTCGGCTGGGCCAGGAGCCCGGCTGGGAGCCCACGTCCGGGTTCCTGGCCCTGTGGGACGCGCGGTTCGCCCGCTACCGGCTGTGGGAGGCCTGCGCCCGGCGGCGGTTCTACCGCGAGAACTGGGTGGACCTCGACGAACTCGCGCTCGCCCGGCGCAGTGAGGCGTTCGCCGTCTTCGAGGCGGGGCTGCGCCGGGGCACGCTGACCCGGCCCGAACCGGGCGGACTCGACGTGTGGGCGCAGCCCCCGGCGCCCGAGCACCCGGGGGTGGCTCTGCTCCAGGTGCGCGACCCGGCCACGTTCCACGGTGTCGACCCCGCCCGGCACGGGTTCGACCTGCTCGGGACGGACCGGCGGCACGCGCGTCCCTCGTGGCTGGCCGCGGTGCACCCGCCGTCCGGCGACGCCGCGGTGGAACCGCCGTCCGGCGACCGGACCCACGTACCGTCCGAGGGCGGCGGGGGCGACGACCGGGAACCGCCGGACGACGGCGGGAACGGCGGCAACGACCACCGGTCACCCGCCGGTGGCGGCAACGACGGAAACGACCACGACCCGCCCGCCGGTACCGGCAACGACGGAGACAACCACGAGCCGCCCGCCGACGGCGGCAACGGCGCCGACGGCCACGAGCCACCGGGCGACGGTCCGGTCGCCCTCCGGACGGCCGGGCACGACGAGGGCGACGAGGGCGACGAGGGCAGCCAAGACGGCGAGGGCGGCGGGGACGACGGTCCGCGCTCCTCCGCGGCGGTGGAACTGCCCTGGTGGACCGAGGCACCGGTGCGGCTCGGCACCCGCTTCCTGCGGGTCGCCGCCGCCGGGGACCCCACCGTCACGGCCGGGCCCGCGACGACCGGCCCGCTGCCCGCCGTCGCCGCGTCGTCGTGCTGCGCCACCTGCGGCTGCGCACACGGCCCGCTCGTCGACGAGTACTACTTCTGGCTGGTCGACGCCCGGCTCCACGACCCCGTCGAACAGGACCCGGGCTGGCCCTGGCACGAGCCCGACCAGTTGCCCGGCCTGCTGGCGTGGCCCCAGCGGCGTGCCGTGCGGCTGGCCTGGTGCCGCGTGCGCCACGGGGAGTTCGGCCCCGTCCGCCACAGCGACGAGGCACTGCGCTGCACGGACGGTGCGTCGCTCGGCCTCGCCGGGCGGACCGACGACTCGGTCCACCTCGTCGTCACCGGCGGCATCGCACCGCCGGGGCACGCGGCGCAGCCGCCCGGGTTCCGCTACGACATCGCCGTGGACGACGTCGTCGTACTGCCGCAGGCCGTGGCCGCGCCGCCCGCGCCGCGGCCGCCGGCCGGACCCGTGCATCCCGGCCGGTTGCCCGCCTATCCCTACTTCGTGTTCCACAGTCCCGGGGCACCGCTGGTGCCGGCCTCGCCGCACGCCCCGGCGACGGCCGTGGCGGCGGCGCTGCGCGCGCACTGCCGGCCCGGTGCCGCGCTCGGCTGGTACCGGCTCGCCGCGGACGTCGCCCGCGGCGACGCCTCCTGGCTGCGCTGCCCCGACGGGGACGAGCGGTCGCGGCACCGCGGATGCTGCACGGACAGCACACGCGCCTCGGAGGAGGACGTCCGGCGGCGCAGCATCGTCCTGCACCACGCCGAGACACTGCTGGAGTGGGCGGACGCCCTGCTGCGCTCCGGAGGGGGACCCGAGGAGCTCGACCAGGCGCGGGTGGTCCTCGACGGGCTCCAGGCGATCCTGGGCCCGCGGCCGCGTCGGGTCCTCGACACCGGTGCCGCGCCGCCCTGCGAGACGCCCACGATCGCCTCGCTGGTCCCGCACCCGGCACCGCCCAACCCGCGGCTGATCGGGCTCTACGACAGCGTCGAGGACCGGCTGTGCCTGATCCGCGCGTGCCTGGACGCGCGGCGCCTGCCGGCCCCGCGGCCGCCGGACGGCCCGTTCGCCGGGAGGGCCGAGCCGGTCGGACGGATCGGCTGCGACGACGTGTGCGCTCCGGACAGTCCGTACCGCTTCGCCTTCCTGGTGAGCCGTGCCCGTGAACTCGCCGCGGAGGTGCACGCCCTCGGCGTGGCGTTGCAGGGCGCGTTCGAGCGCGGGGACGCCGAGTTCCTCGCGGCCGTGCGCGCGGACCAGGAGCGCCAGGTGCAGGCCCTGTCGGTGCAGACCCGTCGGGTGCAGTGGCGTGACGCGGACTGGCAGGTGCAGGCGTTGCGCAAGACGAAGCAGATCGCCCTGACCCACCGCCGCTTCTACGCCGACCTCGTGGAGAGGGGGCTGGTCCAGGGGGAGAACGACTACCTGTCGCTGACCGAGCAGTCCGTGGGCAGCCACGGCACGGCGATCCCGCTGGAGGCTACGGCGCAGGCGCTCGGCTTCATCCCCGACATCTGGCTCGGCGTGGCGGGCATGGGCCCGCTCAACGCCAACCAGCTGCCGCTGGGCACGAAGCTGGCCGGGGTGTTCTCCGCGGCCTCGCGCATCGCCGGGATCTTCGGCACGATCGCGGGGATCACCGCATCGGAGCGGCTGACCGAGGCCGGCTGGGACCGCCGGGCGGCCGAGTGGCGTCACCAGGTCGAGATCCACGACATCGAGATCGAGCAGATCGAGCGGCAGATCCTGGCGGCCGAGCGCCGCCGGGACGCGGCGCAGCACGAGCTGGACGAGCAGCAACTGCGCTGGGAGCAGGCCCGCATCACCGAGGAGATCGTCCGGGACAAGCTCACGGGACACGCCCTGTTCCTGTGGCTCCAGCAGGAGACGGCCGCCCTCCACCGGCAGGCCTACGAGCTGGCCGCCCGCGCGGCGGTGCAGGCGCGGCGCGCCTTCGCCCTCGAACGCGCCGTGCCCGCCCCGGACTTCCTCGCCGACGCCCGCTGGGACCGGCTGCACGAGGGGCTGCTCGCCGGTGAACGGCTCGGCCTCGCCCTGCGCCGGATGGAGCAGGCCTACCTCGACCTCGACGACCGCGAGTACGAGCTGACCAAGCATGTCTCGCTGCGGCTGCACGCGCCGGTGGAGTTCCTGCGTCTCCAGGCCACCGGCCGCTGCGAGTTCGAGCTTCCGGAGTGGCTGTTCGACCGGGACCACCCGGGCCACTACCTGCGCCGGATCAAGAGCGTCGCGCTGACGGTGCCCTGTGTGGCCGGTCCGTACACGGGCGTCCACGCGCGGCTGGCCCTGCTGGCGAGTACGACGCGGGTCAGTCCGCTGCTGACGGAGGAGCCGGCGCCGTGCTGCCCGGCAGGGCCCGGTGACCGCGCGGCCGGCCGGGCGCGCGGCGGGAGCCGCGGAGGTGCGCCGGGCGAGGGATGCGGGTGCGGGTGCGGGTGCGGGCGCGGGTGCGGGTGCGGGTGCGGGCAGGGAGGCTACGTGCTGCTGCCCGAGGATCCGCGCGCCGTCCGCAGGTACGCGGCCCGGGAGGCGGTGGCCACCTCCACCGGCCAGAGCGACAGCGGCATGTTCGAGGTCCGCTTCCGGGACGAGCGCTACCTGCACTTCGAGTACCAGGGCGCGGTGAGCCGGTGGCTGCTGGAACTGCCCCAGGAGGACAACCAGTTCGATCTGTCGAGCGTGAGCGACGTCGTGCTGCACCTGAACTACACCGCGAGGGAGGGCGGCACGGCGCTGGCGCGGGCGGCGCGGCGGGAGGCGCGCGAGCGGCTGCCCGGCGACGGGCTCCGCGTGTTCGACGTGGAGCAGGACCTGCCGCAGGCGTGGTCCGCGTTCCGCCGCGACGGCGAGGACGAGGAGCGGCGGCTGCCGCTGCGGCTGTCGCGCGCGATGTTCCCGTACCTGCCCGGTGACCGTGCGCTGCGCGTCCGCCGGGTCGAGTTCTTCCTCGAGGCCGGGCACGCCCGCCCGTCGCTGCACCGCCCGGTGCGGTTCAGGCCGCCCGGTCGCCGCCGGGCCGAGGAGTTCGAGGACGTCGAGTGCGTGGCGTCGCGCGACTGGCCCGGCCTGTTCCACGGCGTGCTGCCCGGCCTCGGCGCGGAGGGCGGCCCGGCGCTGGCGCACGGCGCACGGGAGGCCGACCTGGGCACGGTGACGGTGCCGCCGGGGTTCGGTGAGGTCTCGCGGCTGTGGCTGCTGTGCGGCTACGAGGCCGACGGCCGCGGGCGGGAGGGGCGATGACCGGCCTGGACCAGGAGGCGATCGGGGCCTTCGACGGCACTGAGCGGGACGGCACCGGGCAGGGCTCTGCCGGGCCCCGGCCGGATCCGCTGCCCGGGGCGGAACTGCCCTCCGCCGGCGGGGCGGTCCGCGGGATCGGCGAGACGTTCGGCGCGGACGCGGTGACGGGCACGGCCTCGTTCGCCGTTCCGGTGCTGCTCACGGCCGGCCGCGACGGCTTCGGCCCCCAGCTGTCGCTCGGCTACGACAGCGGGCAGGGCAACGGGCCGTTCGGGGTCGGCTGGTCGTTGCGGCTGCCGTCCGTCACCCGGCGCACCGACCGGGGCCTGCCCCGCTACGACGACGCCCACGAGTCCGACGTCTTCGTCCTGTCCAGCGCCGAGGACCTCGTCCCCGCCGGTCCGGACCGGCGGGAGGGCGGCCACCTGGTGCGCGGCTACCGTCCCCGGGTGGAGGCGGGCTTCGCCCGGATCGAGCGCTGGACAAGCGTCCACGACGCCGGCGACGTGCACTGGCGTTCCTGGTCCGCGGAGAACGTCCTGACGGTCTACGGCGCCGACGCCGACTCCCGGATCAGCGACCCGCGGGCGCCGGAGCACGTCTTCTCCTGGCTGATCAGCCTGACCCGGGACGACCGCGGGAACGTGATCGCCTACGAGTACGACCGCGGTGACGGCGTGCGGGACCGGGCGCAGCGCTATCTGCGGTGTATCCGGTACGGCAACGCCGTACCCCTCCTGGACGACGCCGGGGAGCGCCCCGCCTCGGTGACCACGGCCGAGCTGCGCGCGATGCGCTGGCACTTCTCGCTCGTCCTCGACTACGGCGGCCACGACCCGGAGCGGCCGGGCCCGGAACCGGACCGGCGCTGGTCGCCGCGCCCCGATCCGTTCTCCTCGCGGCGCTGCGGGTTCGAGCTGCGCGCCGAGCGGCTGTGCCGGCGGCTGCTGATGTTCCACTCCTTCCCCCTCGAACCCGGTGTCGGCGACGACTGCCTCGTGGCCGCGACCGAGCTGACCTACGCGCCGGCCCCGGCGCCCGACGAGGCCGTCCGCCCGGTCTACGCGGAGCTGACCGCGGTCACCCACGCCCGCTTCCGGCGCAGGCCCGAAGGCGGGTACCGGCGCAAGGCGTTCCCGCCGGTGGAGATGGCCTACAGTCAGGTGGCCGTCCGGCACGAGGTGGAGGACGTGGAGCCGCGGGAGCTGGCCCGGCTGCCGCACGGCCCGGGCCGGCTGCGCTGGCTGGACCTGCACGGCGAGGGCATCCCCGGTGTCCTGAGCGAGCATCCGGGCGCCTGGTACTACCTGCGCAACCTGAGCGGGCACCCGGCCGGGCGGCCGCGGGTGCGCCTCGGCGACCCGGCGCCGGTGCCGCGGCTGCCGAACCGGACCCTGGCCTCGGGTGCGCAGTTGCTCGACCTCAGCGGGGACGGCCGCCTGGACGTCGTGGACCTGACGGGGCCGCGGGCGGGGCTGTACGAGCAGGACGAGCAGGGCGGCTGGCGGCCCTTCCGCCCCTTCACCGACCCGCTCGTCGGGGATCCCCGGGCGGATCTGCGGCTGCTCGACGTCACCGGTGACGGTCTCGTCGACGCCCTGCGCCTGGCGCCCGACGAGCTGGGCTGGCACGAGGGGGCCGGCGTGTCGGGCTTCGGCCGTGAGCACCGGGTGCCGGTCGATCCGGCGCAGTGGCGGGGCACGCGCGTGCGCTTCGGCGGCGACGGGAACGGCGCGCTGCTGCTGGCGGACATGACCGGGGACGGGCTGCGGGACCTCGTCCGGATCGACTGCGCCCAGGTCTGCTACTGGCCGAACCTCGGACACGGGCGGTTCGGTCCGCGGCACCTGCTGGAGAACTGCCCCCGCTTCGACACCGACGACCGCTTCTCCCCCGCCCGCGTGCGCCTGGCCGACATCGACGGGACCGGCACCAGCGACATCGTGTACCTCCACCCCGACGGGCCGCGCCTGTACTTCAACCAGTCCGGCAACGGTCTCAGCCGCGAGGTCCGGCTGCACGGGCTGCCGAGGACCACCGACGTGGAGGACTGCGACGTCGTCGACCTGTTCGGGAACGGCACGGCCTGCCTCGTGTGGACCTCTCCCCTGCCGGGGAACGCGGGCCGGGCGGTGCGCTACGTCGACCTGATGGGCGCCAAGCCGCATCTGCTGACCCGGACGACCAACAACCTCGGTGCCGAGACCCGTGTCCACTACCGCTCCTCGACGTCCTTCTACCTCCAGGACGAGGCGGCGGGCCGCCCGTGGCGCATGCGGGCGCCGTTCCCGGTGCAGGTGGTGGAGCGGGTCGAGTCGGTGGACCTGGTGGCCCGGCACCGGCTGACCACGCGCTACGCCTACCACGACCAGTATTTCGACCCCGTGGAGCGGGAGCTGCGCGGGTTCGCGGTCGTCGACCAGTGGGACACGGAGGACGTCGACGCTGCTGGGGAGGGGGACCGGGAGAACTCCGGCCCGGCCGTGCTGGTCGCTCCCGTCCACACCCGCAGCTGGTTCCACACCGGTGTCCGGCTCGGCGGCGGCCGGGTGAGCCGTCTGCTGGCGCACGAGTACGACGAGGGGTGCGCCCGCGACGGCCTGCCGGACAGCCGGCTCCCCGAGGGCCTCACCCCGCAGGAGGAGCGCGAGGCCTGCCGCGCCCTGAAGGGCAGGCTGGTGCGGCAGGAGGTGTACGGGCTCGACGGGTCGGAGCGGCAGTCCGTGCCGTACAGCGTGCTGGAGCAGAACTTCACCGTGCGGCTGCTCCAGCCGGCGGGCCGCAACCGGCACGCGGTGTTCCTCGCCCACCCGCGGGAGCAGCTGACGGTCCGGTACGAACGCGACCGGGACGATCCCCGGGTCACGCACGCGGTCACCCTGCGGGTCGACGACTTCGGCCAGGTGCTGGAGGAGGTGGCCGTCGCCTACGGGCGGTCGTCCGCGGACCCGCGGCTGACGGCACCGGTCGACCGGGAGGAGCAGGCCCGGACCCTGGTGACGGCCACGGTGTACGAGCACACCGAGCCGCTGCTGGACGATCCCGGCCACTACCGGCTGCCGCTGCCCGCGCAGCAGAGCACGATCGAGGTGACGGACGTCGTCGTGCCCGAGGACGGCCGGCTGCGCTTCGAGGACTGGACCGGACCCGGTGCGCCGGCCGCCCGGCCGCACCGGCTGCTGCGGCGCACGCGCACCCTGTACCGTCCCGACGACCTCGGCGGCGCCGACCCGCTGGCCCTGCTGCCGTTCGGCCGGGCGGGGCGGCGGGCCCTTCCGGGGCTCGGCCTCACCCTGGCGTTCACGTCCGGCGTCCTGGCCCGCGCCCTGGTCCGGGACGGGCGGCCGCTGCTGGCGCCCGGGGAACTCGACGCGGTCCTGCGCGAGGGCGGCTATGTGCCCGGTGACGTCCCCGGCGAGTGGTGGGTGCCCTCGGGGCGGACCTTCCTCGGCCCGGCGGGCGCCTTCCCCGGCGAGGAGGCGGAGGCGGAGTTCGCCTACGCGCGGGCCCATTTCTTCCGGCCGCGCCGTTACCGCGACCCCTTCCAGGACGGTGTGACCGGTGCCGACCGCGAGGTGCGCCACGACCGGTACGACCTGCTGCCGGTCGACACGGTGGACAGCCTCGGCAACCGCAGCACGGTCGGCGAGCGCGGGCCGGACGGACGGCGCGAGGAATCGGCCGGCGGCGGCGTGGACTACCGGCTGATGAAGCCGGTCCTGGTGACGGACGCGAACGGCAACCGCTCCGCCGTGGCGCTCGACACCCTCGGGCTCGTCGTGGCGACCGCGGCCATGGGCAAGCGGGGCGAGGGGCTCGGGGACTCGCTGGAGGGGTTCGACGACGCGTTCGTCGACGCACCGGCCGGGGAGGACGCCGACGACGCCGGCCTCGCCGACGACGCCGAGCGGCTGCTGCGCGGCGCGACCCGGCGTCTCTGCTACGACCTGGAGGCCGTCCGCCGTACGGCGTCCGGGCCGGTGGTCCGGCCGCTGTCGGTGCGGACCATCGTGCGCGAGCGGCACCTGAGCGATCTCGCGCCGGGCGAGGCCTCGCCCCTCCAGCAGAAGTTCGTCTACGTCGACGGGTCCGGGCGGGAGATCCAGACCAAGAGCCAGAGCGACGAGCCGGGCGGCTGGATCTCCAGCGGCTGGAAGGTCCACAACAACAAGGCGAACGTCGTCCTGTTCCACGAGCCGTTCTTCACGCACACCCCTCGCTACGAACCCGGCCGGCGCGAGGGGGTGTCGACGGTCCGCTGCTACGACGCCGCCCAGCGGCTGGTGGCGACCGTCTTCCCCGACGGGACCTACGCCAAGCGGGTGTTCGGCGCCTGGTGGTCGAGCACCTGGGACCGGGCGGACACCGTGCTGGCCGATCCGCGTCACGATCCCGACATCGCCGTGGCCACCCGCGGGCTGTCCGGTCTCCTCCCCGCGCGGTGGCGGCCGTGGTACGCGCAGCGCGTGGACGGCGGGCTCGGCGAGGCCGAGCGGCGGGCCGCCCTGGCCAGCGCGGCCCACGCGGACACCCCCGACGTGGAGTGGTCCGACGCGCTGGGCCGGACCGTGCTCGTCCGGCGGACGGACGGGTGCCGGGCGGTGGAGAGCCGGGTGGTGCGGGCGATCACCGGCGAGGTGCTCGCCGTGCACGACGCGATGCCCGACGAGGATCCGCGCGGGCGTGCCGTCAGCCGCGCCGACCACGATCTGCTGGGCCGGGTCGTCCGGCACTGGGCGCTCGACTCGGGCTCCCGCCGGCAGCTCGCCGACGTCCTCGGCCGGCAGCTGCGCACCTGGGACTCCCGCGGTCACCTCACCCGGACCCGCTACGACGCCGGGCGCCGTCCCGTCGCCGTTCTCGTCACGGGCGCCGACCCCGAGCGGCCCGGGGCCGAGGTGACCGTGGAGCGTGTCGTCCACGGGGAGGGCCTGGCGGACGCCGAGCGGCGCAACCTGCGCGGGCGTGTCCACCTGCGCTACGACCAGGCGGGGCTGTCGGTGTGCGACGGCTATGACTTCAAGGGGAGTCCGCGGGCGTCCACGCGGCGGGTGGCCGTGGCCTACGACCGCGTCCTCGACTGGGCCGAGGACCCCGCGCGCCCGCCGGAGGACGACGTCCTGGAGCCCGCGCGCCTCGACGCCTCCACCCGTCTGGACGCTCTGCACCGCCCGGTCGTGCTGGCCACGCCCGGGCTCGGCGGACCGGGGAGCGTCACCCGCTACCGCTACGGCCGCTCCGCCCGGCTGTGTGCGCTCCAGGTGCAGGTCGAGGGCGAGCTGGGCCCCGACGGTCAGCCGGTGTGGACGGACGTCGTCACCGCCGTCCACTGCAACGCCCGCGGACAGCGCACCCGGATCGAGCGCGGGAACGGCCTGGTCACCGACTTCGACTACGACCCGCTGACCTTCCGGCTGGTCCGCACCCGCTCCCGCCTGGGGTCCAGGACCGTGCAGGACCAGCACTACACCTACGACGCCGCGGGCCATCTGGTCCTGGTGCGGGACGACGCCGTGCCGCCGGTCTTCTTCCGCAACCAGCGCGTGACGGGCGAGTCCGCCTACCGCTACGACGCGCTGTACCGGCTGGTCGAGGCGACGGGCCGCGAACAGCTCGGGCTCGTCGACGCGGGCGTCCGGCAGCGGCCCGGACGGCCCGTCGCGCACCCCGAGGACGGGATCGCGCTCGGCCGGTACGTGGAGCGGTACGCCTACGATCCCGCGGGCAATCTGCTGCGGATCGCCCATCGCGGCAACGACCCGCGGCACCCGGGGTGGACGCGGGAGTTCCATTACGCGCCGGGGTCCGGCAACCGGCTCCTCGCCACGTCCGGCGCCGACGGCGACGGCCCGCGGGAGACGTACGCGTACGACGCGCACGGGAACACGGTGGCGATGCCGCACCTGACCCGGATGGACTGGGACCACCGGGACCGGCTCAGGTCGACGTGGCGGCAGGTGGCCGACGAGGGCGGCGAGTCGCCCACGGCCGCCGTCGACCGGACGTACTACGTCCATGACGCCACCGGTGCCCGCACCCGCAAGGCGACACGGCGTTCCGGCGGCACGCCGGTGCACGACGAACTGTCCCTGGCCGGAGTCGAGTTCGTTCGCCGGCACGCCGGTCCTCATGCGGGCCTGGTCCGCACCGCCCTCGATGTGGGGGACGGCGCCGGCGTGTTCGCGCGCGTCGAGACCCGCAACGACGTGGACGACGGCTCACCGCGTCGCCTGGTGCGCCACCAGCTCACCGACCATCTGCGTTCGGTGGTGCTGGAGTTCGACGACGAGGGCAGGTCGCTGTCTGCGGAGGGCTACGCGCCGTACGGCGGCACCGTCTGGCGGGCCACGCGCGGGCAGACGGACGCACCGGTCCGCCGCGGCTTCCTCGGCAGGCAGCGCGACGACGAGACGGGCTTCTACCAGATCGGTGCCCGTTCCTACGTCCCCTGGCTGGGCCGCTGGCTGTCGTGCGACCCGGCGGGCCAGCTCGGCCCGACCAGCCGGTACGCCTACGCCGCGTGCGATCCGGTGAACCGGCTGGACGACAACGGCGCCTGGGACATCAGCTGGAAGGACGTCGCCATCGGTGCGGCGGTCGCCGTCGGGACGGTCGCCGTGGTGGCGGTCGTCGTGGCGAGCGCCGGCACGGCGGCGGCTCCGGTGATCGCGGCCGCCGCCTCGACGCTCGGCGTGAGCGTGAGCGAGTCCGCGCTCATCACCGGGGTGGCGGTCACCGGCACCGTCTTCGGTGTCGCCGGGACGGTGAACACGGCCAACGAGGTCGCCACGGGCAGGACGGTGACCGGAAGGGTGCTCAGCGACCAGGAGCGCTCCCGCAAGCTGGGCGCGCTGCCGGTCGAGGCGGTGGCGACCGTCCTGGGCATGCGGGGCATCTCCTTGGGAGGCGGTGGCGGAGGCGCGGCGCCGGGCATCGCGGCCGATGTGTCGGTCGGCGCCGACGGGGCCGCGGCGCTGACCCGGCCGGCCTTCGACTTCGGGTTCAGCCTGCCCAAGCTCGTCGCGAACGCCGAGGCCATCGCCCCCGCGCTCATGGCCACCGCCGTTCCCGTGGCCACCGCGATCGCGGGCGGGGGCGGGACGTCCGGCGGGTCCGGCGGGCAGTCCACCGAGCCGAACCAGTCCCCCAAGCCCCCGCCGGAACCGAACAGCTCGTCGGCGAACGACCCGGGTGCCGCCGCCTCCGACGCCGCGGGAGCCGCCACCAGCGGCACCGGCGCGGGCGGAGCCACGTCCGGCGGCTCGACGGCAGGCCCCAAGGTCGCCCCGTACAAGCAGATCGGCGGCCACCACATCCACCAGTCGGCCGCCAACTCCCCGGCCGGGCAGATCTCCCGCACGGGCAACCCCAACCACGGTGACGCCCTGGCCATCGAGCAGGGCGTGCCGGGCTTCACCGAGGCCGACCACAACCTGGCGTCCGCGCTCCAGCGCAACGCCAACCGCGCGATGTGGGGCAAGGAGATCACCGACGAGCCGATCGGTCCGGTGACGCTGACCGCCGGCGGAGAGGGCACGAAGCTCGGTTCGCCGTCGCCGTACTTCGAGGACATCAAGGCCTACTTCGCCCTGGTCGCCGCGGGCCGCCCGCCCGGGCAGTCCCTGATCGACGTGCTCCGCTCGCGGGCGCAGATCGATGCGTCGGGGGTCGAGACGGTGCGCGTCCCGACCCGTTGACGGGCCCGGCCGCCACGAGAGCCGAGCCCGTCGCCGCCGCCGTGCTCGCCCCTGTGGGGTGGCCGAAGCTTCGCGGCGCCCGTGCGTGGCGTCTTCCCCTGCGTCCGCCGCTGAGCCATCATGATCCGCCGTCAGCCTTTTGCTGATCACAAAGAGGTGAGGCGCATGGCCAGGCTCCGTATGGGTGAGGGTATTTTCCGCCGCAAACCCATTGAGCACATCGAGGAGACGGAACTCGTCGAGGGCACCCGGCTGGAACGGTCGCTCGGGCTGTGGCAGCTCACCGCGATCGGCGTGGGCGGCATCATCGGCGCGGGCATCTTCACCCTCGCGGGCACCGTGGCGAACGGTACGGCCGGGCCGGCCGTGCTCATCTCCTTCCTCATCGCCGGTGTGGCCAGCGCCGCGGCGGCGCTGTCGTACGCGGAGTTCGCGGGGCTCATCCCGAAGGCGGGGTCGGCGTACACGTACGGCTACGCGGTGCTCGGCGAGGTCGTGGGCTGGTTCATCGGCTGGGACCTGCTGCTGGAGTACACGGCGATCGTGGCGGTGGTGGCGATCGGCATCTCCGGCTACTTCAGCTTCCTCGTCAACGAGACGGGCGCCGATCTGCCCGCCTGGATGCTGGGGGCGCCCGGCACCGGCGGCGGGCACCGCATCGACCTGTTCGCCGCGCTGCTGTGCCTGCTCATCGCGTACCTGCTGAACCTCGGGATCAGGAACGCGGCCCGCTTCGAGACCGCGGTGGTCGTGCTGAAGGTGCTGGTCGTGCTGCTGGTCATCGGGGTCGGCGTCTTCTACATCGACACCGACAATTACACGCCGTTCTTCCCGTTCGGCATCAGCGGCGCGTTCACCGGTGCGGCGACCGTGTTCTTCGCGGTCTTCGGCTACGACGCGATGTCGACGGCGGCCGAGGAGTCGAAGGACGCGCAGCGGCACATGCCGAAGGCGATCCTGTACTCGCTGGCGATCTCGATGGTGCTGTACGTGGCCGCCTGCCTGGTGCTCACGGGCATGCAGGACTACAAGGACATCGACCCGGAGAGCGGGTTCTCGACGGCGTTCAAGTCGGTGGGGCTGAGCGGGCTCGCGGATGTGATCGCGGTGGGCGCCATCATCGGCATCCTGACGGTGATGTTCACCTTCATGCTGGGCGTGACCCGCGTGTGGTTCGCGATGGCCCGCGACGGGCTGCTGCCCGAGTGGTTCGCCAAGACGCATCCGACGCGGCACGTCCCGACCCGCGTCACCTGGATCGTCGGGTTCGCCTCGGCCGCCATCGCCGGGTTCCTGCCGATCGGCGAGGCGGCCGAGCTGACCAACATCGGCATCCTGCTGGCGTTCGTGGTGGTGTGCGCGGCGGTGATCGTACTGCGGTACCGGCAGCCGGAGCTGCCGCGGACGTTCCGTACGCCGTGGATGCCGTTCGTGCCGGCGGTGGGGATCGTCTTCTCGCTCTGGCTGATCACGTTCCTGCGGTGGCAGACCTGGGTGCGGTTCGCCGTGTGGTTCGCGCTGGGCCTCGTGATCTACTTCGGGTACTCGTACCGGCGGTCGGAGATGGCCCGCCGTTAGCCTGCGGGCGGCAGGGCGGCGACGTCCGGGGCCTGCTCGCCGAAGTGTCGCCGCAGATGCCGTCGGATGAACCGGTCGCCGCTGCGCAGCAGGTACGCGCGGCCCGCCGCGGTGCGACCGAGGACGTGGTGGCGCAGGAGGTTGGCGGCCAGCAGGGGCGGCACGGCCCAGGGCAGGGCCACCGGCAGGCCCAGGTCCCGCATGCCCCGGCGGCCGAGGAAGTAGCGCAGCATGCTCAGCAGCCGTGCCCGGGCGTAGGCGCGGCGCACCCGGGCGAAGCGGGTGAAGTGCAGGGAGCCCTGGGCCGCCACGAGGGCGTCGGCCAGCGGCGGTCCGGCCGCACCGCCGTAGCTCTGGGTGAGCAACAGATGGTAGTTGAAACGGTGTTGGGAGAGTTCGCGGTCGAAGAGCCACTCCTCGTCCACGCCCATCACGTGGCCCACGTACTTCCACAGGTGCATCAGGGCCCGCGAATCGGCGCGCGTGACACGGACCCCGAGGAGCCGGACTCCGAGCAGCTGGACCGCGTTGAACAGGCCGAGTGTCGCGGCCAGGTCGGACCGGTTGACCGGCAGTCCCCAACGCCCGGTGTCCCAGTGCTCGTTCCGCTCGGCCGCGTGGTTGACCAAGGCGTGCATGAGGCGGACGTGCACCGTGAGGCGGAAGCCCTGGCCGTCGCGGCGCATCGCGTCGTGGCCGGTGACCGCGGTCGCCCACCGCTGGGTCTCGGCGATCCGGCGCAGTGCGGATCCACCGGTCAGGCCGCCGGTCTCGACCAGCAGGTTCGGCGGTCCGTCGAACCGGTAGGAGCCGATCAGGGCCAGCTGCAACAGGACGTCGGCGGAGTTGCGGCCGAACCGGCGGGCCACCCGGCCGCCCTCGTCGACCAGGTCGAAGTCGACCCAGGCCGGTACGGCGTCGACCGCGGCGAAGAAGTCGCGCAGCGCCCGGGGCGCCGACGGCACCGCGTCGATCCCGTCGGCGAGGGCGCGCCGGAACTGCCTCATCGACACCCTCTCCGGATCCGCCGTGCCGGAGGTCCGCATGGCGCTCGCCAGCGCCGCCCCGATCTCGTCGCGCGCCATGAGCCGCTCGCCGATGGACGCCAGCAGCTCCGGGTCCACGCCGCCCCGGCGCAGCAGCAGCATCCGCAGCGGCCTGCCGAGCCGGCGGTTGAGGCTCTCGGTCTCGCGGAAGCGTCGCGGGTACGGGGCCGGGGGCGCCGTCACGTCGTCCGGCCCGTCGGGGCTCTCACGCTGCGCGGGCTCGTGTGCGACCATGTGTCGATGCTGACGGCTTCTCGTACTCGCGTTCAATTCGCGTTCTGACGCCCATGTCATCGCCCCGTCCCGGCGCGCGGCGCACCACGGCCGCTCGCGTCCCGCCGCGCAGGACGCCGCGCCAGGACCGGTCCCGGGCGACGGTGGAGCGGATCCTCGACGCCGGTGGGCGGGTGCTCGCCGAACACGGCTACGAGGGGGCGTCGACCAGCCGGATCGCGGCGGCGGCCGGGGTCAGCCCCGGATCGCTGTACCAGTACTTCCCGCACAAGGACGCCATCGTCTCGGCGGTTCTGGAGCGCTACAGCGACGCACTCGTCTCCCGCGTCACCGCCCGTATGTCGGGCCAGTTCGAGCAGTCCGCGCCCGTGGTCGTCCGGAGCACCCTCACGGCGCTGCTCGACGGACTCGACGTGGAGCCGCCGTTCCTGCGGGCGGCGGTCGAGGACGGCCCCCGGCTCGACGGCGGTCGCACGCTGCGGGCCTTCGAGCAGCGCATCGGGGAGCTGGTCCTCGCCTATCTGACGACACGGCGCCGGGGACTGCGGCCGGACACCTCCCTCGACACGGCGGTGTGGATGCTGGTGCGCACGGTCGAGCACCTCACCGTGCGGAATCTCCTCGACCGGCCGCCGATCCCGAGGGAGCGGTTCGTCGAGGAGCTCACCCACCTCGCTCTCAACTACCTCAGGCCGGCCTCGTGACGCCCGCCGGGGGCTCGGTGGGGTGAGGACGGTCAGAGACTCACGGCTTCGCCCGGCTCGAGGGCGAGGGCTTCGTACGCCTCGGTCGCGGCCGCGTCGAGGAAACGGGACAGTTCGTCGGGCCGGGTGTCGTAGAAGCCGGTGATGTGGAATCCGTCGTAGTGGATCGGCACCGCGATGCCCGCTCCCAGCAGTCGCGCGGCCACGGCCGCGTGCCCGGCGTCGAGCGAGGCCGGGTACGGACTCGCCGGCTGACAGTGCGGGAAGCACACGGTCGGCCCGTTGACGGGCGTCAGCACGGCGTCGAAGGGGCCGAACCGGTGGGCGGCGCGCCACCAGTAGCCGTGGAACATGCTGTCGCCCAGATGGATGACGCGCTTTCCGCCGGCCTCGACCGCCCAGGACACCTGTGGATCTCCGAGCGCGTCGACCGCCGGGACCGCCGCGACGGTGAACGGTCCCACCGTGGCGGTCTCCCACGGTCCCATCTCTCGACGGGGCAGATCCCAGCGGGTGAGTTCGCCGTCGGCCTGGAGCGTCCAGAGGTTCTCGTGGTCGTCGCCGCCGAAGGGCCGGGGGTGCAGCACCGTGCCTCCGGGGCGCAGTGCCCGGGCGAGCGCGGCCGCGTCCGTGTGGTCCCGGTGCAGGTGCGTGCAGAGCCCCGCGAGCACATGGCCCTGTGTGTGCGGGGGCGTGACCGTCGGCATGGGGGCCGACAGGCCGGTTCCCTCCAGGACGCCTTCGGGCCGGCCGAGCAGGTCGATGACCAGGCTCTCGCCCTGCGCTTCGAGTTCCACTCCGGCCCAGCCCAGCCATCTGATCCGCACAGCCGCCCCCTTGACGTACGATCGTTCGCCAAAATTTAGCAGACAGTCGTTCGCTAAACACCCGGTCCGAGGACATCCGCCGATGCCGCGGCGCGCCCCGCTTCCGGCCGGGCTAACGACCCCCCGAGCGCAGTAACCGGCCGCTGGCCCGCGGATCCTTCGCCGAGGCGCCCGGAAGGCGAGCCCACCGGCCTCCAGGGGCCTTCCTGTCGCGCCACGGCGATCGAGTCGAGTGGCACGCCGCCGGTGGACGACGGATGCTGAAGCCGGTTTCGGGAGGCCACGCATATGTGACCTCGCAGCGCCCGGGCCGCCATGGCCGCGCAGCGGACCGCACCCGGTGCGCGGCAACCGGCTCGGTGCGAGGCAACCGGACGCCGGTCACACCGGTCGACGCCGATCAACGTTCCCTCAAGGAGTTCGCATTGGTGGACAAATCTGCCGAGTCTCTCACGACGACCGTGCCGAATGAATCCGCGGTCGCCACGTGCAGCACCGGCGTCTCGCCGGCGGAGCGGACTCCGCCTGCGGACAGCAGCCCGTCGAGGGACGTGGAGAGGGAATTCGCCGAGATCCTCGCCGGCGTCATACGCGTCGACCGGGTGCCGTCCGACAGTGATTTCTTCGCGGACCTCGGCGGGAATTCACTGGTGATGGCCCAGTTCTGCGCACGGGTCAGGAAGCGCGCCGATCTGCCGTCCGTGTCGATGAAGGACGTCTACCGTCATCCGACGGTCCGCGGTCTGGCGACGGCGCTCGCCGGCACGGACGTCGCATCCGGAACCGGTACCGCCGCGCCGCGCGTCGCCGCGCGTCCACCGGCCCCGGCACCGCCGGAGGAGGTCTCCCCGGTCGGCACGCTGCAATACATCCTCTGTGGAGCGTTGCAGTTCCTGCTCTTTCTGGCCTATTCGTTCACCGCCGCACTGATCACCGCCCGCGGCTATGAATGGGTGTCCGCGGGATCGGATCTGCCCGACCTCTACCTGAGATCGGTCGCGTTCGGCGGCGCCGCCCTCGTCGGCATGTGCGTTTTCCCGATCGCGGCCAAGTGGATCCTCGTCGGCCGGTGGACCGCCCGGGAATTCCCGGTCTGGGGCCTGGCCTATCTGCGCTTCTGGACCGTCAAGGTGCTGCTCCACGCCAACCCGATGGTCCTCTTCGTCGGCAATCCCCTGTACGTGCTGTACCTTCGGGCCCTCGGCGCACGGATCGGCAAGGACGTCACGATCCTCTCCCGCTCGGTTCCGGTCTGCACCGACCTGCTCACGATCGGCGCGGGGACGGTGATCCGCAAGGAGTCGTTCTTCCTCTGCTACCGGGCGCACGCCGGCCGCATCCAGACGGGCCGGATCACCGTCGGCCGGGACGTGTTCATCGGCGAGAAGACCGTGCTCGACATCGACACGTCCCTGGGCGACGGGGCGCAGCTCGGTCACACGTCCTCGCTCCACCGGGGCCAGGCGGTCCCGGACGGCCAGCGGTGGCACGGCTCTCCGGCGCAGCGCACGGACGTCGACTACGTGCGGGTCCCGCCCGCCGGGTGCGGCGCCCTGCGCCGGGCCGGCTTCACGCTCGCCACCGTGGTCCAGCTGTTCCTCCTCGCCGTGCCGCTGGCCGTCGGGGGACCGTACATGCTGCTGACACAGGTGCCCGCGCTGAGCGACCGGCTGGGTCCGGGAGCGGCGGGACTGGTGTCGCCGGAGCTGTACGTCGACGCGTTGATCGTCTCCTCGGTCCTCTTCTTCGGCTTCGTCGTCGTGGGCGCCGCCGTTCTGTTCGCCGTCCCCCGTCTGATGAACCTGGTCATCGAACCGGACAGGGTGTATCCGCTGTACGGATTCCACTACTCGACGCACCGGGCGATCACACGCCTCACCAATGTGAAGTTCTTCAAATGGCTGCTGGGCGACAGCTCCTACATCGTCCACTATCTGCGCGGCCTGGGGTACGACCTGTCCCGGGTGGAGCAGACCGGGTCGAACTTCGGCACGGAAGTGCAGCACGAGACCCCCTATCTGTGCTCCGTGGGAAGCGGCACGATGGTCGCCGACGGCCTGTCCATCGTCAACGCGGACTTCTCGAGTACGTCGTTCCGGGTGTCCCGGGTGTCGATCGGGCCCCACAACTTCCTCGGGAACAACATCGCCTATCCGGCCGGGGGCAGGACGGGCGACAACTGCCTCCTCGCGACGAAGGTGATGATCCCGCTCGACGGCGAGGTGCGCGAGGGGGTGGGTCTGCTCGGCTCACCGTGCTTCGAGATTCCCCGGACGGTGGAGCGCGACTCCCGGTTCGACCACCTGCGGACCGGGGACGCGTTGCGCCGCAGCCTCGCCGCGAAGAACCGCTACAACGTCCGGTCGATGGTCCTCTTCCTGCTCGTACGGTGGCTGTACTTCTTCGTGCTCACGGCGGTCGCCTTCGCGGACGTCGAGCTGTACGACTCCTTCGGACATGTGTCGATCGCGGCGTTCCTGGTGTTCAGCCTGGTGTTCACCCCGCTCTACTACGCCCTGGTGGAGCGTGCCGTCGTGGCTTTCCGCGGGCTGCAACCGCGCCTGTGCTCCATCTACGAACCGTACTTCTGGTGGCACGAGCGGCTGTGGAAGGTGCCCGACGAGCACCTCCAGATCTTCAACGGCACCCCGTTCAAGACCGTGCTCTGGCGCCTCCTGGGCGTGCGGATCGGCAGCAGGGTCTTCGACGACGGCTGCTACATCACGGAGCGGCAGCTCACCACCATCGGGGACGGCTGCACCCTCAACGTGGGGAGCAAGGTCCAGTGCCACTCGCAGGAGGACGGCACGTTCAAGTCCGACCGCAGCACGATCGGCGACGGAGCCACCCTCGGTGTCGGCACCCATGTCCACTACGGCGTGACGATGGGCGACGGCTCGGTGCTCGCGCCCGACTCCTTCCTGATGAAGGGGGAGGAAGTCCCCCGGCACGCACGGTGGGGCGGGAACCCCGCCACGGAGATGCGGGACACCCCCGGTCCGACGGCGGCGGCGACGGCAGTGCAGCTGCCCTGACCGGCGGCGGCAGCGACAGACACGGTGGCCTTGGCGAGTGGAGAGGGACGCAACGATGGCAACGCGAGCAGAGGCGGATCGGGAGTTCTGGCGCGGTGTGCTCACCGCCGGCGGACCCACCGCGATCCCGCGGTGGACGCTCCGTCCGGTGACGGGCGTCGCCGAGCACGAGAGCACGGTCCCGGGCGACGTCATGGAGGCCGTGCGCCGGTTGGCGAAGGCCCTCGCGATCCCGGTGGACTCCGTGCTGCTGGCCGCGCACACCGTGGTCGTCGCCGCGCTGTCCGGCGAGCAGGACGTCACGACCGGCTACGTGCCCGCGGAGGGCGGCCCGCCGTTGCCCTGCCGGCTGACGACGGCACCGCGGTCGTGGCGGGCGCTGCTGGTGGAGACCCATCGCGTCACCTCGGAGGTGCAGTCCCGTCAGGACTTCCCGGTCGACGCCCTCGCACGCGAACTGGGCCTGGCCGGGCCGTCGTTCGAGACCGTCCTCGATCCGCACGAGGCCTCCGCCCCCCGTCCGGCCGGCGTCGGCGGCGGTCTCGACGCGGACACCGTGCTCCGGGTGGGATGCGCGGAGCACGGCGGCCGGACCGTGCTGCGGCTGCGGTACCGGACCGACGTGCTCGACGCGGACTGCGCGGCCAGGATCGCCGGTTACCACCTCACCGCGCTCGCGCTCATCGCCGCGGACCCGGAAGCCGAGCACGCGCGGCAGAGCCTGCTGTCCGCCGAGGAGCTCCGGTTCCAGCTCGAAGGACTGGCCGGACCGCGTCGCACCCTGCCGGACGCCCGGGCGCACGAGGTGTTCGAGCAGCGGGTGAAGGACCACCCGGACGCCGTCGCCGCCGTGCACGGCGACCGGCAGTGGACCTACCGGGAACTCAACGCGCGCGCCAACCGGCTGGCACGGGCCCTGCTGGCCCGCGGGCTGCGGCGCGAAGGCGTCGTCGCGGTGGTGACCGAGAGGAACCTGGACTGGATGGCCTCCGTCCTCGCGGTGTTCAAGGCCGGAGGCGTGTACCTGCCCGTCGAGCCGCGCTTCCCGGCCGACCGCATCGCGGCCATGCTCACGCGCGCCGAGTGCGCGCTGGTGCTCACCGAGCCCTCCGGCACCGACTCGCTCGACCGGGCCCTGGACTCGCTCCCCGGCGTCCACAAGCTCGTCATCGGCACGGCGTACGACGAGGGCCACGCCGACGACGACCCGGGCATCGCCGTCACCGCGGACCAGCTCGCCTACATCTACTTCACCTCCGGCTCCACGGGAGAGCCCAAGGGCGCGATGTGCGAGCACGCCGGCCTGCTCAACCACCTCTACGCCAAGATCGACGACCTGGAGATCGGCGAGGGCCGGGTGGTCGCCCAGACCGCGCCCCAGTGCTTCGACATCTCACTGTGGCAGCTGGTGTCCGCGCTCCTGGTCGGCGGCCGGACCCTGCTGGTCGAGCAGGAGGTGATCCTGGACGTCGAGAGGTTTGTCGACCGGATCGCCCGCGGCCGGGTCGCCGTGCTCCAGGTCGTCCCGTCGTACCTCGAAGTCGTCCTGGCGTACCTGGAGCAGCACCCGCGTGAGCTGCCCGCCCTGCGGTGCGTGTCCGTCACCGGCGAGGCGTTGAAGAAGGAGCTCGCGCAGCGCTGGTTCACGGCCGAGCCCGGCATCAAGCTGGTCAACGCGTACGGCCTGACCGAGACCTCCGACGACACCAACCACGAGGTCATGGACCGGGTGCCGGACCGCGAACGGGTCCCGCTCGGCCGCCCCGTCGGCAATGTGCACGTCTACGTCGTCGACGAGGGGCTGTCGCCGGTGCCGCTCGGCGCGCCCGGCGAGATCGTCTTCTCCGGTGTGTGCGTCGGCCGCGGATACGTCAACGACCCGGAGCGCACCGCACAGGCGTTCCTGCCCGATCCGCACCGCGAGGGAGCCCGGCTGTACCGCAGTGGAGACCACGGCCGCTGGCTGCCCGAGGGCAAGCTGGAGTTCCTCGGACGCCGCGACACCCAGGTCAAGATCCGTGGCTTCAGGATCGAGATCGGGGAGATCGAGAACACCCTGCTGCGGGTGCCCGGTGTCCGTGACGGTGCGGTGGTGGTCGTCGAGGGGCCCGACGGGGGCAAGCGCCTCGTGGCCTTCTGCACCGGGCCGCGGCCGCGCCCCGCGGAGGACCTGCGGGACCGGCTGCGCGCGTCGCTGGCGCCGTACATGGTGCCGTCGGCCTTCCACTGGCGGGAGCGGCTGCCGCTGACCGCCAACGGCAAGACCGACAAGAGGGCGCTGGCGGCGCTCGCGGCGGACCTCGACGCCGTCGAGGACCTTGATGACGGCCACCGGGCGCCGGGGACGCCGACCGAGCGGCGGCTGGCGGCCGCCTGGGCGGACGTGCTCGGCATCCCGCAGGACCGGATCGACCGACGGGACCACTTCTTCGACCGGGGCGGCACGTCGCTGTCGGCCGTGAAGCTGGCGATCGCCCTGGACCGCGCGGTGTCGCTCAAGGACGTGACCCGTCATCCGGTCCTCGCCGATCTGGCGGCCCTGGTCGACGGCAGGTCCGACCGGCGGCCCGGACTGCTCCAGTCCCTGTACGAGCCGGAGGGCGCACCGACCGGTGTCCTGGTGTGCTTCCCCTACGCGGGCGGCAACGCGGTGAACTTCCAGCCGATGGCCAGGGCGCTGCGGGACAGTGGGATCGCCGTCCTCGCCGTCGAGCTGCCCGGTCACGACGTGGCCGCCGAGAGCGAGCCCTTCGCGCCGTTCGCGGACGTCGTCGCCCAGGTCGTCGCCGAGATCGCCGACCGCGGCCTGTCCGACGTCCTGCTGTGGGGTCACTCCTCGGGCGGCGTCTTCGCCGTGGAGACGGCCAGGCAGCTCGAGGAGCGCGGACTGGGCGTCCGACGGGTGTTCGTCGCCGCTCTGCTGCCCGAAGACACCGCCGGTCCACGCGACGCGGTCACCGAGCTGAGCCTGGAGAGCGACGCCGAGATCGCCGCGAGGCTGGGCAGGGACGGCGGCTGCACCCAGCTCCACGAGCTGGACGCGCAGCGCGCCGAACACGTCGGTGCCGCCTACCGGCACGACTTCGTGTCGGCGCACCGCCACCTCGCCGGCCTCCTCGACACTCCCCCGGTGGTGAAGCTGTCCGCGCCGCTCACCGTGGTCGTCGCCGACGACGACCCGGTCACCGCCGGTCACCCGCGTCGCCACCGCGACTGGGAACTCCTCGCCGCCCGCGTCGACCTGCACGAACTCGGCGGGGGCGGCCACTACTTCCTGCGCACCCGTCCGGCCGAGGCGGCGCAGGTCGTCCTGCGCGCCACCGAACTGCTCCCTTCTCCCTGAGCGGTGCACGGCCGCACTCCCCGCACATCGAAAGGAAAACGGGATGTCCCCCACATCACCGGCGTCGCCGCTGGACGACGTCGAGTTCAGACCCGGCCGGCCCCCGGTCCTGCGGGTCGCCCACCCCGGCGACGCGCCGGGGTGGGCGGCCGGGCACCGGGAGGCGCTGCGTGCCGTCGTCGCCGAGCACGGCTGCGTCCTGGTCCGCGGCCTCGGGCTGCGCGACGTGCCCGGGGCGCGCGCCGTCTTCGAGCGGCTGAGCACCGGGCTGATGACCGAGCGGGAGGCCTTCGCGCCCCGGCAGGCGTACGCGGACGGCGTGTACTCCTCGGCGCAGTGGCCGCCGAACCAGCCGATGTGCATGCACCACGAGCTGAGCTACACGCTCGAGGTCCCCGGCCTGATGCTGTTCGCCTGCCTCACCGCGCCCGACGAGGGCGGGGCGACCGGAGTGGCCGACGCGGCGACCGTGCTGGAGCAGTTGCCCACCGAGCTGACCGACCGCTTCGAGCGGGAGGGCTGGCTGCTCACCCGCAGCTACAACGACGAGATCGGGTCGTCCGTCCGCGAGGCGTTCGGCACCGACGACCGGGACGCCGTCGAGCGCTACTGCCGTGCCAACGCGATCGAGTACGACTGGCGGCCCGACGGGACGTTGCGCACGAGGCAGCGCCGCAGCGCCGTGACGCGCCATCCGGTCACCGGCCGGCGCTGCTGGTTCAACCAGATCGCCTTCCTCAACGAGTGGACGCTGGCGCCCGAGGTCCGCGAGTACCTCGTCGAGGAATACGGCGCCGACGGGCTTCCCTTCAACACCCGTTTCGGAGGCGGCGACCCGATCGGCGAGGACGTCGTGCAGCTCCTCAACAAGGTGTACGAGGCCAACACCGCACGCGAGCCCTGGCAGGCCGGCGACCTGATGCTCGTCGACAACATCCGCACCGCGCACAGCCGGGAGCCCTACGCGGGGCCGCGCGACGTGCTCGTCGCGATGGCCGACCCGGTACGACCGTCCGCGTCCTCGCCGACCTTCGAGGAGACAGCCCGATGACCAGCCGCCCGACGACCACCGTCCCCACCGACGTGACCGCGTCCGTGACGACCGACCCGCACCCCGTGCCCCCCTTCGCGGTGATCTCCGGCGCCCAGGTCCAGCAGGTGCTGGCGGGGCGCGAGAAGGCGATCGTCGAGTTGGTCGAGGCCACCTACCGGCTGCACGGCGCCGGCGACTCGGTGAACCCGCCGTCGTACTTCCTGCGGTTCCCCGACCGCCCGTCCTCCCGGATCATCGCACTGCCGGCCTCGATCGGCGGACACCTGCGGGTGGACGGGCTGAAGTGGATCTCCAGCTTCCCGGAGAACGTACGGGCCGGGATCCCCAGGGCGTCCGCCGTGCTGATCCTCAACGACCGGGACACCGGCTACCCGTTCGCCTGCCTGGAGAGTTCCGTCATCAGCGCCACCCGGACGGCCGCCTCGGCGGCGCTGGCCGCCGACCGGCTCAGCCGGGGCCGGACCCGCCCCACGCGCGTCGGGTTCTTCGGCACCGGCCTGATCGCCCGCTACATCCACACGTTCCTGGCCGGCACCGGCTGGTCGTTCGACGAGATCGGCGTGCACGACCTGGCCGCCGACAGCGCGGCGGGGTTCCGCCGGTACCTCGAACAGTCGGGCACCACGGCCCGGATCACGGTGCACGACGGCGCCGAGGAGCTGATCCGCGGCAGCGACCTGGTCGTCTTCGCCACCGTCGCCGGTGAGCCGCACGTCAGCGACCCCGCGTGGTTCTCCCACGCCCCCCTGGTGCTGCACGTGTCACTGCGCGACCTCGCACCGGAGGTCATCCTCGCCTCGACCAACATCGTCGACGACGTCGAGCACTGCCTGAAGGCCGACACCTCGCCCCACCTGGCCGAGCAGCTCACCGGCAACCGGGACTTCCTCCAGGGCACCTTGGACGACGTGATGGCCGGGCGGGTGACGGTGCCGGCGGGCCGGCCGGTGGTGTTCTCGCCCTTCGGCCTCGGGGTGCTCGACCTCGCGGTCGGCAAGTACGTCTACGACGAGGTGGTCCGCTCCGGAGAGCTGCACGTCGTCGACGACTTCTTCCACGAACTGCGGCGGTACGGATGAGCGTCCCGGAGCGCTCCGGCCCCGGCGCCCGCCCACCGGCCGGGCTGGCACCGTACCCGACGAGGAACCGGAGGCATGACACCCCCCACGACCGGAGGGACGTTCCGCAAGTCCTGCTGCAGCTGAGGAGGAGGCCGTCGTGCCCGTCATATCGACTCCCCATGCCTTCAACGAACCACAACTCTATGTCGACCTTCAGTCCATCTTCGGGCGCTCCCTGTTCCTGAAGTGCGAGGGCTTCAACTTCGCCGGCTCCATCAAGCTCAAGGCCGCGACCGAGATGGTCGAGACCGCCGAGCGGGAGGGCCTCATCAAACCGGACTCGATCCTGGTCGAGTCCTCGTCCGGCAACCTCGGCGTCGCCCTGAGCATGATCGCCGCGAGCAAGGGCTACCAGTTCCTGTGCGTGACGGACTCCCGGTGCAACCTGTCGACCAGACTCCTGATGGAGGCCCTGGGCAGCCGGGTGCACACCATCACCGACCTGGACGCCAACGGCGGCTTCCTGGGCGCGCGGATCGACTACGTCCAGGCGCTGTCCGATTCCGACGACCGGTACGTGTGGCTGAGCCAGTACACCAACCCGAGCAACTGGAAGGCCCACTACCACAGGACGGGGCCGGAGATCGCGCAGTCCTTCCCGCGCCTGGACGTCCTGTTCGTGGGCGCCGGCACCACCGGAACCCTGATGGGCTGCGCGCGGTACTTCCGCGAGTGGCACCGTCCGGTGCGGATCGTCGCGGTGGACGCCACGGGCTCGGTGATCTTCGGTGGTGCGCCGGGCCGCCGTATGATCCCCGGCCTCGGGATGAGCATGCGTCCGCCGCTGCTCGACGAGTCCTACGTCGACGAGGTGGTGCACGTCGAGGAGACGGACACCATCCGCGCCTGCCACCGTCTGGCCAGGAACGGATTCCTGTTCGGCGGCTCCACCGGTACGGTCGTCAGCGGCGCGATGCGGTGGCTGGCCGACCACGACGCCAACGACCTCACGGCGGTGGCCATCGCCCCGGACCTCGGCGAGCGCTACCTCGACACCATCTACCAGTCCAACTGGCTCCAGCATCTCTACGGCGAGGACGTGCTCACCGTGGACGACACGGATGACGGGTCCTGGGCGGCCGGCCCGGTGGTGCCCACGCGTCAGGCGAGCCGCTCACCGCGTCAGCCGCAGGCCGGCGACGGCGGCGAACAGGACCGTGAGGCGTAGGCACGTCACGTCACCCGCCCGCGCCGATGGCGTTGTAGGCGGACAGCCAGCCGATACCGAGGTGGTCGCCCCGGGTGAACACCGCTCCCCCGCGGTGGTGTCCCGAGGTGTCCGGGCCGGAGCCGGAAAGGGGGTACGGAAGGTCGGCGGCGGTGCCGTCGCCGGTGTGGCGTACCACCGCGGTGCCGGCCCACAGGTGGACCGTGGTCCCGCGGGGTGCGCGGATGCGGATGCCGTCGGGGCGGTGGTCGAGTTCGACGCCGGTGGTGCGGGTGGCGAGCAGCGCGCGGTAGTCGTCGGGAGGGAGACGGCACGTGGCGGGGGGTGTGCTGCCGGGCCAGTCGGGGGCGTCGACGCCCCGTCGCCGGGCGGCGCGCCACATGGTGGGGACGAGGTGCTGGGCGTGGGCGGGGGTGGCCATGCGTTCGCACATCCACAGCAGGCGGCCGGATCCCCGGCGGGGGCCCAGGGTGCGCCAGCGGATGCGCTGGGCGAGGTCCGCCGCGACGACGGCCACCCAGGGGTGGACGGTGCCGAGGTGGCCCTGGGCGGCGAGCCAGGCGAGGTAGCGGCGGGCTTCGTCGAGGATCTGGGCCATGGAGTCGACGGGGATGCCCAGGACGTAACTGCCGCGGGTGCGGAAGGCCTTGGGGCTGTTGGCCACCAGGAGCAGGACGGCACGGGCGAGATCACCGGCCGCGGGCTTGTCCTGGTCGTCCTCCGGGGTGGGCGGGGCGTCGGCCGCGTCGGTGTGTCCGCCGGTGCGCAGGACCTGGTGGAGGGCGGCTTTGGCGCGTTCGGTGAACGGGGCCTGTTCGAGGACGGGCAGGCGGGTGCTGAGCAGGGTGATGAGCAGGTTCTCCGCGTCGTCGGGGCTTCCGGGGGCGGGGACGAGGTGCAGGGCGTCGGCGAGGGTGGTGGCCGTGTCGGCCTCGACCATGAAGCGGCTGGTGAGCTTGCCGGCCTCGGTGATGGTCAGCCGGTCGTTGCCGTCGGGGGCGGGGGTGCGGTGCAGGTATCCGGCGTCGTGGAGGAAGTCGAGGGCGTCGTGGAGGGGGTCGAGGTGGTGGTGTCCCTGGTGGTGGGCGAAGGTCTTGGTCCACCACGTCTCGGCCTGGTCCAGGTCGGCCAGCCGTCCCTGGACGGCCTCGCCGAGGACGTGGTCGGGCAGGTGATCGCGGATGCGTGAGGTGACGGTGTATCCGGCGGCGAGGCGGGCCTGCCATTCGGCCCGCCGGCCGGGGCCGGTCAGCAGGTGGGCGAAGCCCTCGCGTTCACCGGCCCCGACCCGGCCGGCCCGGCCGAACATCTGCTGGACCATGGAGACCTCGATGCGGTCCATGCCGACCTGGGTGTCGCGGACGATGACGGCCCGGGCGGGGAGGTTGACCCCGGCCGCGACGGTGGAGGTGGCGACCAGGATGTCGGCCTCACGGGTGCGGAAAGCCTGTTCGGCCTCGCGTTTGTAGGGCCAGTCGCGGTAGTGGAGGCGGACACCGGCGCGGGTGCACAGGCGCTCGACGAGTTCGCTGTCGTCGGCGTCGGCGCCCTTGGTGGGCACCCCGCGGTCGGCGGCCAGGGCCAGTGCGGTGGCCCGCACGCCGCGTTTGCTGCCGCAGAAGACCAGCACGCTGCCGCCGGTCTCGGCGAAGGCGCGCGCGAGGCGTACCGCGTGCGCGGTGCGGGTCCGGGAGCGGGTGTTCCAGTCGGGGTCGTCGGCCGCGTCGGGCAGGACGGGCAGTTGCCAGGTCAGGCGGGTGGGGCGCCAGGGCGAGCGGATGAGGCGGGCGCCGAGCCAGTCGGCGACCTGATCGGCGTTGGCGACCGTGGCGGACAGACCGACGATGCGGACCTGGGTGCTGTCCTCCCGGACCCGGGCGAGGAGCGCTTCGAGGACGGGGCCGCGGGTGGGGTCGCCCAGCAGGTGGATCTCGTCGACGATCAGGCAGCCCACCTCGGCCAGCGCCGCCCGCTGGGAGCCGGTGCGGCTGATCGCCTCGAACTTCTCGGTGGTCGCCACCCACAGGTCAGCGGTGCGGATGAGTTCGGCGTCGACGGCGTACTCGCCGGTCAGGCGTACGACGGTGCGGTCGGCGCGGCGCCAGGTCTCCAGCTCGCGGTCGAGTTCGTCGGTCAGGGAGCGCTGGGGCACCAGCCAGGCGGCCTTGCGGCCGCGGGCGTGGGTCCGCAGGGCCGCGACCATGCCGATGGCGGTCTTGCCGGCGCCGGTGGGAGCGACGACGACGGTGTGCCGGTCGTCCTCCAGGACGGCGGGCACGGCGGCGGCCTGGACGGGGTTGAAGGTGGGGTGCGGCAGCAGTCGCCGCCAGTCCGCGGGGACCAGGTCGGCCACGGGCACGTGGGGGGCCGCCTCGTCCGACGGCAGGTCGGCCAGGGCGTACCACTGCGCGGCGAAGGCGTCCCGGGCGGCGTACGCGGCCGGTCCCGCCGCCGGCGCGCCCTCGCCCCCGTCGAGGGGACGGGCCGTCAGGTCGGTGGGACTGCCCAGGTCGCCGACCGTGCCGACCTGTTCGGACTCCACCCAGTGACCGGCGCTGCGGACCTGGCCGCCGTGGTCGGTGATGAAAGCGCGCAGCGCGTCGAAGTCCGGTTCCGCGGGGGTGATGACGCGGATGTCCTCGGCCGCGGCCAGGGCTTGCCCGGACGGCCGCCATCCGGGGTCGGTCACCTTGCACCACAGCAGCGCACGTTTCTCGGTCTCCGCGGGCAGGGGCAGATCCGGCGGCCAGGCGGGCGCGGGCCGACCGGTGGGGGGTGTGCCGGGCGGGACGGGTCCGGCCGCGGTCTCCGTCGCGCCGGGAACGGCCGGGGTGGCGGGGGCGCGCCTCGGTGGCGGGGGCGTCACCGGAGCGGGCGCGGCGGCGCGGGCCCCGGGCAGGGCCGTCAGCTTGTCGTAGGTCTTCACGCCCAGGTCGGCGAGGGTGTACGCGTGCGGGCAGGCCGGACAGACCACGGCGACGTAGCGATACTGGCGGCCCGCCGACTCGTACGGGCGGCGCAGCGCATGCAGCGGTGTCCCGCAGACGGGACACGGGCGGAGCACCTGCTCCTGGTAGGACCAGCCCGGTTCCCGGAAGCGGGCCAGGGCGTCCGTCTCGTCGAGGACGGTCCCCCAGCGTCGCCGGACGAGTTCCGCGACGGTGACCTGGGCCGTCTGTTCGTTGGACTCTCGCACGCCCCTACCCTGCCAGCCCACCCCACCGGCCGTCACGGTGATCCCGGATCACCGCTTGGGGCCGCTGCGGGGAAGTGTGCGCGGCGAGCAGGTGCTCCTTCAGTGCCTCTGTGGTCCCGCCGCCGACCGCCTGTGGTGCATCCCGTTGACACCATGGGCGCGCTCGGCGGGAACGGCGGTCAGGACGAGCAGCGTCATGAGGAGGCCGAGGACGGACAAGGGGAGCGGGCGCCGCATTCGGCGGATCGGGAAGCGCATGGCGTACCTGTTCTGGAGTGGGGGGTCCGGGCGCGGGCCGGCCGCGGTCTCCGGCGTGTGGTACGGCAGTCGCCAGAACACCGACCACACCCGGTATCTGAATCCCCTGGGCACCAAGAACATCGGCGTGGTGTACGTGGACTTCCCCTTCACGGCCGGCGCGGGCGGTGTCGCGGACTACTACAACCTCCTGTCCCCGGCGGCCGATTGGGTGTGGGACGCCTCGTACGGCAGGACCTGGCTGAGCATGCGATCGGCGTCGAACCGGTGGGTGAGGATGCCGTCCGCCTCCAGCACCTACGGCTTCCCCGTCCCCACCTACCAGCAGCACTCCCGGTACGTGACCGACGCGCTGCGGGCCGCGGCCGGCGCCGGTGCCGACCTGTCCGGGTACGACATGTTCTACATCGTCTCGACCGCCCACTCCCAGGTCTCCCGCTCCACCGCGTGGTTCTGGAACCCCACTGCTCCGGTCGTCGTCGACGGCACGACGATCCGCTGGGCGGTGACGTTCGGCACGGACATGTGGCACTGGGGTCACAAGGTGGCCGCCCACGAGACCGCGCACGCCTTCGGAGCGCCCGATCTGTACGCCTTCGGCGGCGATGCCTACCGGTTCACCGGCGGCTGGGAAGCCCAGGACCCAGAACACCGCCACCCTGAACGGTGTGGAGTACACCGGCGGCACCAAGGTGCTGGTGGTCCGGACCGGTCCCACCACCGCCTATGTCGCCGAGGCGCGCAGGCAGGCGTACAACGACTCCGCCGCCTGCTCCTCCGGCGTCGTCATCTACCGGGTCGACACCTCCCTGGCCAGCGGCCAGGGGCCGATCCGGGTGGTGCCCAACCCGGATGCCGCGGTGCCGCCGGCCGGCTGCGGCACACTGGACATGGCCGCCTGGCAGCCCGGCCAGACCTTCCACGACCGCGTCGCCGGCGTCCAGTTCACCGTCCGGTCCGCGGACGCCCACAACAGCACGGTGAACGCCGTCAGGTGGTGAGCCGCGTCCGGGGCGGGTCAGTGTTCGCGCAGCAGGGTGCCCGCCCCCTCGACCTTGTCGTCGATGCCGTTGTCCCGCAGTGCCATCCACCAGGTGGCCGCGTTGATGGCGATCACGGGCAGGCCCAGCCGGCGTTCGGCGCGGTCGGCGAGGCCGACCATCGACAGGTTGGTGCCGCACTGAACCAGGGCGTCGACGTCGGGCAGGGCCGCGAGGCCGGTGAGCGCCCGGTCCAGTTCGGCCTCGGTGACGTGCGCGATGGACACGGCGGTGGGGCAGCGCAGTCCGGTGATGCCGGCCACCTCGAAGCCGAGTTCGGTGAAGAAGCGCCGTACGTTGGCGTCGCCGACGGGCTGGTACGGCGTCACGATGCCGATGCGCCGGGCCCCGAAGAGGCGCAGGGCGCGCTCGCAGGCCTCGGCTCCGGTGGCGACCTGAAGGCCGGTGAGGTCGTGGATCTGCCGCAGGAACGCGCGGTTGCCCTCGATGCCGCCCCAGAAGGTCTCGGCGGACATGCCCATCACCATGTAGTCGGGTTCGCAGGTGAGGACGCGTGCGCAGGCGGCGCCGATCTCGTCGCGGATCTGCTCCAGCAGCCGGGTCATCCCCGCGTCGCCCGCCATGTTCTGGTCGCGGATGTGGATGCGGGAGAAGTGGGCGGTCACGCCCGGGACGGTCATGCCGTAGAAGTCGGGTTCCACGATGGTGTTGGTGCTCGGCGCGATCACGCCGAACTTGCGGCGCCAGCCCAGGGCGTCGGTCATGGGGTCACCGTCCGGTCGTCGTCGGCGGGGCCGGCCGGCCCGGGCGGGCCGGCCGGGTGAGGAGGCGCGGGGGCGGCGGCCGGGCCGGGCAGGGCGGCGGCGAGCCGCCAGGCCGAGACCACCACGGCGGCCTGGGTGAGGGTGTTGCAGGACTGCTCCACCCACTGGAGGGCGACGCTCTGGTCCGGCCGGGCCGCGAGCGGTCCGAGGACGTACATGCCCAGGAGCCAGATGCCGGCCGCCCCGGCGGCCCAGGTGTCGCCGGCCCCCCGGGCGAGGAGCATCAGCCGTACGGCGCAGACGGTGACGGCGGCGACGGTCAGCACCAGGGCGGGGGCCGTGGAGCGCAGGGCCAGGCAGACGGCGGCGGTGGCCGGCCAGAGCACGGCGAACGTCCGCTCCAGCCGGCGGATCGCCCCGGGGGCGGGTGCGGGTGCGGGGCTCTGCGGGGCGGGCGGCGGCAGCCGCAGCAGGGCGAGGGCCAGCAGCAGGAAGCCCGCCGACAGCAGGGGGAACAGGGCCTTGTTGAGGGGTTGGAGGTCGGGTCCGTCGAGGGCCACGACCAGCTTCCACACCGCCTTGGACAGGCCGCCGGCCGCGATGAGCAGCGCGCCGCCGGCGGCCGTCAGCCGGCCCCGCCGACCGGTGGCCGCGGCCGGGGTGATCAGGCGGACCGCGGCGGCCGCGGTCAGGACGACGGGCACGAAGTCCTCGACGGCGAGGGAGAGCGGGTAGTCGGCGGGGTGGCTCATCGGTCCGCCTCCTCGGCGCGGCGGGGGCGGCCCGGGTCGTCGGTGCGGGCACCGGGACGGTCGGCGGCGGGCAGGTCGGGCATGACGTGGCGGTGCCGGAAGGCGGCCGTGGCGAAGCGGGCGGCGGCCTTGCGGCGGGTGAGCCAGGCGACGCGGCCGCCGTTGCGGGTGCGGCCCGACAGGACCTGGTCGGCGAGCCAGGGCGTCACGGTCTCGACCCGGTCCGCGAGGATGTCGAGGACCTTGCGGACCCGCGCGTACTCCTCGGGCGTGTAGCCGTGGGTGAGGACGTCGGTGACCACCATGCCCGGTGACAGCGCCATGGCGCGGACGTCGTGCGGTCGCCGCCCCGCCCGGTGGCGGAGGTCGGTCGCGAGCGCCTGCGTCAGGTAGGTGACGGCCCGTTTGGTGGCGCCGTAGGCGCCGAGGCCGGGCAGCAGGCGGCCGTCGGAGCCGAAGCCCTCCATGTTCCAGACGCTGCCGCGTCCCAGGGCGAGGAAGCCGGCCGTGGCGACGGCCGAGCCGTGCGCGACGCCCAGCAGGTTGGCCTCGGTGACCGCGCGGGTCTCGGCGGCGGACAGCTCCCACAGGGGGCGGCGGGCGGTCGCCGCGCCGGCGTTGTTGATCCACACGTCGACGGTGCCGAAGGCGTCGTGCGCCGCGCCCCAGAGGGCGGCGAGCCGGTCCCGGTCGGTGACGTCGGCCGGGAGGCCGAGCAGCCGGCCGGGCGGCGCGTCGAGCGCGGCGACCGCCGCCTCGACCGTGTCCGGGACACGGCCGCACAGGGCGACCCGGCAGCCCCGGTCGAGAAAGGCGCGGACCAGGCCGTACCCGATGCCGCGGGTGCCTCCGGTGACGACCACGACGGGGCCGGGGGGATCCACGGCGGGCGTGCCGGGGCCGACGGGGTCCGCGGCGGGCGTGGCGGGCGTGGCGGGCCTGGCGGCGGGGCCTGGAGCGGGTGCGGCAGGTCCCGCGGGGCCTCGGGCGGGTGTGGCAGGCCTGGCGGGGCCCGCGGCGGGTGCGGCGAACCCGGTGGGGCCTGGGGCGGGTGCGGCAAACCCGGCGGGGTCCGCGGCGGGCGTGGCAGGTCCGGTGGGGTCGGGGGCGGTCATGTCGCGGTCCAGTCGAGGACGCCGTGGAGGACGGCGGACAGGAGCTGTCCGGCGAACAGCTCGTAGGTGACGGCGAGTCGGCCGCCCGCGCCCATCCCGGGCGTCGCGTCGAGCGCGAACTCCCGGCCCACGACCCGGACGTCGTCGCCGGCGAAGTGCCACACCGGGTAGTTCGCGCGGCCGAACGCCTGCGCGCTGCCCCAGGCGCCGGGGCCCTCCCAGAACTCGCGGGTGCCGTCGCGGCGGCGCACCACGGTGGTGTCCCGGTCCAGGCCGCCGCCGCTCCACCGGACGCGGTGCTCGGTGCGCAGCAGGTCCAGCGGGGTGAGGCGGTCCTCGACGCGGACGGTGCCGAGCGGCTTCTGGTCGGCGCCCCACAGCTCGCACTCCCCCGTGAAGGCGCCCGTCTCCTTGGTGGGCAGGATCCACGGGACGGGCCCGCAGCGGGTCTCCGCGGCCAGGTGGGCGGCGATCCCCTGACGGGCGGCGGGGTCGGTGTCGTGGTCGGTGGTGCGCCGGTAGACGCCGTTGAAGCAGCCGACCACGGTCCAGCCCTGGTAGAGCATCGAGGAGTAGACCTGGGTGTCGCCGTCGGGCAGGACGTGGTTCCAGGTGTTGAGTCCGACCTGCCAGCCGGGGCCGTAGTAGCGGGCGTCCACGAAGGAGCCGTAGGGCTGGCCGCTGCCGTGGAAGTCGGGGCCGCGGTAGAGGCGGCTGTCGTCGCCGTCGGTGACGCCGAAGGCGAACGGGGCGGCCAGCCGGAACCGGCCGGCCAGCGGGCCGCCGCCCTCCAGGCCGCCGTCCATGCGGTAGACGGTGGAGCCGTCGGCGTACTCGGAGGAGCGGCGGATGTCCTCGAAGCCCTGCCAGGTGCCGGCGGCGTCGAACAGGGAGGGGCGGCCGTGCCACTCTCCGGTGATGCGCCGCTGCCAGTCGCTGGGGCCCTCGGCGGGGGCGGGGGTGTCGCTCATGCGGCGTCCTCCGGGGGGACGGGGCGGCCGGTGATGAGCAGGGCGCGCAGCGCGTCGGTGGTCCGCGCGCCGAGGAGCCGGTCCACCTGGGCCCACACGGGGTCGATCTCGCGGCTGAACAGCAGGGCGCGCACCCGGCGGTCGCGGTCGGCGAGGTCGGTGGCCTTGACCTCCTCGGCCGCCTCGGCGGGGAAGTCGGCGGCGAGGGCCAGCCAGTGGTCGAGGTAGGCGGTGGCCACGGGGCCGATCGCGGTGAGCGCGGCCTCGTCGGCCCGGTGGACGAGCATCCACGGCGACATCAGGGAGCGCTGGCGCGGGCCGATGTGCGCGGGGCTGAGGCCGGGCAGCGCCTCGGCGTGGGCGTGGTGCCCGGTGAGCGGCCCGTAGACGCGGTCGGTGTAGGCGGGGTGCGGGGCGAGGTCGGCGCGCTGCACCAGGTCGAGGTGGAAGGCGTAGGCGTCGCCGGTGCGGACGGCGTCCAGGGTGAAGTGCGGCAGCGGGCCGTCGGCGGCGCCGAAGGCGAACACCATGTGGCTGTCCAGGCCGACGGGGGGTACGACCAGGGAGATCCGGACGACCGAGGCGACGGGTCCGGCGCCGTGGAAGCAGCGCACGGAGCCGACCGGGCCGGGGAAGGCGGCGCCGGTCAACTCGGCCCAGGGGGTGGGGACCTCGTGCACGCCGGTGGCGGCGAGCAGGCGGTCCAGCACGGCGTCGGACAGGGCCGCGGGCAGGCTGGGCGGGGCGGGGGTGTCGGTCATGTCGGTCACTCGCTCTCCGGTTGCCCGGCGCCGTGTTCCGCGCCCTCGACGGTCGGATGGAAGCCGTGTGCCTTCTGTTCCCAGGCGCGCGCGAACTCGGGCAGGGCGCGGCGGCCCGGTGAGGGGATCACGGTCGAGGTGCGTTCGGGCACGTCGCCGGTGATGCGGTCGGCGGGGCCCACCGTCCAGCCCTTGGCGGCGAGTTCCTGCCGTTTGCGCCGGTAGGCCACGGAGATCAGGTCGGAGCGCAGGTGGAGTTCGGCGCCCAGGTCGGCCGGGAGGAGTTCGGGGCGGGTGCCGTCGACGACGGGGGCGTCCTGGCCGAAGATGCGGTGGACGCGCTTGCGGGCGTTGGCGTCGGCCCAGGAGCCGGTGAAGAAGTCGCGCAGGGCGACCCACTTGACCAGGGTGGTGGTCTCGTCGAGGGGGATGTTCGTGTCGTAGATGATCATGTTGCCGAAGGGCAGGCGCACATGCAGCTTGATCATGTTGGGGAGCATCCAGCCCGCCGTGGTGACCACGGGGGGCCGCTCCTTGCCCTGGGAGACGCGGTCGGCGTAGAGCCGGGCCCACAGGCCCCGGGCGGCCGGCGGGTGCAGGGCGACGGTGGCGAACGCCGACCACTCGTCGGGCTGGTCGAGGACGTACTCCTCGACCTCGGGGCGGTCGGGGTTGCCGAAGGCGCCCGCGTGCACGAAGGGGGTGTGGGCGATGTCGCAGCCGTTCTCCAGGACGCGCTCGTAGTTGGAGTGCCACAGGTACTCGCCGGTGACCGTGCGGAACCGGCCGCCGTCGGCGATCAGTTCGTCGAACTCGGGCCAGCCGGGGATCGGCGGGCGCTCCTGCTCGGGCAGGTCGCCGAGGAAGACCCAGACGAAGCCGTAGCGTTCCCGTACCGGGTAGGAGTCGACGCGGGCCTTCCTGGGGATGCCGCGGCCGGGGAGGTTGGCGGGGATGGCGGTGCAGGCGCCCTCGGGGTCGAAGCGCCAGCCGTGGTAGGGGCAGACGACGCAGTCGCCGGCGAGGCTGCCCATCGACAGGGCGGCGCCCCGGTGGGCGCACAGGTCGGACAGGGCGACGGGGGTGCCGTCCTGGGTGCGGTACAGCACCAGGCTCTGCCCCAGACAGACCACCTTGACGGGCTCGCGCCCGACGCGGTCGGCGAACTCGACCGCGTACCAGAAGTTCTTGAGCATGGCGGGGAGGCGCTCCTCGGGTCGTTCGGGGGTGGGTCTCAGCGGCGGCGCACGTCCAGCAGTCCGGGGTGCGGGGCGCCGAGCAGGTCGTCCAGGCGTCGGCCGGCGGACGCGTCGGCGCGCAGCCGGGACCGGCAGAAGTCGGTGACCAGGCGCCCGAGGAGGGCGCGGGGGGCGGTCGGGTCACCGGCGGCGGTCTCCAGGAAGCCGCGGGAGGCGGTGGGGTCGTACGGGTCGCAGGCGGTGAAGTGGCCGGCGCCGGCGAGCCGGGCCCAGGCGCTGGCGCCGCCCGCGTCCGGCACGGCCTCCTCGAAGGTGCGCAGCACGGGGTCCCAGGGGCCGCGGGCGGCGGTGTAGCGGTCGCTGCTGGCCGCGATCACACCGTCGTGCTCGCCGGACAGCAGCAGGACGGACGGGCCCGGGCCGACGGGCAGGACGGTTCCCTCGGGCCAGCCCAGCAGGCCGGCGACCAGGGTGTGGGCGGCGTAGGCGAACACCGCGCGGACGCCCGGGGTGAGGGCGGCGGACTGGAGGGCGACGGTGCCGCCCGCCGAGTGGCCGCCGAGGGCCACCCGGTCGAGGTCGAGCAGGCCGTCGAGCGGGGGCCGCCGGCCGAGGTCGCGCAGGGCGCCCAGCAGGGCGCCGATGAGCGGGCTGGTCGGCCGGGTGCCCCAGCCGGCGGGCGAGGCGGCCTCCAGGTCGACGGCGGGGGTGAGTCCGTGGCTGCCCGCGAAGAGCTCCCCCACCAGGTCGGCGGTGACCGCGACCAGGCCGGCCCGGGCCAGTGCGACGGCGAGCCACCGGTAGGCGTCCTGGCCGACGTTGATGCCGGGCAGCAGCACGACCACCGGGTAGGGGGCGCCGGCCGGATCGGCGGGGATCTCCCCGGTCAGCCGTTCGGCGTCGGAGCCGGTGGGCCGGGCCGGGTGGAAAACGCGCAGGTGGGCGGTGTCGAAAGGTTCCTTCAGGCCGGGCACGCGGCACGCCCACCACAGGGCGCGCACGGGGACGGCCGGATCCCCGTCCGGGTGGTCCGGGTGATCCGGGTGATCCCGGTGATCCGGGGGATCCGGGTGGTCCGGGTGGGCCGGGTGCGCCGGGTGGGCCGGGTGTGCGGTGCCGGTCATGTCGGCCTCGGCAGTGCGCGGTCGCCGCCCCACAGGGCCCGCACCAGCCGGTCGGTGGTCTCCTGCCCGAAGTAGCGCACGCCCATCACGTTGGCCGGGTCGCGTTCGGCGATGTTGCGGCGGGTGGCGAGGTCGGCGGCGGCCAGGGCGGGCCGTTCGTCCTCGGGGACGGTCTCGGCGGCGTCGACCCAGCCCAGCCAGCGGTCCACGTGGGCGTGGGTGAGGCGGCGGACGAGACCGATGTGCTCCTCGTCGCGGGGCAGGCTGTAGCAGTGGGCGGTCGGGGAGAGACTGGCGCGGATGAACCCGGCCCGGCTGGTGAACCACTCCAGCCGCGGGTGGCGCTCGCGGACCTCCAGCCACTCCGCGTCCAGCGGGGCGTAGTAGCGGTCGTAGTACGGGCCGTCGGCGAGCAGGTGGGCGCGGGGGACGGAGTCGAGGTAGAACCAGCCGCCCGGCCAGCACAGCAGGGCGACGGCGAGGTGGGGGACGCGGATCCGCGGTCCGAGCCATACGGTCAGGTGGAGGTTGGCGAACCCCCGGGTGGGGTTGCCCAGCCAGGAGTGGACCATCCAGTCGACCTCGGGCCCGCTGTAGGCGGCCAGGGATCCGCCGGGGCTGTCGGGCGGGTTGCCGTAGGCGTCCAGCGCGAGCGTGGAGGGGTCGCGGGTCAGCCGGAAGCGGGCGTCGATCTTCTTCTTCAGTTCCGCCAGCAGTTCCTGCCACTGGTGGAAGGTCTCGGTGACGTCGGTAACGGGGGCCGCGTCCGTCATGTCCTGCACGGCCTTGAGGGTCTCGGCCATCACGCTCCTCGGGGGCGACTGTGGGCGGGAGGGGGTTCGATCAGGGCGTGCGGGGTGCGGGCGTGATCAGGTGCCGGCCGTGGGTTCGGGGGTGCGGGCCGTGGGTTCGGGGGTGCCGACCGTGGGTTCGGGAGTGCGGGCCGTGGGTGCGGGGGCGGTCAGGGCGCCGGACAGGCGCCAGGGGCGGCCGTCCACAAGGTCGGTGCGGCGGGAGACCAGGCGGCGGGTGGCCTGTTCGGGGAAGACGGGGGCCAGGGTGAGGGGGCCGTCGGCGAGGGTGGTCGCGGGGTGGCTGATCCGGCCGGTGAAACCGCCCTCGCGGCTCTGCCAGAGGCCGAAGTCCGCGGGCAGGGCGTGGACGGCGCCCTCGCCGTGGCCGGCTGCCACCACGTTCATCCGGTTCTCCGCGGCGCGTTCGGGCAGGCCGAGGGTACGTTCCCAGGGTTCGGCGCCGCTGTAGCAGACGGCGACGGTGTCGGCGCCCGCGAGCGCGGCGAGCCGGAACGTCTCCGGGTGGACGGCGTCGTCCCCGACCACCAGGGCGACGCGGCCCCAGCGGGCGTCGTGGGTGGCGGGCGGGGCGGGCCGGTCGGCGGCCCAGCCGGAGTGCCGGGCGCTGGGGTGGAGTTGCGGCACGCGCAGGACCGGGCCGTCGGCGCCGAGCAGGAGACCGGTGTGGACTCCGGCGTCGGGCAGGGTGCAGGCGAGCAGGGCGTCGGTGCCGGCGAGCGCGTCGGCCAGCCGCCGCAGGGCGGTGGCCGCGAGGACGGGGTCGGGGGCGCTGCCGACGGGCGCGGTTCCGCCGGGGCAGAGGAAGAGCTCGGGCAGGACCAGCAGCAGCGCGCCGGCCGCGGCCGCGCGGGAGGTGAGGGCGACGGCGTCGCTGAGCGCGCCCGGCCCGTCGCCGCCCGGGCGCAGCACCGCCGCGGTCACGGTGCCGGCGCGGGTGCCGGGGAACGGTGGCGCGGGGCGGGGCGCGCTCGCGATCGGCGTGTAGAGCCAGGGCCGTCGGGCGGCGAAGACGTCGGTGCCGTCGGGACGGCGTTTGTCGTCGGCGGCGGCCGGTTCAATGTCGGCGACCACCACCGCCTCGCCGGTGCGGGGGGCCTCGGCGGCCACGCTGCCGTCGGGCCGGACGATCTGGCTGCCGCCCGCCCCGTGCAGTGCCTCGGGCGGGACGCCGAGTCCGGAGGCGACGGCGGCGAGGTGGGCGTCGGGGATCAGCGGGCCGACCTTGTTGGCGGCCACCACCCACACCTTGTTCTCGGCGGCCCGGACCGGGATGTGCAGCGAGGCCTCGTCGAGGGCGAAGGAGTTGAGGCTGTTGAGCAGGACCTGGGCTCCGCGCAGCGCCAGGCCCCGGCAGACCTCGTTGATGACGCCCTCCATGCAGGAGTAGAGGCCGAGCCGGCCGAGGGGGGTGTCGAGGACGGGGCCGGTCTCGTCCGCGGGGTCGAGGTGGTCGTTCTCGCTGCCCATCAGGGTCTGTTTGTCGGCGCGGCCGAGCAGGGCGCCGTCCGGCCCGAACAGCAGGCTCGCCGCGGTGATGCGCATGCCGTCGGGGCGGCCGTTCGGCCCGGTGGCCGGGGTCGCCAGGGTGACGTGCGCCTTCACGTGCAGGCGGTGGCCGGCCGCCGCGTCCGCGACCGAGGTCAGGAACGGGTCGCCGGGCCGGCAGGCGGCGTCCAGCGCGTGGGCGCGGTCGCGGTACCAGGAGAGGTGGTTGCAGAACTCGGGCAGGACGACGAGGTCGGCGCCCCGGTCGGCGGCGGTGTCGACGGCGCGCAGCACGGCGGCGAGGTTGGCGGCGCGGTCCTCCCCCACGGCGAACTGGGCCGCGGCCACCCGTACGGAGCCGGCGACAAGGGCCATGGATCCTCCTGTGGCTCCTCTGGTTCCCCTAGCGGAACAGCGTTTCCTCAACATACACTCGCGGCCACCCCCGCGACAGAGGGGACGTCACGATCCGACACCGGAGGATCAGCCGTGCTCACCCATGTCGTCCTGATGCGGTTCACCGATCCGTCCGACGCCCCGGAGGCCCGGCGGCGGCTGGCCGAACTCGCCCCCCAGGTACCGGAGATCCGGTCCGTCGACCTCGGTCTGGACGTCGTCGGATCGCCCGTGTCGTACCACCTGTGCATGATCACGCGGCACGACGACGCGGCCGCGCTCGGCGCCTATCAGCGGCACCCGCTCCACCTCGCGCTCGCCTCCTGGCTGCGGCCCCGGCTGGCGGACCGGGCCGTGGTCGACCATCTCGACGAGGACGACGGCTGACCCGGCCGCCGGGGAGCCGGCGGGGTGGTGCGAACGGATCGCGGCACCCCGCCTGCGTCAGCCCCCGGAGCCGGACAGGGTGGTGACGGTGCCCGCCGCCAGCAGGGACCGGTAGTACGCGCCGCCCGGGTAGTAGGTCGCGGTCGTCGTGCCGGAGAAGGCGTCCGCGGCCCAGCCGACGGCCAGCGTCTGCAACGCCGTGACGTTCTGGGGCTGCGAGGCGCCGCAGGCCAGCGATCCGGCGGCGTCGGCGGTGGCGCCCTCGGCGTCCACGTGGGAGCCGGTGGTCAGCTCGACCCCGACGAAGGGCGAGTCCGCGTAGGCGTCGCGCAGCGCGGTGGTGCCACTGGCGCTGCTGTTGCAGAGGTACGGCGGCGAGGAGATCGTGCGCACCGGCAGCGGGGTGGCCGCGAGGGCGGTCAGCGAGGCCGTGGTGTTGTCTCCGATCGCCGAGGCGACCGGGTCGAGCAGCACGAGCCCCTTGAGCCGGGCGAAGGCGGCGGGCGCGGTGCTGTGGAGCCGCTGGGCCACGTAGGCGACGGCCTCGCCGCCCGCGGAGTGGCCGGAGAACAGCAGGGACGAGGGCAGCGCGGATCCGCCGCGGCCGGCGAGTGCGGCGGCGCGCGCGTAGCTGCCCGCCAACTGCCCGGTGGAACCGGCGGCGTCGGCGAACCAGCCGGCCACGTTGTTCAGGAACGGCTTGTTGTTGCCGAGGTTCTGGAGCGTGCATCCGAAGAGGTCGGCGCTGGGCAGGGTGGGGACGAACACCAGGTAGCCGGCGGCGGCGTAGTGCTCGGCGAGATCGCCGAGGTGGGCCCCGGAGCGGGCGAACCCGTGCTGGAGCCAGACCAGCCCCTTGGGCGTGCCGGACGGGAAGTACCAGTCGGCGTCCGGGTGGTAGGTGAACGCGGCGCAGGAGACGTCGACGGTGGTCGCCACCGCGGTGACCGATCCGGCCGCGTGGGCGGGCGAGGGGGCGGCCAGGGCCAGCAGGGCCGCCGCGACGGCGGCCGGGGCGAGCGTTCTCAGGCGGGGGAGCAGGCGCACGAGGGCCTCCGATCCAGGACGGCCGTTTCCTTGATGGAAACAGTGTTCCGCACTGATGTGAAGCAGATGACAGCGAAGACCCCCCGCCGCTGTCAAGAGCCTGCACCCGCCGCGCACTCGGCGGTGACCCCGGTGCGCCGATTGTGACGTGCGGTAACCCAAATGTTTCGCGGCATCCGGCTCCGACCCCTGGCAGAGCGTCCCCCTGAGTGGAACTCTGTTTCCCATCAAGGAACGACCGTCCCTCCCCCTCTTCGTTCGGAGAGCCCGTGAGAAACCACCGAGGGCACCTGCTGATCCCCCTGCTGGCCCTGCTGGCCGCGCTGTTCGCCGTGCCCGCGTCGGCCGCGCCCGCGTCGGCCGCGTCCGCCGTCGCGTCCTACCGGACCGTCGTCGACGGCGACGACGCCGACGTGTACTACCCGACCGGCACCGCCACCGGCCTGCCCGTCGCGCTGCTCCTCCAGGGCGCGAAGGTCGGCCGTTCCCACTACGCCGGCTACGCGTCGGCGATCGCGGCACAGGGCTTCGTGGTCGTGGTGCCCGACCACTACCGGCTGATGCTCTTCGAGTACGAGCGCTACGCCGCCGTGGACCAGGTCACCGACACGGTCGCCTGGATGAAGGACGAGAAGTACGACGCCACGTCCCCGCTGTACAAACGCATCGACAGCGGCACACTGGCGCTGCTCGGGCACTCCTTCGGCGGTGCCGCCGGACTGTCGGCCGCCGAGGACGCGTGCAGCCTGGTCTTCTGCCCCGCACTGAGCTTCGGCCTGCCCGGCCAGGTCAAGGCGGCGTCCTTCTACGGCACCAACAACGGCCTGCTGGGCCTGATCTTCGCCGACGTGGACAACCGGATCCCGGTGCAGCTGGTGCAGGGCGCGGCGGACGGCATCGCCGCCCCCGCCGACGCGGAGAAGACCTACGCGCACCTGCTGAACACGCCGAAGCAGATCGTGCGGGTCGCCGGCGCCAACCATTACGGCATCACCGACGTCCAGAACCCCTCCCCCGCCGAGACCGAGACGTCCGCCCAGACGCTCACCCAGGCCGCGAGCATCGAGGTCGCCGCCCGCTGGGCGGGCCGTTTCCTGCTGGCCCAGCTCGGGGACGACGCCGCGGCCGACTACGTGTGGCGCACCGGCGACGCGTCCGACACCGGCGTGACGGTGACCGGCGCGCCCTGAACGGCTCCCCGCCGCTCACCGGCGCGCCGTGAACCGGCCCTTCCGGTGACCGGCCCTTCCGGTGACCGGCCCTTCCGGGGATCGGCGCGCCGTGAACGGTTCCCCTCCGGTGACCGGCGCGCCGTGGACCGTCGTCCCTCCGGTGCCGGGCGGGGTCAGCCCGGTACCGGGTAGGCGCCCGGCGCCATGCCTCCGCCCCCGGCGCGGAAGGCCGCCGGGGCGTGCACGACGCACGGCTGCACGTACTCCTCCAGCCCCTCAGGGCCGTACTCGCGGCCGTGTCCGCTGCGTTTGACGCCGCCGAAGGGCGCCCGCAGGGACATGCCGGTGCGGTTGTGGGTGTTGACGAAGCAGAATCCGGCGTCCAGCCGGCGGGCGAGCGCGAAGGCGCGGTCCTCGTCGGCGCTCCACACCGACGCGCCCAGGCCCAGCTCTCCGGCGTTCGCCCGGGCCACCACCTCGTCCTCACCGTCGTAGGCCAGTACCGGCAGCAGCGGCCCGAACTGCTCCTCGCGGACGACGGGCGCGGCCTCGGGGACTCCGGTGAGCAGCAGCGGCCGGACGAAGTGACCGGCCGCCAGGTCGGTGTCCGGGCACACCTCGCCCAGCGGCAGCGCGCGGGCGCCCCGGCGCACCGCGTCCGCCGTGAGCGCGGCGAGCCGGCCGGCGGACCCGGCCGTGATCACCGGACCGACGGTCACCCCGGGCCGCAGCGGATCGCCGAGGCGGACGACGCGGTCGGCGGCCGCGGTGAGCGCGGCCACGCAGCGGTCGTGGGCCGAGCGCGGCACGTAGAGGCGTTTCACCGCCATGCAGACCTGACCGGCGGTGGCCAGCGCGGCCGTCACCAGCCGGTCCATGGCCCCGTCGCTCAGATCGGCGTCGTCCAGCAGGACCGCCGGGTCGTTGCCGCCCAGTTCCATGGTGGTCGGGGTCAGTGCGGCGGCGGCGAGGGCGCCGACGGCGCGGGCGGCCCGCTCCCCGCCGGTGAAGGCGACCTTGTACACGCCCCGGTGCCCGACCAGCGCGGCGGCCGTCTCCGCGTGGCCGTGCAGGGTGTGCAGCAGGCCGGGCGGGAAGCAGGACGCCACGGCCCGCAGCAGGGTGTCGACGGCGAGCGGGGCGAGCGGGGAGGGCTTGACCAGCAGCGCGTTCCCGGCGACCAGGGCGGGGGCGAGTTTGAGGACGGTGAGGATCACCGGCGCGTTCCACGGGGTGAGCGCGGCCACCGGGCCGTACGGACGCCTGCGCACGGTGAGCCGCCCCCGCGCGTCGTCGGTGTGCCGGTCGGCGAGCAGCGGCGCGGCCGCGTCGGCGTACCAGCGCAGCACCACCGACGAGAAGGCGATCTCGCCCTCGCAGTCGGCGAGCGGCTTGCCCGACTCCCGGGCCAGCAGGACGGCGGCGGCCGGCGCCCGCTCCTCCAGGACCCGCGCGGCGTGGCGCAGGGCGGACGCGCGCCGTTCCACGGGCTCGGCGGCCCACGCCCGTGCGGCCGCGCCCGCCGCCGTCACCGCACGCCCGACCTCGTCCGGACCGGCGACCGGCACCGTGCCGACGAGGTCGGCCGCACGGGCCGGGTTGTGACGCTCGATCAGCTCTCGGTCGTCATGCTGTACCGGGTCCAGGTACGGGTCGGCCACGGTCTCTCCTCGGGTCGGCGCGGTCGGCCGGTCAGGAGACGGGCCGCAGCGAGGCGATCATCGAGCTGCGCAGCAGGGCGCGGCGCGCCCGTGCGGGGTCGGCGGCCGTCGCGCGCAGGTCGGCGACCACCTCGGCGCGCAGGCGCGGGTCGCGGGCGCGCAGCCGCTCCCAGTTGCGGTGGGCCTGCGCCCCGACGTAGGTGAGGGCGCAGGCGCGCCGGTCGGCGGCGGCCCGGTCCAGGGCGGCCTCGGCCCCCGGTTCGCCGTGCACGACCGCGGCCAGGGCGGTACCGAGCAGGACGGCGTCGTGGATGCCGCTGTTCATGCCCATGCCGCCGAGCGGGTTGTTGACGTGGGCGGCGTCGCCGCACAACAGCACCCGGCCGTGCCGGAAGGCGGCCGCCACCCGCTGGTGCACCCGGTACAGGCTCGCGTGCGCGACCCGCCACGGGGCGCTCGCGCCGGCGCCGGCGTCGGTGCGCAGGCGGGCCAGCCGGTCCGGCAGACGGGCGAGTTCGACGTCGTCCGGGACGCCCTCGGCGGTGGGCAGCAGCACCCGCCAGTGGTCGGGGGTGCGCAGCAGGACGAGCCACTCGTCGGGGTCGAGGACGTAGGCGATGGGCGCGAGGCCGGGGAGCTGGGCCGTCAGGTCCTCGTCGAGGGAGGCGACGAGGAAGCGTTCGGGGTACGTCATCCCCGCGAAGGCCACGCCCAGAGCGTGGCGTACGGCGGAGTGGGCGCCGTCGGCGGCCAGCAGGTGGCCGCCGCGCACGGTGCGGCCGTCCGCCAGGTCGACGGTGACGCCGTGCCCGTCCTGGCGCACTCCGCACACCCGCGCCCCGAACGCGACGCGGGTGTGCGGCAGCCCGGTCAGCGCCCTCAGCAGCAACGGGGTCAGCTTGCTCTGCTCGCACTGCACGCGGTACGGGTACGGGGTGTCCGCCCGCAGCAGTGCCAGGTCGAGTTCGGCGACCGGGCCGGCGTGCCGGTCGCGGTACTGGAAGGTGCGGGCGACCAGGCCGCGGGCGAGCAGGCCGTCCACGACGCCGAGTTCGGCGAGCATCTCCAGGGTCGGCGGGTGGAAGGTCGACGCGCGTGACTCCGCGGCGAGGGTGGTCCCCGCCTCCAGGACGGTGACGGCGACGCCCGCGCGGGCCAGCACCAGCGCGGCGGTGAGTCCGACGGGTCCGGCACCGGCCACCAGGACGGACGCCCCGGGCACGGGCGCGGGGCCGGCGTCGGCGGTCACGGGGCGTCCCCCTCGGCCGGGGCCGGGAGGTGCAGGGCGAATCCGTTCTCCACGCCGGTGACGCGGGTGCCGGTGAAGTGCAGCAGGGTCTCGTCGGTGCCCTCGTCCACCAGGCCGGACGCTCCCCACGCGGGGCGCGGGGTGTCCTGGTGGAGGCTGAGCACGGAGGAGCCGTTGACCTTGACCTCGCCGGCCCGGATGCGGGCGGCGACGGCCAGCGCGGCGTCCTCGTCCGCGCCCGTCACGTAGGCCTCCAGGCCGTATCCGGTGGCGTTGGCCAGGTGCACGGCCTCGTCGAGGTGCTCGTAGGGGTGCACGGTGGCGACCGGGCCGAAGATCTCGGCGCGGGCCCGCTCCTCGGGCGCGCCGGTGATCAGGGTCGGGGCCAGCCAGTTGCCGCGCTCGGGCAGCGGGGTTGAGGAGTGCTCCTTCGCCCCGAGTCCGGTCAGCGTCCGTGTCGCGGCCAGGGCGGCGCCGCGGTGGCGGGAGTGGGCGAGCGGTCCGTAGCCGGTCGCGGGGTCCAGGGGGTCCCCGGTGCGCAGTGCGGACAGCGACGCGCCGATGGCTTCGAGGAGTTCGCCCGCGCGTCCGGCCGGCACGACGAGCCGTCCGAGGGCGCGGCACCACTGGCCGTTGAGGGTGGTGAGCAGGTCCACCGCGATCCGCGCGGCGGTGTCGGTGTCCGCATCCGCCATGACCACCAGGGCGTTGTTGCCGCCGAGTTCGAGCTGCGCCGGTTTGAGGGCGCGACCGCAGGCGGCGGCGACCTCGCGGCCGGCCGGGGTGCCGCCGGTGAAGGAGACCGCCCGCACCCGGTCGTCGGCGACCAGGCGGGCGCCGGTCGCGCCGTCGCCGTGCAGGAGTTGCAGCACGGCCGGGGGCGCGCCCGCCTCGGCGAGCGCCGCCGCGGCGGTCTCGACGAGCACCTGGGTGCCGTACGGGTTGAGTTCGGGTGCCTTGACCAGCACGGGGCAGCCCGCGGCCAGGGCCGAGGCCGCCTTGTGGGCGGCCATGGGGGCGGGGGCGTTGTAGGGCACCACGCACAGGGCGGGCCCCAGCGCCTCGCGCCGGACGGTGACGCGGCGGCCGTCGGGCCGGACGGCGTCGGCGCGCAGCACGGACGCCCGCAGCCGTGCCGCGGCGAGCCGGAACGCGCCGCCGAGGATCACGCCCAGGAGACCCGTCTGCGCGACGGGCACGCCGCTGCCGAAGGCCTCGGCGCGGGTGATGTCGTGCGCGCGCCGGTCGACGGCGGCGGCCGCCGCGTCGAGCAGGTCGGCGCGCTCGGCGTCGGGGCGGCCCGCCCAGTCGCCGCGGCGGTGGACGCGGTCGGCGGCGTCGAGGGCGGCCTCCAGACGTGCGTCGGTGCTGCCGCGCAGGGCGTCCAGTTCCTCGCCGGTGACGGGGATCTCGCGGGGCGGGCCCGGGATGGACGGGCAGGGTGCGCCGCGTCCGTCGACCAGGTCGGCCACCGGGGCGGGCGTGAACGGGATGAACGGGCCAGGGGTGGGAGGGCCAAGGGTGGGAGGGCTAGGGGTGGGAGGGCTAGGGGTGGGAGGCCCCGAGACGGAAGGGCCCGGAACAGAAGGCCCCGAGACAGGAGAGCCCGGGACGGAAGAGCCCGGGACGGAAGAGCCCGGAACGGAAGAGCCCGGAACGGAAGGGTCCGGGACCGGCGACGAGGTGCTCATCGGCTGCGCTCCACGGTGGCGAAGAGGGCGTTGGCCCGGTCGTCGGAGACCATCTTGGCCGCTTCGAGCCGTCCGCGTTCGGCGGGGAAGGTCATCACCAGTCCCATGGCCAGGTCGCGCAGGGTGCGCCCGATGATTCCGTCGAGGGTGGCGCCGGAGGTGCCGCAGGCCTTGAGCGCGCCGAGCGCCACGTCGAAGCACGCCTCGGTGACCGACCCCTTGCCCAGCCGCCACTGCCGGAAGACGTCGGGTTTGGGCCGTAGCGGGGGTTCGGAGGTCTCCAGCTCCAGTTGGCGGCGCAGCCACAGGTAGGCGGTCTCCAGGCGCTGGGTCATGTCGCCGATGAGGACCTGGTGCATGGGGCTGGTGGCGATGGGCCGCCCGGTGTCGGCGAAGGAGTGGGTGGTGAGCCGGTCCAGGGTGTGGTCGTAGACGGCCTGGGCGGCGCCGGTGTACACGGCGGCGATGGCGAGCTGGTTGCCGACGAAGCTGCCGCGGCTCATCCGGAGCATACGGGTGAAGGCGCCCGGCAGGGTCAGCGCGTCGTCGTCCGGCACGGTCACCCCGTCCAGCCGGATGCCGTGGTTGGCGCTGCCCCGCATGCCGATGCCGTTCCACGGTGCACGGGAGGAGACGCCGCGCGCCTCGCGCTCCACGAGGAACAGGGCGAGTCCGTCGGCTCCGTCGACGCCGTCCAGGCGGGCGGTCACGAGGTAGAGGTCGGCGACCCCGGTCGCGCAGCCGAAGGACTTCTCCCCGTCGAGCCGCCAGCCGTACGCGGTGCGCCGGGCGGTGGTGGCGATGGCGATGTTGGCCTCGGAGCTCTTGACGGACTCGCTGGCGAAGTTGCCCAGCCAGGAGCCGCCCGCCATCACCTTCAGCACGCGCTCGGCGAACGCCGTGACCTCGGGGATCTCGGCGTCGTCGAACAGGCCCGCGCGGACGGCCTCCAGGGGGAGGAGCCCGCGGGAGGCACTCGTGTTGTGGAAGAAGTAGGCGAGCGCCGTGGAGGGGCAGGCGGTGCCCATGGCGTAGGTGGCGGCCGCCAGGTCGCGCAGGGTGCCGCCGAGTCCGCCGTACTCCTCGGGGACGACCAGGCCGAGCAGCCCCTGCTCGCGCAGCAGAGCCACGTGGCCGCGGGGGAACTCCCCGGCGGCGTCGGCCCGGGCGGCGGCCTCGCGCAGGGCCGGCAGGACGGACTCGACACGTCGGGCACGGTCCTGCTCGGCCGGGGTCATGCCATCGATGAGACGCTCGCCGGTCAGGCGCTGTGCGGTCATGCGTCGACTCCTTGGTGCGGACGGCGGGAGGGGGTGGCGGGTGCGGGTGACCGGCCGGCCCGGCGGCCTCCCGCGAGGAGGGGACGCGGGGCTCGGCTTCGGTCGGGGAGGGAGCGGGGCGGGGGCGGGGAAACGGGGCCTGGTGGACGAGCGCGGACGGGCGCGGACGGGTGCGGGGCTCACGCCGGCCGGCGAGGGCGTCCGCCGCGCACGAGGCGGGCCAGTTCGTCGCGGCACCGGGCGAGCGCCGCGGACTCGACGGCCGTGTCCACGCCCATGCGGGAGCACAGCAGCAGGAGGCGCTCGGTGTCCAGGGTGCCGTCGCAGCCGCCGAGGGCCGTGTCGAAGTGGCGGATGCCGCTCTTCATCGCGGTGAGCGCGTTGACCAGGCCGAGGCCGTGGTCGTCGCGCAGGCACAGCCGCAACGGGACGGGACCGGCGACCTGGACGGCGTCCTGGAGCAGCGTCCGCAGGTGCAGCGGCGAACTCGGCGCCGGTGCCGCGCCCCCGGCGTCGGGTGCCGCCTCCTCCAGCGCGATCTCGTCGCACCCCGCGTCGCGCAGCGCGGCGACCAGGTCGAGCACCGCCGCCGTGCGCGCCGGGTCGAGGGCGCGGGGAACACGGCCGACGGCCGTGCCCACGCCGGCCACCGCGGACACCAGGGCGGGCAGGTCGGCGAGGGCGACACCGTCGGCCGCCGGGGCGGCGCTCGTGACGCCGGGGGCGGTGGGACGGTCGGTGGTCGTGGCGCCGGGGACGGTGGGACGGTCGGGGTTCGTGACGCCAGGACCCGTAGGACGGTCGGCGCTCGTGACGCCGGAGCCCTTGGGACAGTCGGCGACCGTGACGCCGGAGCCCGTGGGACAGACGGCGACCGTGACACCAGGACCCGTGGCACGGTCGGCGACCGTGAACTCCACCGTCACCGGTCCCGCCGCGACAGCCGCCGCGGCCTCGGCCGGACCGGCGACCAGGACCGAACGCGGCGGCAGCCGCCCCGGCGATGTCCGCGCTGGGGACGTCTGCCCTGGGGGCGTCCGCGCAGGGGGCGTCCGCGCCGCGTCCGGACCGGTGCCTGACAGGCGCACCCGTACCCGCACCCCTGCGTCCCCGAGGTCCTCCAGCAGCCGGGCCGAGGCGCAGCGGGAGGCTCCGGCGAGGGCGAGCCGTTCGGCGGTGCCGGTGTCGGCGACGGTGACGCGGTCGGGCAGCGGGTCGGCGACCTGGCCCCAGGAGCGGGAGTGGAACAGCAGGGGCGGAACCAGGCGGGGCACGCAGACGTCGACGACCTCACCGACGAAGATGGTGTGGTCGCCGCCCGGATAGGCGTGCCGGACGCGGCAGTCGATCCAGGCGGCGGCGTCCGCGAGCACGGGGCTGCCGGTGACCCGCGGCCGCCAGTCACCGCCCGCGAAGCGGTCCTCGACGCCCGGCTCCAGCCCGGCGAACCGCCGGCCGAGGCCGATGTGGTCGCGGCCCAGCACGCTCACCGCGAAGACGCCGTGCTCCTGGATCAGGCGGTGGGAGCGGATGCGCCGGTCCGTGCAGACCAGGACGAGGGGCGGGTCGAGGCTGAGACTGCAGAAGGAACTGGCGGTCATGCCGTGCCGGCCCAACGCGCCGTCGGTGGTGACGATGGCGACGCCACTGGGCCAACGCGACAGCGTCTGCCGGAACGTTGACTCGTCGACGGCGGCTCGCATCAGGCCTCCCGGCGGTGGTGGACGGGACGGGTGCGGCCGGAGTGCTCCCCCGGCGGGCCGGTCGCCCGCGACCCCCGTCCCGCATGTTTCCTCTAGCGGAACGATGTCACGATGAGCGTAACGACGGGCTTCTCCTGGTGTCAATGGCGAACGGTGACGACGAGGCGATCGCGTTTCCCTTGGGGAAATCCTGCCCCTATGCTGGGCCTCGGTCGGCGGAGCCGCCCCGACCGGCCCCCACGGCCCCGCACCGCAGAAGGAACCGCGTGAGCGAGGAGAACAGCAGCAGGTCGATCGCCGCCGTCGAGCGGGCCATGGACGTACTCCTGCTTTTCGGCCGCAGCGGCCGTCCGGACCTCGGCGTCACGGAGATCGCCCAGGAACTCGACATCACCAAGGCGGTGGTGCACCGCATCCTGACCGCCCTGCGCAACCGGGACCTGATCATCGCCGACCCCGTGACCCGGCGGTACGCCCTCGGCCCGGCCGCGATCTCGCTGGGCCGCGCCTACCTGGCCCGCACCGACCTGCGCATCATGGCCGCGCCCGAACTGCGGCGGCTGGCCGCCCAGTGCGGCGAGACGGCCACCCTGTCCATCCGGCGCGGCGACACGCGGCTCTACGTCGACCAGGTCGTGCCGGAGCAGGAGCTGCGCATCGAAGTGGCCCTCGGCATCCCGTTCCCGCTGCACGCCGGGAGTTCCTCCAAGGCGGTGCTCGCGTTCATGCCGGAGCCCGAGATCGACGAGTATCTCGGCCGGCACGAACTGGAACCGCTCACCGAGCGCACCATCACGGACGCCGTCAAGCTGCGCAAGGAGCTCGCGACGATCCGCCGGCGCGGATACGCCACGTCCGTCGGCGAGCGCGAGGCCGGGTCGGCCTCGATCGCCGCGCCGGTGCTGGGCCACGACGGCCATGTGGTGGCCGCGCTCAGCGTGGCCGGACCGCTGAGCCGCTTCAAGCCGCGCATGGCCGAATGCGTCCCGCTGCTGCTGTCGGCGGTGGAGCGGCTGTCGGCGGAGTTCGGGCACCGGCCCGGCACCACGTGAGCACACCGGGTCCGGGGCGCCCGCCGCATGGCCGTCTCATGTGATCCCGTGCGGGGCGCCCTTCGCGAGGGCGCCCCGTACGGGATCACAGCCCCACACGGGATCACAGCCCCACACGGGATCACAGCGCCGCACCGGGTTTGAGCACGCCCAGCGCGGCCGCCGCCAGCACGCTCAGCCAGATCCCGGCGACGTACGGGACGCAGCCGTCTACCGCGCGGCGCAGCGCCCTCTCGGTCTGCGGTGTGGAGCCGTCGCGGGCCAGGGCGGCGAACGCCGCGCCGAAGGGACGCAGGGTCAGCCTGATGCCCAGTCCGCAGGCGATGGCCGTCGCGTAGAGCATCACCTTGGCGCCGAGCCAGTGCGGGCGGGTCGTGACCCCGAAGGGCTCGTCCGCCAGCAGCGTGTACCCTCCGGCCGCGAGCAGGGCGGTGGTGAGCGCGATGCGTACGGCCCAGTCGGCGCGGCGGACGAGGGGGTGCCGGCCGGGTCTGCGGTGGTCACGGACCGTCAGCCAGAGCCAGCACCCCGCTCCGGCCCAGGCGGACGCCGCCGTCCAGCCGCCGAGCAGCGGGGCGCCGTGCGGCTCCAGGGCCATCAGCGTCACCCCGCTGGGCAGGAACAGCACCAGGCAGATCTTGGGGCCGAGGTCGAGCACGCCCATGATGCGCAGGGCCGTCGCCCGCGCCTCGAAGGACAGGTCACGGGCGAGGACGAAGCGGCTGGAGACGTAGACGCCGAGGTCGCCGCCGAGCCAGAAGACGAACAGCACCAGGTGCAGCAGGATCCACCAGCCGTGTGCGTGGGCTCCCATGACGCCCCCTCAGCCCGCGCGGCCGGAGCGGCCGGAGCGGCCGAAGCGGCCGAAGCGGCCGGAGCCCGCCGTCGGCGCCGCGTCCGCGGCGGACGGGCCACCGGATCCGGACGGCGGGGACTGGGAGGACAGTGAGGACGGCGGAGGTGGCGAGGACGGCGGGGACGGCGGGGACGGTGAGGACCGCGGGGACGGCGGGGACGGTGAGGACGGCGGGGACGGCGGGGACGGCGGGGACGGTGAGGACGGCGGGAAGGTGCCCGCGCGGCCGAGGAGGGCCGGGACCGGCTTCCCCAGGCGCTCCCCCAGCCGGCCGGCGACGCCGATGGCGGCCTCCAGCTCGATGCCGGTGCGCACACCCATCCGTTCCATCAGGTAGACGAGGTCCTCGGTGGCGATGTTGCCGGTGGCGGCGGGGGCGAACGGGCAGCCGCCGATGCCGCCGAGCGAGGCGTCCAGCCAGGTCGCCCCCGCGTGCAGCGCGGCGACCGCGTTGGCGTAGCCCGTGTTGCGGGTGTTGTGGAAGTGGCAGCGCAGCGGGACGCCGGGGGCGGCCTCGGCGACCGCGTGGAGCAGACGGGTCACGGCGTCCGGGGCGGCGACGCCGATGGTGTCGGCCAGCACGATCTCCGCCGCCCCCGTGCGCGCGGCCCGCCGCGCCAGGCCGACCACCCGCGGCTCGGGGACCTCGCCCTCGAAGGGGCAGCCGAAGGCGGCGGCGACGGTGACGGACGGGGCGACGCCGGCGGCGTGCGCGCGGGCCGCGACGTCCTCCCAGACGGTGAGCGCCTCCTCGGTGCCCACCCCCTGGTTGCGGCGGCAGAAGGTGTCACTGGCGACGACCACGCAGTTGACCTCGTCGACGCCGCCGTCCACCGCGCGTTCCAGGCCCCGCCGGTTGAGCACCAGGCCCGAGTACCGCACGCCCGCCACGCGGGGTACCAGCGCCATCACCTCCTCGGCGCCGGCCATCTGCGGAACGCGGCCGGGACGGACGAAGGCCACCGCCTCCACACGCCGCGCGCCCGCCGCCACGGCGCGGGCCACCAGTTCGGCGCGCTCGGCGGGCTCCAGGATCTCGGTCTCGTTCTGCAGGCCGTCGCGCGGGGCGACTTCGACGATGCCGACGGCGGACGGCGCCGCCCCGGCGGATTCGCTCTCCATGCGCGCCATTCTGCCCCGACGGTTCCCCTGGCGGAACAGCGTTTCCTAAATCTAGACTCGGCTCATGACTGGACCCCTCTGCGACATCCGTGTGCTGGAGACCGGCACCCTGCTCGCCGGCCCCTTCTGCGGACAGCTGCTCGGCGACCACGGCGCCGAGGTCATCAAGCTGGAGGACCCCGGCCGCGGGGACCCGATGCGCCAGTGGGGCCGTGAACGCCCCTACGGCACCTCCCTGTGGTGGCCGGTGGTCGCCCGCAACAAGAAGTCCGTCACCTGCAACCTCCGCCATCCCGAGGGCCAGCGCCTGGCCCGCGAACTGGCCGCCACCGCCGACGTGCTGGTGGAGAACTTCCGCCCCGGCACCCTGGAGCGCTGGGGGCTGGACTACGCCACCCTGTCCGCCCTCAACCCGCGGCTCGTCCTGGTCCGCGTCACCGGCTACGGGCAGACCGGCCCCTACGCGCCGCGAGCCGGCTTCGGTTCCATCGGCGAGGCGATGGGCGGCATCCGCCACATCACCGGCGAACCCGACCGCGCCCCCTCGCGCACCGGCGTCTCCCTCGGGGACGCCCTGGCCGGCACCATGGCCGCCTACGGCACCGTGATGGCGCTGCACGCGCGGCAGCGCACCGGGCGCGGCCAGATCGTCGACTCCGCGCTGTACGAGGCGGTCCTCGCCTACATGGAGTCGCTGATCCCGGAGTGGGAGATCGGCGGCTACCGGCGTGGACGCACCGGGGCCGTCCTGCCCAACGTCGCCCCCAGCAACGTCTATCCGACCGCCGACGGCGCGGACGTGCTGATCGCCGCGAACCAGGACACCGTCTTCACCCGGCTCACCGAGGTGATGGGCGACCCGGCGCTGGCGGCCGATCCCCGCTACGCCACGCACAGCGCGCGCGGCGCCCACCAGGCCGAGCTGGACGAGGTGATCGCGAAGTGGACGGCGCGACAGGACTCCGGCGCGCTGCTGGCCGCGCTGCACGCGGCGGGCGTCCCCGCGGGCCGCACCTACACCGCCGCGGACATGCTCCAGGACCCGCACTTCGCCGCGCGTGAGGCCATCGTCCGGGTGCCGCACCCCGACTTCGGGGAGATCCCGATGCAGAACGTCGTGCCGCGGCTGTCCGCCACTCCGGGCGCCGTGCGCTGGGCGGGGCCCGAACTCGGCGCCCACAACGAGGAGATCTGGGGCGGTGTGCTGGGCCTGGACGCCGAGCGGCGCGCCGCGCTCGCCGCCGACGGGGTGATCTGAGGTGGCCGGCCGGCTCGACGACGACTACGCGCGGGCCGGCTTCGGCCGCCGCGTCGGCTGGGGCGAACGCCCCGCGGTCCTCCTCGTCGACGCGGTGCGCGCGTACGCCGACCCCGCCTCGCACCTGTACCTGCGCACGGCGGAGCCGGCGCTGGCCGCGATGGCCGCGCTCGCCCGCGCCGCCCGCGCGGCCGGGGCGCCGGTGGTCTTCACCGCCGTCCACTACGCGGGCGACCCGGGCGCCGACGCACCGCACTTCCACCGCAAGGTCCCCGGTCTGGACGCCTTCCGCGCGGGCAGTCCGTACGCGGACTTCACCGAGGTGTGCCGGCCCGCGGACGGCGATCTGCTGGTGCGCAAGCACTACCCGAGCGCCTTCTTCGCCACCGGCCTCGACCGGTGGCTGGCCGGACACGGCGTGGACACCGTCGTCGTCGGCGGTTTCTCCACCAGCGGCTGTGTGCGGGCGAGCGCCCTGGACGCGTTGCAGTACGGCTTCCGGCCCCAGGTGGTACGGGAGTCCGTCGCCGACCGGGACCCGGGCCCGCACGAGGCCAACCTGTTCGACCTGGACTCCAAGTACGCCGACGTGATCGCGCTGGAGGAGGCGCTGGGGCGGCTGTCCTCGGGAGCGGCACCCCGCCGGACGCCGTAGCGCCGTAGGCACCCGCCGGATGCCGCAGGTACCCGCCGTAGCGCCGCAGGGGCCCCGCGGCGGTGCGGGGGGGCGGACCGCCGCTGGTGGCGCGGCCCGCCCCTCGCACCCGGCCGGCGTCATTCGTGGCGGCCCCGGCGACGCGGCGTGAGCAGCAGCGCCGAGCTGCCGCACAGCACCAGGGTGCCGGCGGCGAGCAGTCCGACCGGGACGCCGTCCACGAAACCGGTGCTGGCCAGCGCGTCGTCCGTGGACGATCCGCCCGAGCCGCCCGAGCCGTCCGTGGTGCCGCCCGAGCCCGCCGTGGAGGAGCCCGCGGACCCGGTCGCCGTGCTCGACGAGGAGCCGCCGCCCGAGGAGGATCCCCCCGAGGACGACCCGCCCGAGGAGGAGCCGCCGCTCGCCGAGACGGTGAGCGGGACCTGCACCATCTCCTTGGTCGCCGTGATGAAGACGGCGATCACGCAGGCTCCGGCCGCGCTCGTACAACTCGCGCCGCCCGCCTGGGCCTTGACAGTCACCTCGACACTGGTGGCGTTCGTCGAGGAGCTGTGCCAGACGCCGTCCGCGTCGGTCTTGCCGATGTACGCCGCGTCGGCGGAGGTGTCGCAGTCGGTCGGGCCGGACGGGTCCGGCTTGCACAGGCCGAGCGGCGCGAAGGACTGGTTCTCGCTCAGTCCCTTCGCCGAGACGGTCACGGTGTCGCCGACCACCAGTCCGGTGGTCTTGCTGACGGTCAGGACACCGGCGGCCCCGGCGGGGCCGGCGGCGAGCAGGGCGCCGGCGAGCACCGTCGTCCCGGCGCCGGCCACCGCCGTCGTTCTGAGGAGCACGCTACGCATCAGGGAGTACCTCCAGTGTGGGAGAGCGGGGCGGGGTCCGGGTGCCGTGGCGGACGGGAGACGACGACGGCGCCGGCCGCGCAGAGCACGACGGCGGCCAGCGCGAGCGACCAGAGCGTCGCCGAGAGCCCCTCCCCGCCGGATCCGGCGGCGGAGGGCGCGGCGCTCGCGGTCGTGGCGCGCCCGGTGCCGGACGGATCCCCGGTCACGGTGCCGCCCGCCAGTCCGATGCGGACGTCGACGGTGTTCGGGGGCCGCAGAGACGCCGGTGTGCCGGTGGGCAGCGGCGAGACCCCGACGACGCACTGCTTCGTGCGGCAGTCGGTGCCGGCGACCGTGCGGTGCACGGTGAGCGTGACCTCGGGCAGCCGTCCGCGCGCGTCGATGTTGACGAGCGCGGCGCCACCGGTCAGATCGCAGTCGGCGTTGCTGCGGTAGTGCTCCGCGCACAGGCCCACCGCGACGGAGGTGAGGCCGGGGGTGAAGCCCTGGCCGGTGACGGTGATCCGCTGGCCCTCGGTCAGTCCGGTGGTGCGGGAGACCGTGACGGTGGCCCCGCCGTCGGCGGCCGCGGCGGGGGCGGGGGCGGACAGCGGCAGGAGCAGCGGTCCGCAGACGGCCAGGGCCAGGGCGGCTCGCCGCAGCCGCGGGCGCGGGCGCGGCGGGGGCGTCGTCGCGGTGCGCGCGAGGGTGGTCATGCCGGTCTCCCTTCCTGGAGGTCCGCCGCGCCGTCCGGGGCCGGCACCCCGCGGGCGCGGACTCGGCGGGCGCGGACGCGGCGGGCCCCCTTCGTGCGGGCGCGGGTGCGGGCGGGCCGGCGCTCGGTGAGGTCGAGCACGCGGGCGTCGAGGGGTACGGCTCCGCTGCCCGCGGTGGCCACCAGCACCGCCGTGCCCTGGGCCGCGACCCGCCGTACCAGCACGGCCACTTGAGGGTCGTCGGCGAGGGCGGCGGACGGGGCGGACGTGAGGTCGAGCAGCAGCAGGCGGGGACGGGCGAGCAGGGCCTGGGCCAGTCCCAGCACGCAGCGTTCGGCCGGATCCAGGTCGCGGGGCGGGTCGTCGAGCCGGTGCCGCAGGGCTGGGAACGCGGCCGTGACGCCGTGTTCCAGTTCCTCGGCGCGGCCCGGGCCGTACGACGCGGCGGCGGCGCGCAGTGCCTCGCGGACCGTCCGGTCCGAGGCCAGCTGGGGCAGCAGCCCGGCCCCGGTGGCGTCCGAGGGGTCCAGCGCGGCCGACAGGCCGAGCAGCCAGCGCGTCCGGACGCCGGTCGCCCGCAGGTCCTGGCCGTGCAGCCGGCAGTGGCCGGCGGCGGGGCGGGCGTGGCCGGCCAGCACCTTCAACAGGGCGGCCGCCCGCCGGCCGGACCGCTCGTCGCGCAGGACCAGCACCTCCCCCGCGGCCGCCGTCAGCCGCAGCCGCCGGATCACCGTCCGGCCCTGGTACCGGACCGTCACGTCGTGGAGCCGCAGGAAGGGCTCCCCCGCCCCGGTGGGCGCGGGCCCGGTGCGCGCGGTGCGGGCGAGGACGAGGGTTCCGGCGAGGGGCGGCAGGGCGCAGAGGGCGAGCGCGTCACCCGCGTCCACCAGGCGCCCCGCACCGGCGAGGAGGCCGATCCCCGCGAGCGCGCCGGCGATCGTCCAGCGGGTGCCCGTTCCGGGGCGGCGGTCGCCGGTCTGTGCGTCGAGGAGCCGTCCGGTGAGGGCCACGCAGGTGAGCAGCGCGCCGAGGGCGAGGGTCAGGTGCGCCGCCTCGGGAGCGGCCGCCTGCGCGAGGAGGGCGGCGGCGGCGCCGGCGAGGGTGAGGGCGGCGGCGCGGCGGGCGGCGGCGCCCGCCGGCCGCAGCACCGGGTGCGCGGCGAGGACGGCGACGGCCGCCGCCGCGGCGGCCTGGGCGACGTGACCGGCCGGGTCCGCGCCGAGCAGGGTGAAGCGGAACGTGTACAGGTCCAGGGCGGCGAGGACACCGACGGCCGCGACCGCCCCGAGCGCGGCACGCGCGATGCGCTCGGTTCCCCGGCCGAGGGCTCCGCCGCCCGGTCCCGGATCGTCGGCGGGGCGCGGCGGAAGGGGCGGGGCCTGTCGGGGCGGGACCTGTCGGGTCGGAGGGGTGAGGGGTGGTGGGGTGAGGGGCGGTCCGTCGTCCGGCGCGGGTGACCGCCCGGCGTGCGGCGCGGGTGGCCACGCGGTCTCCAACGCCGGTGACGCCCCGGCGTACGGAGCGGGTGACGGCCCGGCGTACGGTGCCGGCGACCGCGTGGTCTCCAACTCCGGTGACGGTCCGCCGTCCGGCTCCGTTGCCCGCCCGCCGTCCGGCTCCGTTGCCCGCCCGCCGTCCGGCGGCGGTCCCGCCGCCGTCCCGCCGGGCGCGTCCATCCCGCCGGGCGCGCCCGGACCGCCGTCCGCGGCGGTCCGTGAGGTCGGCGTCCGTCGTGTCAGGGCGTCCGGGGCCAGGAGCAGGGCGCCGGTCGCCCCGCAGAGGAGCAGGGCGGTCTCCGGCCGGTCGGGCAGCGCCTCGATGAGGGCGGCGCTCCCGGCCAGTCCCGCCAGGACCGCCGGATACCGGACGGCGGACCGGCGGGCGCCGAGCGCGGCGGCGCCGAGGAGGGCCGCCGTCGGCACCGCCGCGCAGAAGACGGCGACGCCCGGCAGCGCACCGGCGAGCGCGACCGCCACGCAGCCGGCGGCGGCGCACCGGGCGGCGCCCCTGCCCAGGCCGTGGCGGGGCGCCGCGAGGCGGCGGACGGCGGGCAGGGCGGCCGGGGTCAGCAGGAGCGCGGTGAGCAGGACGTAGCGGACGGCGGCGCCGGGCATCCCGATGACCCCGCCCAGTTGCTGGGCGCCGAGCACGAGGGCGCCGGGCACCAGCCCGGTGGCGGCTCCGGTGGCGGCCGTGCGCAGGGGTGCGAACGGGAGCGCCCGGGTGCGCGCGGGAAGGGGCGGGTTCCGGGTCACCGGCCCTCACCCGCCTCGGGGACGGCGCCGCTCGCGTCGTCCATGAGGTGGGCGGGACCGGCGGGATCGGCGGGGCGCGGGTCCAACAGGCGCTCCAGGGTGTCGAGTCGTGCCGTGTCCACGAGGGAGGGCCGTCCGGACAGCGTGCGCAACAGGCCTTCCAGGCCGAGCCGTTCGGCTGGTGGGCCGCCCGCGTCCGGGTGGGCCGGGGCGGCGGTGAGGGAGGCGAGCACGGCGCGCAGTCCGTCGCCGGTGACTTCGACGGTCGCCGGGGCGGGCAGGACGGCGGCCCGGGGCGGCGGGACCGGCTCGGGCGGACGGGTGAGCCGGCGGCGGATCGCCCGGCCGATCGCGAAGACGGTGAGGAGCACCGAGCCGCCGGCGGCGGCGAGGAGCCCCCAGGGGTAGAGGTCGGTGGCGACGAGGAAGGGTTGCGCGGCGTACGTCCCGCCCACCGCGTAGCGGCCGAAGGCCGCCAGGGGCAGCGCGACGGGAACGCGGTAGGTGGCGCGTGCGCCGGGCTCCAGCGGTGAGGTGAGCGGGGTGACGACGTCGGTGTCCGCGGTGCCGCCCGTGCCCCACCGGATGACGAGCGGGCTGCGGCCGAGGGTGGCCGTCCCGGTGTTGCGGACGGTGACGACCAGGGTGCGGCGGGGCCGTCCGCCGAAGAGTTCGGCGAGGCCGGGGCGGCCGGTCAGGACGGTGTCGACGATCTGCACGTCGGGCGTGGCGGTGTCCGGGTCCGGGACGGCCGTCTCGGGGACACCGGCCACCTCGACGTCCGTGGCGGCCGACCGCGCCCCCGGCCCGCCGCCGGTGGTGGCGCGGACCACGCACGGGCAGTCGACCGGCGGGGCGCCCACGACCAGGGTGAGCCGGAAGGTGCCGTCGGCGGCCACGAGGGCGACCGCGCCGCGCAGGGTGTCGCAGTCGGCACTGCCGTGCACGGCTCGCAGCCCGCACACCTCGGTCTGCACGGTGGCCCCCGCGGCCCAGCCGGTGCCGGTGACGGTGACGGGCCGTCCGGGGACCAGGCGGGTCGCGTCGGCGGTGACGGCGGGGGCGGGCGGGCTCGCCGTACCCGCGGCGTGGGCCGGTGCGGCGGTCAGGGCCGTGACACCGAGCACGCCGAGGCTCACGGCGAGGGTGCGGCGGGCCGCGGCCGGGCCGCGGGCACGGCGGTGGGTCATGGGTGCTCCTGCGCGAGGGTGCGGCGGCGGCGCCGGGCCTGGGAGAGCGCGGCGACGAGGAGGGCCGCCGCCACGGCCACGACCCCGAGGGTGGGCCAGGACAGGGCGAGCCGGTGGGTGCGGGCGGTGGTGGCGGGGACGCCGGCGGCGGAGACCATCACCGTCGCGGTCAGCAGGTCCAGCGGCGGGGCGCGGCCGAGGGCGAGGGCGAGTTCGGTGTGCTGGCCGGGCAGGACCGGCGGCAGCGAGCGGGTCCGGGTGACGATCTCGCGTCCGAACAGTCCGGTGACGGTGATGACGGCCTTGCCCTGGACGGGTGTGTTGCCGGTGTTGGTGACGGTGTAGCGGACGGTGGCCCGGCCGGCGGCGAAGGGGGCGCCGTCGGGTGTGTGGACGAGACCGACCCCACGGACGGCCAGGCCCGGGGTGAGCGGTCCGGCGACGGTGAGTTCGAGCCGTACGGCGATGGCCCGCTGGATGCTCACCTCCACGCCGGAGTCGGTGGTGCCCCCGTCGTGCAGGGTGTTGTCGAGCGCGACGACACCGCCGGTGTGGGTGCCGGGGGTGGCGTCCTCGGGGACGGTCACCGTGAACGGGATGTCGGCCGCCCGGCGTTCGGGCAGGATCAGGGCGTTGGTGCTCATCTTCACCCAGGCGCCGACGTCGTGCTGCGCCTCGCCCGCCTGCCGGTAGCCGAGGCCGCCGTCGCGCGGGGTGGTGTAGGCGTCGGCCGCGTACACCTGGAAGGAGCGGGGCTCGGTCGACAGGTTGCTGACGCGCACCGAGTCGTGGATCACCGAGCCGGGACGGGCGTCCAGTTGGAAGGTCAGGCGTCTCGCGGCGGCGCCGGTGCTCCGGTCGGTGGGCTGCACCGACCAGGCCTGGGAGGATCCGCCGGAGCCGTCCTCCGCCGCCGTCCGGGGCGCCGGCAGCCAGGCGGCCAGGACGGTGAGCACGGCGAGCGCGGCGAACGTGGTGGCGGTGCCGTGGCGGGGGCGGATGCGGAGACGGCTTCGGGGTGGTGGGCGCATCGGCGTGATCAGGCGTTCAGGACAGGGTGAGACGCAGCACGGCCGCGTACTCGCCGGCCTGGGTGATGGCGGGCACCCGCAGGTAGAGGGAGGCGCCGGCGTCGAAGTCGCCGCCGGTGACCGAGGTGGGGTCGTCGCTGGCGGCCTGGGTGCACAGGGGGGCCGCGGTCGTGGCGCTGAGGGGTCCCGGGCTGCCGGGGGTGACGGTGGAGGCCGCCGCGGCACCGGCGTGGACCGCGCAGGTGGGCGTCCACGACAGGTTCCCGGCCGGGACGGCGGCGCCGGCGGAGTTGGTGAAGTCGGTGACGGTGCCGACCAGGGACCAGCCCCGGGTACTGCCGCGGAAGTCCTTGACCTCGACGGCGTTGAGGGAGCCGGTGGCGGTGTGCTCGGTGCCGTCGACGGTGACGGGCGACAGGGTCACCTCGCCCGCCGCCTGGGCCATGGTCAGGGCGCCGCCGGAGACGACGACCTTCAGGGTCTGCTCGGCGCTGCCGCCGTCGGCCGTGGCGCTCCAGGCCGCCTCCGCGAAGTCGCCTGCGCCGCCGTCGGCCTCGGTGGCCACCACCTTCACGGTGCCGGCGGCGGGGGTGAGCGTCGCGGTGAAGGCGCCGCGGGCGTCGACGGGGGCGACGAGGGGGGCGCCGGTGGCCTCGCCGTCGGCGTCCACGCCGGTGACGGTGACCTCGTCGCCCGGGTCGAAGGAGGCGCCGGTGACGGTGGTGCTCGTGCCGGGTCCGCCGCCGGACGGGCTGAGCTGGAGGGAGCGGGTGCCCAGCACGCCGAGGACGACGGTGGCGCCGAGCGAGCCCTGGGTGACGACCAGGGTGTGCGGGCCGGGCGTGGCGCCCGCGCCGATGAGGACGGTGCCGGTGAGGCGTCCGTCGCCGTCGACCGTGAGGTCGGGGGTGAGGACGTCGTCGGCGCAGGCGCTGGTGCCGTCCAGGGCGCACAGCCGTACGCCGTCGACGGGTTCGCCCGGGGTCCAGCCCGTGCCGGCGAGGGTCACGGTGTCGCCGGGGCGGGCGCCGGTGGTGTCGGTGGCGGGACGGCCGGAGATCTTCTGGACCGCCGCGGCGGCGCTTCCGGTGCTGCCGTCGGTGACGGTGACGGTCGACAGGACCGGTGCGGTGCCGTCGACGGTACAGGCGATGCTGAGGCCGTAGTTGGTGATGTTCAGGGTGAGGTCGCCCGGGGTGAGCTGGACGGTGCCGGGCTGGGCGACGGTGAGCGTGCCGGTGAGGTCCGGGATCGGGATCTCCGCGTAGGGGGCGACGGCCGCGTTGGAGGCGGGGGCGCTCACGGTGACGGGGTCCTGGCCGGTGACGCCGAGTCGCGCGGAGACGGCCACCGTGCCGGCGGTCAGCGCCACGGGCCCGTTGGCGGGGCCGTCGGCGAAGCTCAGCGTGAGGTCGACCGGCGTGCCGGGTGTGGTGGTGGCGTCGGCGGTGAGGGTCGCCGTGGTGGTGAACACCGAGTGGGACGACGCGAACACGCAGTCGTAGGTCACGGCGGCACTGCCCGCGTGCGCCGGCCGGGCACCGCCGAGCACCAGCGATCCGGCCGCGGCGACGACGAGTGCGGCGAGCGCGGCCGCGGTGCGCGACGGGGCCGCCGCGATGGTCTTGGCTCTCATACCGGGAAGCTGCCCCCTTCACGGAGCGGCGCGTGCGGTCGCACGGGCCGTCGGGCACGGACGCCGCGAGGCGCCCCCGGCGTTTCCATTGAGGAAACACCGTTTCGAAGAGATGCGTCACATGGAGCCATCAGCGTGACGCGGTGTCAAGACGGGAGCGGGAGGTGCCGGGTAAAACCCCTGTTTCCGACGGGCTTCGGCGTGCGACCCTTGAGGGAAACACCGGACCGCAGAGGGAAACAGGATGCTTGACGGTGGCGGGCCGCGCCCCTAGGGTCGGGCCGGGACACCGTCCCGCTCTGCCGGGTCGCACCGTCCCGCTCTGCCGGATCGCACCGCCACCGCACGGCCACCGCACCCCCAACCGCACGGCCACGGCTCGCCGCAGCACGGCCACGGCCACGTCCACTCCACCGCACCGCGGCCCGCCTGAGGCGGACCTTCGGCATGCCCCGGGAGCCCGCATCCGAAAGAGGACGCCATGACTTCCCCCGACGACCCGCAGCCCGTCGTCCGTCCGGGCTGGACCGGGCGCTTCTACGAGGACTTCTCCCCCGGCGACGTCTACCGGCACCCGCTGGGACGCACGGTCGGTGAGGCCGACAACACCTGGTTCACGCTGCTGACGATGAACACCAGCCAGCTGCACTTCAACAGCCAGTACGCGGCGGCCGGCGAGTTCGGCCGCCCCCTGGTGGTGTCCACCCTGACCCTCGCCATCGCCGTCGGCCAGAGCGTCACCGACCTCTCCCAGAACGCGTTCGCCAACCTCGGCTGGGACGACGTCCGGATGACCGCGCCGGTCCACGCCGGTGACACCCTGTGGTCGGAGTCCCTGGTGGTCTCACGGCGCGAATCCCGCTCCCGGCCCGGCGCCGGCATCGTCACCGTACGCACCCGCACCCTCAACCAGCACGGCACCGAGGTCTGCACGTTCCTGCGCACCTTCTACGTCCACAAACGGGGCGCGGCCGCCCTGGAGGGCATCCGCCCCGAGGCCGCCACACCGTGGCCGACGAGCCCCTCGGCGAGCCCCTCTGCGGCCCCCTCCGCCGCCCCCTCGGCGGACCCGCTCGGGCCCGCCGCCGGCCGGCCCACCGCCGGCCGGACCGCGCCGGACCGCAAGCACCTCGACCCCGCGCCGGACCGCGAGCACCTCGACCCCGCGCCGGACGGCGAACGCCCCGCCCCCGCGCCGGACGGCGAACGCCCCGACGCCGCCGCCCGGACCCCCCGATGACCACCCCGGCCCTGCCCCGGCTCGGCTACGCGCCCTGGGGCGCGGACCTGGCCGAACTCACCGCCGCCGGACGGCTCGCCGAGGAGGCGGGTGCCGACACCCTGTGGGCGGCCGAACTGCACCGCAGCGCCACCGTCACCGCCGCCGCGCTGGCCTGCGCCACCGCCACCGCGCGGATCGGCACCGCCGTCGCCCTCGCCTTCGTCCGCTCCCCCATGACCTGCGCCCTGGAGGCCCTGGACCTCGACGAACTCTCCGACGGGCGGGCGGTGCTGGGCCTCGGCACCGGCGTGCGGCGGCTGAACGAGGAGTGGCACGGCGTGCGCTTCGACCACCCGGTACAGCGGCTGCGCGAGACCGTGGACTGCGTCCGGGCCTTCGTCGCCCGCTGCGCCGACGGCGACCCCATCGAGGCCGGCGGCCCGCTCACCGCGCTCCGCGTGCGCGGCTACCGGCGGCCGCTCCCCCGGCGCACCCGCGTCCCCGTCCACCTCGCCGCCGCCGGGCCCCTGATGACCCGGCTCGCCGGCGAGATCGGCGACGGCTGGATCGGACACGAACTCGGCTCCCCCGCCCATCTGCGCGAGACCGTGCTGCCCGCCCTGCGCGCCGGCCTGGCCACGGCCGGACGCACACCGGACGGCCTCGAAGTCGTCGCCTCCGCCTGCGTCTCGGTCCACCCCGACCCGGCGGAGGCCCTGCGCCGGGCGTCCGGCGGGGTCGGGTTCTACGCTTCGGTCCGCACCTACGCCCCGCTGTTCGCCGCCCACCGACTCGCCGCGCCGCAGAGCCGGGTGGCCGAGGAGTTCCGCAGACCCGGCGTCCGCGCGGGCGACCTGGCCGGCGCCGTCGACCCGGCCATGACCCGCGCCCTCACCGTCTGCGGCACCCCCGACCAGGTCGCCGACCGTCTCACCGGCTACGCGGGCCTCGCCGACAGCCTCAAGATCACCCCGCCCGTGCACGGACTGACCCCCCGTGAGATCCGCGAGTCGCAGGCCCATGTCCTCGACCTCATCCGGGAGCTGCGCCCATGACCACCGTCCCCACCGCCCCCACCGCCCCCTCACCGCCCGCCCGCCGTCCGCTGGACGACGTACGGGTGCTCGCCGTGGAGCAGTACGGCGCGGGTCCGTTCGGCACCTGGCACCTGGCCGAACTCGGCGCCGAGATCATCAAGATCGAGGAGCCCCGCTCGGGCGGGGACGTGGGCCGCTACGTCCCCCCGTACCAGGACGGCGAGGACTCCCTGTTCTTCGAGACCTTCAACCGCGGCAAACGCAGCGTGGGTCTGGACCTGGCCACCCCGTCCGGCCGGTCCGTCTTCGAGGACCTGGTGCGGCACAGCGACGCCGTCTACTCCAACCTGCGCGGGGACGTCCCCGCCCGCATCGGCATCACCCACGCCGACCTGCGGCACCTCAACCCGGCGGTGGTGTGCTGCTCCCTCACGGGCTTCGGCATGACCGGACCGCGTTCCCGGCAGCCCGGCTACGACTACGTCCTCCAGGGACTGGCCGGCTGGATGGACCTGACCGGGGAGCCGAGCGGCCCGCCCGCCAAGTCCGGCCTGTCGCTGGTCGACTACTCGGGCGGGTACGTCGCCGCCGTCGCCCTGCTCGCCGGGCTGCACGCGGCCCGCCGCGACGGCGTCGGCTGCGACTGCGACGTCTCGCTGTACGACACGGCCGTCTCCATGCTGACCTATCCGGCCACCTGGCACCTGACCGCGGACTACGAGCCGGTCCGCACCCGGCACTCCGCCCACCCCTCCCTGGTGCCGTTCCAGGCCTTCCGCGCCCGGGACGGCTGGCTGGTGGTGGGCTGCGCCAAGGAGAAGTTCTGGCGCCGGCTCGCCCCGCTCCTCGGCCACCCCGAATGGACCGGACCCGGCCATCCCTACGCCGGCTTCGCGGGCCGCCGGGAACACCGCGAGAAGCTCGTGCCGGAGCTGGAGGAGCTGTTCGCGGCCCGGACGGTGGCCGAGTGGCTCGCCGTCCTCACCCCGGCCGGCGTGCCCTGCGCGCCGGTGCACACCGTGGCCGAGGCCCTCGCCGACCCGCACACCGCGGCCCGCGGCCTCGTCACCGAGAGCGCGCACCCCCGGTTCGGCACCGTGCGCGCCCCGGCGAGCCCGGTCCGGGTCGGCCCCCGCCCCGACGGGCCCGCGCCCCGCGCACCCCGGCGCGGCGAGCACACCGACGCCGTCCTGCGCAACCTCCTCGGCTACGACGACGCCAGGATCGCCGCGTTGCGCGCGACGGGAGCGTTCGGTGTCTGACCCCGCACCGGCCGGCCCCACCCCGGCCCCGCACACCGTCCCGGCCGGCCCCACCCCGGCCCCGCACACCGTCCCGGCCGGCCCCACCCCGGCCCCGCACACCGTCCCGGCCGGCCCCGCCCCGGCCCCGCGCACCGCACCGCCTGCCGCCGGGACGACGACGCCACCGGCGCGGCCGGGGCCGTCCCCGCACCACCACGGCGGCAACCACAGCCATCACAGCCACGGCCACGGCCACAGCCACAGCCACAGCCACAGCCACAGCCACGGTGTCGCCCACGGCCCGGGACCAGGTCAGGGCTCCGAGGCGACCGCCGCGCGGCTGATCGCCGAGTGGGCCACCGGACTCACCCCGGCCACCGTGCCCAGCGTGGTCCGGCGGGCCGTGTGCCGGCAGCTCCTCGACGGCCTCGGCTGTGTGCTCGCGGCGGCCCGCACGGGCCTGGCCGGGCCCGCGCTGGCCGTCGCGGCGGCACTCGGCGGCCCACCGGAGGCGACGGTCCCCGGGCTGTCCGCCCCGGTCGGCGCACCCGCCGCCGCGCTGGCACTGGGCAACCTCGTCCACGCCCTGGACTTCGACGACACCCACCCCGGCGCGCTCGTGCACGCGACCGCGGCCGTGCTGCCGGCCCTGTTCGCGGTGGGCCGGCAGACGACGGCCGACGGCCCCGGGCTGCTGGTCGCCGCGGCCGCCGGGTACGAGACCGCGCTGCGCGTCGGGCTCGGCGCCCCCTACGGGTTCCACGCCCGCGGCCTGCACGCGACCCAGATCGCGACGGTCTTCGCCGCCGCCGTCACCGCCTCGGTCCTCACCGGGCAGCCCGCCGGCGTCACGGCCCACGCCCTCGGCCTCGCCGGCAGCGGCGCGGGCGGACTGCTGGAGTTCCTCGACGCCGGCAGCGACACCAAGGCCCTGCACCCCGGCCTCGGCGCGCACGCCGGACTGCTCGCCGCGCGGCTCGCCGCCGCCGGAGCCCAGGGCCCCGCCTCCGTCCTGGAGGGCCGCCACGGCGTCTACGCGGCCCTCGCCGACCGCCGCGCCACGGCCGCCGACATCGCCGGGGACCTGGGCGAGATGTGGCACGTCACCGCCGTGGAGAGCAAACTCCACCCCTGCTGCCACCTGCTGCATCGCACCCTCGACGCGGCCGCCCTGCTGCGCGGACGGCTGGCGGAGCACGGCGGTCCCGGTCCCGGCGCCCTCGTGTCGGTCGTCGCGGCGGTGCCACCGGGCACCGTGCCCGTGGTGTGCGAACCCCGCGCCCACCGCGTCGCGCCGCGCACCCCGTACGAGGCGAAGTTCTCCCTGCCGTTCAGCACCGCGCTCATGCTGCTCGACGGGCGCCTGACACCCGGCACCTACCGTCCGGCCGCCCTCGTGCGGGCGGACGCCCGGTCCCTGGCCGCGCGGGTCTCGCACGTGGTGCGCCCCTACGCCGGACCGGACGCCGAGGCGCCCGGCGACCTCAGGGCGCACCTGGCCGACGGCACCTCGCTCGACGTCCGGGTCGACGGCGGTCCCGTCCGCCCGCCCGGCACCGACCGCGTCGTCGCCAAGTTTCACGCCAACGCGGGCGGCGAGACGGCCGTGACGAGGGAGCTCGCCGAACGGATGCTGCGCCTGGACCGCGAGGACGACCTGACGGCGGTCCTGCGCCTCGTCGAGGACGCCCTGCCCGACCCGCCCGCCGACCCGTGACGAGTCCCGCCCCGCTCCCCCACCCCTCCCACCCCTCCCGCCCTTCCCACCGCTCCCGACCCGACCCCCGGAGGACCCGTTGACCGCAGCACAGCCCCGGGCCCCGCGCCGGGCCGGCCAGGCCGTCGTGGGCCGGGGGCCGGATCCGGCCGGTCAGGCCCGGGCCGCCTTCCGGGCCCTGCACGCCCGGCTGCCGGACCCCGGCGGCGTCCGCCTCACCGAGTACGTCACGGTCGCGGCGCTGGACGCCTACCCGGAGGTCGAGGCGGCCCGGACCGCCGTGTTCCCCGGGGCCGGCGAGGACCTGCGCACGGTGGTCGTCGAGTCGCTGCCCGACCCCGGCGCGCTGCTCGCGGTGCACGCCGACGCCGTACCGGGCGCGTTGGCGTCCGGCGCCGGGACCGTCCGGCTGCCGACCGTGCTGCCCCTCGACGACCACGGCGACCTGGTCCACCCGGACGACTTCGTCGCACAGTACGCCTACTGTCTGAGCCGGGCCGGCCGGCTGCTGGAACGGGCCGGCCTGAGCCTGAACCAGGCCGTGACGACGTTCGACTACACCACCCCGGCGACCCGCCGCGCCTATCGGCGGTGCGCGGGCCCGCGCCGCGAACTCCTGGGCGGCGCCGGGGTGTTCCCGGGCGCGGGAGGCATCCTGATGTCCCGGCTGCACGCCCCGGGGGTGCTGGTGGCCCTCGACGTCACGGCCTCCCGGCATCCACCGGCCGCCGTCAACCCGGGCTGGCGCCGCTACGACACGCTGACCTACAGCCCCGGGGTGCTCGCCGGGCGGACCCTGCACATGTCGGGGTTCGCCGCACTGGACATGGAGACCCAGCGGGCCCTGTTCCCCGGTGACCCGGTCGCCCAGACGGAGGCCGTGCTCGCCGCCGTGCTGGAGGTGGTGGCCGCGGCCGGCGGGAGCCCCGGGGACCTGGTGTCCGTGGAGGAGTACCTGTGCCCGGCCGCGCTGGGCGAGCGGGCGGCCGTGGCCGCCGCCTACGCCCGGACGCTGGGCCCCGGTCCGCGGCCGGCGGTGACGACGGTCGGCTGCGCCGGTCTGCTGCGCCGGGAGTTCCTCACCGAGGTGTTCCCGACCGCCGTCCTGCGCGGGACGCCCCCCGCCGTCCCCGCCGCCTCCGCCGAGCCCGTCGCCCTCCCGGGAGGCACCCGGTGACCGAGCCGATCCTGCTGACGGACGCGCTGCGCCGGCGGCTCACCGGGCGGACCGCCGTCTACACCGCGCCGGAGGAGCTGGGGCGTGCCGCGATCCGCTACTTCGCGCTCGCCACCGGCAACGGCGACCCGCTGCACCTGGACCCCGCGTACGCCCGCGCCCACGGCCACCCCGACGTCGTCGCCCCGCCCACCCTGGTGTGCGAGACCAACCAGTACGCGGGTCTGCCGCCCGACGCCGACGGCTACGCCGGCCACACCTGGGGGGTGGAGGTCCCCGGCACCCGCGCCGTGCGCGGCGGCAACGCGTACACCTTCCACCGGCCGGTGCGCCCCGACGACCGGATCACCGCCACCTGGACGCTCACCTCGGTGACCGAGCGCACCACCGGCGGCGGGCTGCCGATGCTGGTCGTGCGCTCGCACTGCGCCTACACCTCCGGCGGGGAGCTGCTGGCCGAGAACGAGGAGACCATGCTGTACATCGCCGTCACCGCCGCCCCACCCGCGCCACTCGGGCCCGCCACACCCCCACCCGCCATCTCCGACCCGCCGGTCACACCCCCGCCCGCCACCTCCGACCCGGCCGCCACCGCCAGCCCACCCGCCACACCACCACCCGCCACCTCCAGCCCACCCGCCACACCCCCGCCCGCCACCTCCAGCCCACCCGCCACCTCCAGCCCACCCGTCAATCCCCCGCCCGCCACCTCGACCGCAGCGGCCGCTCCCGCGCGCCCCTCCGGGGAGGCCCGGTGACCGGCCCCCAGTTGCTGCCCGGCGCCGTGGTGCCGCCGCTGCGCCGCGACTTCCCGCTGACCCGGCTGGTGGCGTACGCGGGCGCCACCTGGGACTGGCACCGTCTGCACTACGACCCCGCCTACGCGGCCGCGCACGGGCTGCCCGGCCCGGTCGTCGACGGCCAGGTCCTCGGCGCGCTGCTCGCCGAGCAGCTCCAGCGCTGGCTCGGACCGCAGTGCACACTGCGCACCCTCCGCTTCCGGTTCGCGCGACCGGTGTTCGCCGGGGAGAGCGTGCTGTGCACCGGCCGGGTCACCGCGGTCGACGGGGACCTGGTGACGGTCGAGCAGCGCGTCGAGGTGACCGGGGACCGGCCGCGGACGGCGGTGTCCTCGGCGGGCGCCACGCTCATCCTGGCCCCGCCGCCGGCCGGACCGCGCCCCGGGGAGGCGCCGTGACCGCCGCGATCGTGGGCGCGGCCACCTCGGACCTCGGTGTCACCGGGCGGCCCGCGCTCGCGCTGCTCGCCCAGGGCGTCACCCGGGCCCTGGCCGACGCCGGGCTCGCCCTGGCGGACGTGGACGGCCTCGCCACCGCCGGCATCGGCCGGTTCCCCGCCACCCAGGCCGCCGACTACCTCGGCATCCGGCCGGCCTGGACCGACTCGACGTCCGCCGGCGGCAGCGCCTTCGAGATGTTCGTGGCCCGCGCCGCCCAGGCGCTGGCCGCCGGGCAGTGCCGGACGGTCGTCATCGCCTACGGCTCCGACCAGCGCTCGGCGCGGCGCCGTTCGCTGACCGGACCGGCCGACCCGGCCGTGCCGGAGGCGCAGTTCGAGGCCCCGGCCGGCCCGCTGTACCCGGCGTCGCACTATGCGATGACCGCCCGCCGCTACCTCCACCGCCACGGCTACGGCCGGGAGGCGCTGGCCGAGGTGGCGGTGGCCGCCCGCGCCTGGGCGCTGCTCACCCCGGACGCGTACCGGTACGCCGCCGGCCCGCTGACGGTCGCGCAGGTGCTGTCGGCCCCCGTGCTGTCGAGTCCGTTGACCACCGCCGACTGCTGCCTGGTCACCGACGGGGGCGGAGCGCTGGTCCTCACCACGGCCGAGCGGGCGCGGGACCTGCGCCGGCCCGCCGTGCACGTCCTCGGCTACGGCGAGGCCACCGGCCACACCGGCACGGCCGGTCCCGACGACCTGCTGGACAGCGGCGCGCGGGCGGCCGCCGACCGGGCCTGGGCCCGCGCCGGACTGGGCCCCGCCGACATGGACGTCGTGCAGATCTACGACTCCTTCACCATCACCACGCTGCTGTCGCTGGAGGCGCTGGGGCTGTGCGGGGAGGGCGAGGCCGGCGCGTTCGTCGCCGGGGGGCGCATCCGCCCCGGCGGGACCCTGCCGCTCAACACCTCCGGCGGCGGACTCTCCTACGGCCATCCCGGCATGTTCGGGCTGTTCCTGCTGATCGAGGCGGTGCGCCAGCTCCGCGGCGAGTGCGGTGCGCGGCAGGTGCCCGGCGCGCGGACGGCCGTCGCGCACGGCACGGGCGGCATCCTCTCCAGCCACGCCACGGTGGTCCTGGCCCGGGAGGACGCCCGGTGAGCGACGACGAGACGGTCCGCGCGGACGAGGGCGTCCTGCCCGGGCTGCCGCCCGCCCCCGCGGACGCCGTGACCGCGGCCTACTGGGACGCCACCCGGGACGGGGTGCTCACCGTCCAGCACTGCCCCGCCTGCGGCGGGCACCAGCATCCGCCGCGCGTGCTGTGCGTGCGCTGCGGCGGCACCGACGGCCTGCGCCAGGTGCCGGTGCGCGGCCCGGCGGTGCTGGACTCCTTCACCACCGTGCACCGGGCGCCGCCCGGACGGCCCGTGCCGTACACCCTGGGCCGGGTCCGGCCGGCGCAGGGCCCGGTGCTGCTGGTCCCCCTGCTGGGCGACCCGGACTCCTTCCGCTGCGACCAGCCCGTACGGCTGGTCTGGCTGCCGCTGCCGGACGGCCGGCGCCAGCCCGCCTTCACCCCCGGGCCGGACGACGGCCCGCCCGACGAACGGGAGCCGTGAACCGTGGACTTCGCCCTGACACCGGAACAGGAACTGTTCCGCCGCACGCTGCGCGACTTCGTCGCCAAGGAGATCACCCCGGTGGCCCGGGAGTGGGAGGAGTCCGGCCGGCACCCGGCCGAGATCATCGACGGGATGCGGTCCCTGGGCCTGTTCGGGCTCACGGTGCCCGAGCGGTACGGCGGGCTGGACGTGGACATGGTGTCCTTCGCGCTCACCTTCGAGGAGATCTCCCGGGGCTGGATGGGCATCGCCGGCATCCTCGGCTCGCACTCCCTGGCCTGTCTGCTGATCGCCCGGCACGGGAGCGAGGAGCAGCGGCTGCGCTGGCTGCCGGGGATGGCGAGCGGCGCGTGCCGCAGCGGCATCGCGCTGACCGAACCGGACGCGGGCACCGACCTCCAGGGCATCCGCACCACCGCGCGCCGGAACGGCGACGGCTACGTCGTGCGCGGCGCGAAGACCTGGATCACCAACGCCCGGTCCGCGGGGATGCTGCCGGTGCTGGTCAAGACGGACCCGGCGGCACGGCCCGCCCACCGGGGCATGAGTCTGCTGCTGGTGGACACCGCGAGCGAGGGCTTCACCGTCACCCGGGACCTGCCCAAGCTGGGCTACCGGGGCACGGAGACCTGCGAACTGCTGCTGGAGGACGTGCGGGTGCCCGCGGACTGTCTGCTCGGCGGGGTCGAGGGGCGGGGCATGCAGCAGGCGCTGTCGGCGCTGGAGACGGGCCGCATCAACGTGGCGGCCCGCTCGGTGGGGATCGCCCAGGCCGCGCTGGACGAGGCGCTGTCGTACACCGGGCGGCGGCAGGCGTTCGGCCGGCCGGTCCACGACTTCCAGGCCGTGCAGCTGCGGCTGGCCGACCTCGCGACGCGGCTCCAGGCGGCCCGGCTGCTGGTGTACTGGGCGGCGTCGCGGGCGGACGGCGGGGCGCGGGCGGACGCCGAGTCGGGCATGGCGAAGCTGTTCGCCTCGGAGACGGCCGTCACCGCCGCGCTGGACGCCATGCGGCTGCACGGCGGGTACGGCTACTCCAAGGAGTTCGTGGTGGAACGGCTGTACCGGGACGCGGCGTTGATGAGCATCGGCGAGGGCACGAACGACATCCTGCGCACCGTGATCGCCCGGCGGCTCACCTCCGGCGAGACCAGGATCGGGTGACGCGGTGGCCCGCTCCTACCTCTACGTGCCGGCCGACCGTCCGGCGATGCTCGCCCGCGCCCTGGAGCGCGGCGCGGACGCGGTCGTCGTCGACCTGGAGGACGCCGTCGCGCCGGGCGCGAAGGACGCCGCCCGGCGGGCCGCCGCCGACTGGCTCGCGGGGATCGACCCGGCGCAGCCGGTCGAGGTGTGGGTCCGGGTCAATCCCGGCGCGGCCGGTCTCGTGGACGCGGCGGCGGTGGTCTCCCCGGCGCTGCGCGGGCTGTGCCTGGCCAAGTGCGGGCATCCCGACGACGTGGCGGCGGTGGACGCGGTGCTGGGCGAGCGGGAGGCCGCGCTGGGTCTCGCCTCGGGCCGTGTCGTCCTGTCGCCGCTGCTGGAGTCGGCCGGCGCGGTGCTGTCGGCCCCCGCTCTCGCCGAGGCCCCGCGCGTGGCGCACCTCCAGGCGGGCGAGGCCGATCTGCGGGCCGACCTCGGTATGGATCCGGCTCCCGGCGACGAGCGCGAGCTGCTGCCGGTGCGCGTCGGCCTGGTCCTGGCCTGCGCGGCCGCCCGGATCGGCCCCCCGGTCGGCCCGGTGAGCACCGACTACCGCGACCTCGGGGCGCTGCGCCGCTCCAGCACGGCCCTGCGCCGCCTCGGCTACCGCTCGCGGGCCTGCATCCACCCCGCGCAGATCCCGGTGGTGCACGAGGTGTTCACCCCGACCGCCGCCGAACTGGCCGCCGCCCGCGACCTGGTGGACCGCTTCGACGCGGCGGCCCGGGCCGGGCGTACGGTCATCGTCGACGCGGACGGCCGCATGGTCGACGAGGCGGTGGTCCGCGCCGCCCGGCGGGTTCTGGCGGAGGGCGGCTGAGGACGGGGACCCCGGGCCTGCCGACCCACGCCAGACACCCTGGCCTGCCGACCCACGCCAGACACCCCGGCCTGCCGACCCACGCCAGACACCCCGGCCTGCCGACCCACGCCAGACACCCCGGCGTGCCGGGGGCCCTGCCGCCGTGCGGGCGCCGCCTGGGCGTGCGAGCCGCCGTACCGCGGGCCGCGTGCGAGCCGGCCCACGGCGAGCCGCGCGGGCACAGCCCGCACCCCCCTCGTCCCCGGGCGCGTCGGCGAGGGCCGTGATCACGGGCCCGGTCGGCACCTCCGTGCGAGGACGCACGGCGCTCGCCGCGCGCCGGAGCACCATCCGCCCGGGACGCCGGGCCCTGTGCGTACGGCGTCAGGCGGGTGGGCGCAGGGTGCCCAGGAGGCGGCGGGCGGCGCCGCGGCCCTCGGCCGGCAGGGCGCGGACGGTGGCGGCGAGCAGGGCGGTGCGGTCCGGTCCGAGGAGCGGGGTGGCGCCCAGCCGGTACTTGGTCTCCAGCTCGTCGAGGGTGAGGGGTGCGGCGGGGCCGCCGCGGGAGCCGGAGACCCGGTGTTCCCAGCGTCGGCCGTCGAGCGTGGCGATCCGCAGGACGGCGCTGAAGGCGTGCGGGAACTCCTCGTCGCAGAGCGCGTCGGGGACGACCTCGACGCGTTCGGCGAGGGCGCGGCGGCGCGGGTCGCCGAACGCGGCGGGCGTGAAGTCGGCCAGGTGCAGGCCAAGTCCGGCGTTCTCGTCGGCCAGCAGCGCGGCGGCCACGGTGTAGGGGCCGGAGAACTTGGCGTGGTAGGGGGAGCGCGGGCGGTGCTTCTCCTCGCGGGGTTCGCCGATGGTGCGCCGGGGGGCGGCCGCGACGCCCAGTTCGGCGGTGGAGACGGTGCGCGGGTCCAGTCCCCGGGCGCGCAGGGCCAGCGCGCAGTCGATGCCGGGGTGGGTGAAGTGGTTGGAGGGGTACGGCTTGTAGACGGTGCGCGGATACTCCCAGTGCGCGGCGTCGTGCATCGCGTCGAGGCCGGCGGTGAGGGGGCCGGGGTGCCACCGGTCGCCGAGGAGGGCGGTCAGGAAGCCGAAGCGTCCCTCGATCACGGTGGGCGGTCCGGTGACGCCCTCGGCGGCGAGCTGGGCGGCGGTGATGCCGCAGTGGGCGGCCCAACCGCAGTGGACGCGTTTGACGCTGCCGCCGGTGCGGTTGGCCTCGATGACTCCGGCGCCCATGGAGCAGGCGATGCCGATGGCGTCGGCGATGCGCGGCGCGGGCAGCTCCAGCAGGACGGCGGCGGCGACGGCGGCTCCCACGGTGCCGCAGATGGAGGTGGCGTGCAGGCCGCGTTCGAAGAAGACGGAGTTGCGCAGGGCGGGGTCGTAGGAGGCCGTGCCGAGCCGGACGCAGATCTCGCCGCCGGCCGCGAGCGCGGCGATCAGGGAGGGGCCGTCCGCCGCGCGGGCCTCGGCGACGGCGAGGGCGGCGGGCAGGACGGCGGCGGTGGGGTGCAGCACCGACGGCAGGTGGGTGTCGTCGAAGTCGAGGGCGTGCGCGAGGGTGCCGTTGACGAGGGCGGCCCGGTCGGCGGGCAGCCGGTCGCCGCTGCCGATGACGGTGGCCTCGGGGCGTCCGCCGGCCCGGCGGGCGGTGCGCGACGCGGCCTGGTGGGGGGCGGTCTCGGGGTTCTCCCCGGTGTGGGGGCCGAGGGCGGCGAGGCAGTTGCCGAGGAAGTCGAGGACGCGTCCGGTGGCGTCGGCGGTGACGGGCCCGGGGACGCCGCCGCGGCAGTCGGCTGCGAAGGCGGCGAGGCGGGCGGCGATCGGGGCGGCGGCGCCGGGGGGCGTGGTCCGGTTCACGCGGTGCGTTCCTCGGGGAGCAGGGCGAGCGGGCGGGCGGGGGCGCCGGTCGCGCCGACGAACGGCAGCGGGGCGAGGACCAGGAGGAATTCCGCGGTGCCGGTCGCGGCGAGGGTGTCGAGGCGCATGGTCTCGACGATGTGGATGCCCGCCTCCACCAGCAGGGTGCGGTGCACGGGCAGGGTGGCGTGGCCGCGGCCGGGCGGGATGTGCTCGAAGGCGATGGTCTCGCCGCCGACGAGGGCGGGGCCGCGGGCGGCCAGCCAGTCCGCGGCGCCGGTGCCGGGGCCGGGGGCGCCGCCGTTCTGCCCGCCGAAGACGGGCGCGTCGGTCCAGTGGCGGGACCAGCCGGTGCCGACGAGGACGGCTTCGCCGGGCGCGACGGTGACGCCGGCGGCGCGTTCGGCGGCGGCCAGGTCGTCGGCGGTGACCTCGTACCCGGCGGGCAGGACGGGCACGCCGTGCAGGCGGGCGACGTCCAGCAGGACGCAGCGGCCGACGTACGGGGCGAACTCCTCGATGCCGAGGCGGGCGAAGCCCTCGTGGCTCTGCACGTCGGCGGCCGGCAGTCCGCCGTGCAGCCGGCCGTGCTGGGAGACGTGGGCGAGGGCGTCGACGTGGGTGCCGACGTGCCCTCCGGTGATGACGATCTCGTTCGCGGCCGAGCCGCCGTCCGCGCGCACCAGGTCGCCGTGGCGGCGCTCCAGCAGCATGCGGTACGGCGGGTGGTTGGGCGACTGGGGCATGCCCCGCCGCATCGGCTGGGCGAGGTCGAGGACGCGGGAGGCGGCGAGCGCCTGCCAAGGAGGGGGCGCCGCGGGGCGGACGCCGGGGACGCCGGTCATGGGGTTCCTTCCTCGGACGTCGGCGGGGTGCCGTCGGCAGGGCGTGGGCGCCGCCGTGCCGGGCGGGAGGACCCGTCCGGCCGTCCGGCGCCCCGCCCGGGGGCCGTCAGACGATCCCGTCCTCGGCGAGGGCCTCGATCTCCTCGGGGGTGAGTCCGAGACGCTCCCCGTAGACGGCCGCGGTGTCGGCGCCGTGCGGGCGGCCGGTCCAGCGGATGGCGCCGGGGGTGGCGGAGAGCCGGTAGAGGACGTTCTGCATGCGCAGCGGTCCCAGGTCGGGGTCCTGCACGGTGGTGATGGAGTCCAGCGCCTGGTACTGGGGGTCGGCGAAGACGTCCCGGATGTCGTAGACGGGGCAGATCGCGGCGTCGGCGTCGGTGAACGCGGTGAGCACCTCGTCCAGGTCGCGGGCGGCGATCCACCGTCCGACGTGGTCGTCGAGGAGGTCGGCGTGGGCGGCGCGCCCGGAGCCGCCGGCGAACCAGGGCTCCTCGGTCACCTCGGGGTGGCCGACCAGGCGCAGCACGCGCTCGGCGACGGACTGCGCGGAGGTGGAGACGGCCACCCAGCGGCCTTCGCGGGTGCGGTAGGTGTTGCGCGGGGCGTTGTTGGCGGAGCGGTTGCCGAGGCGTTCGGGAACGGTGCCGAGCTGGTCGTAGGCGGTGGCCTGCGGGCCGAGCAGGGTGAGCAGCGGTTCGACGATGGCGAGGTCGACGACCTGTCCGCGGCCGCCGTGGGTGAGGCGGTGCAGCAGCGCGGTCTGCACGGCGGAGGCGGCGACGAGGGCGGCGACGCCGTCGGCGAGGCCGAAGGGCGGCAGGGTGGGCGGCCCGTCGGGCTGCCCGGTGGCGGCGGCGAATCCGCTCATCGACTCGGCGAGGGTGCCGAATCCGGGCCGGTGGGCGTACGGCCCGAACTGGCCGAAGCCGGTGATCCGGGCGATCACCAGGCCCGGGTTGGCCTTGTGCAGCCGGTCGGGGGCGAGGCCCCAGCGTTCCAGGGTGCCGGGGCGGAAGTTCTCGATGAGCACGTCCGCGCGGGCGGCGAGGCGCAGCAGCAGCCGGGCGCCGGCGGGCCGGGAGAGGTCGAGGGTGACGGTGTGCTTGTTGCGGCCGAGCATCTTCCACCACAGGCCGGCGCCGTCGCGGGACGGGCCGTGGGTGCGGGCGGGGTCGGGGCGCCGGGGGTGTTCGATCTTGATGACGTCGGCGCCGTAGTCGCCGAGGACGGTGGCGGCGAGGGGGCCCGCGAAGAGGGTGGCGCAGTCGAGCACGGTGAGGCCGGCGAGGGGGCCGGCACCGGCCGGGCCGGCGAAGTCAGCAGAGTCGGCGGCGGCTTCGGCGCGGTCGGCGGGGACGTGGGACGGCAAGCGGTGCACACCCCCTTCAGTCCATCTTGTTTCTCCTTGTGGAACAGCGTTACCAAAAGCTAGCATGCGGCACGCCGACGCGAAAGAGAAACGACGTTTCCTCATAGGGGACGCGGGACCGGAAGGCGGTAGCTGGGCATGGCACGCTACGACCTGCTCGTGAAGAACGGCACGCTGGTCCAGCCCTGGACCGGCGAGATCCGCGCCGACCTGGCCGTCCGGGACGGGGTGGTGGCCGCCCTCGGCGACGACCTGCCCGCCTCGGACGCGGACGAGGTGCTCGACGCCTCGGGCCGGGCGGTGCTCCCGGGGGCCGTCGACGCCCACCTGCACCTCGGCATCTACCGGCCGCTCGGCGTGGACGCCGCCGAGGAGACGCGCTCCTGCCTGGTCGGGGGCGTCACCAGCGTCCTGTCGTACTTCCGCACCGGGCAGCACTACCTCGACCGGACGGGACCGTACGCCCGGATCCTGCCGGAGGTGCTGAAGGCGGTGGAGGGCCGCGCCCACACCGACTACGGCTTCCACCTGGCCCCCATGGACTCCGCGCAGATCGGGGAGATACCCGCGCTGGTCGCGGACGCCGGGGTGAGCTCGTTCAAGTTCTACATGTTCTACAAGGGGTTCAACCTCGCGGCGGACTCCCGTGACGCGCGCGGCTTCCGGATGACCGGGGAGGGCGAGGAGTACGACCTCGGCCACCTCTACCAGTTGATGGAGGCCGTCGCGGCGGCGGACGCGACCCGTCCCGACGGGCGGGTGTCGCTCTCCCTGCACTGCGAACAGGCCGAGCTGATGCGGCTGTTCATCGACCGGGTGCGGGCGGCGGGCGACCCGCAGACGCTGCGCGCCTACAGCGAGGCGCGGCCTCCGCTGACCGAGCGGGTCGCCATCGGCGAGGCGGCCACGCTGGCGCACGCCACCGGCTGTCCGGTCAACCTGCTGCACCTGTCGAGCGCGCAGGCCCTGGACGCGGCCCGCACCGCGCGCGCCGCGGCGCCCGGCGCGGATCTGCGCGCCGAGGTGACCCTGCACCACCTGTGCCTGGACCACGACAGCCTGGACGCGGCCGGCGCGGGGCTCGGCGCCAAGGTGAACCCGCCGATCCGCACGGCCGCCGACAACGAGGCCCTGTGGGCGGGCGTCCTGGACGGCACGGTCGACTGGGTCGCCTCGGACCACGCCTGCTGCATGGAGGAGAGCAAGGGCGACGCCCTGTGGCCGGCGCTGCCGGGGTTCGGCGGTACGGCCCTGCTCTATCCGCTGCTGCTGTCGGAGGGGTACCACCGGCGCGGGCTGCCGCTGCGGCGGATCGCCGAGCTGGTGTCGGCGAACCCGGCCGCCGCGTACGGACTGGCGGACCGCAAGGGCTCGTTGATGGTCGGGCACGACGCCGACCTGGTCGTGGTGGACCTGGACCTGGAGCGCACGGTGACCCCGGAGCTGCTGCTGTCGGGTCAGGACCACTGCCCGTTCACCGGGCGCACGGTGCGGGGGTGGCCGCGGGCCACGGTCCTGCGCGGACAGGTCGTCCACCGCGACGGCGAGGTGACCGGTCCTCCGCAGGGTCAGCGCCTGTTCCGCTGATCCCGCCGGCCCACTGATCCCGCCGGCCCGCTGACCCCGCCGGACGGGCCGGACGCCCGCACCGGACGGGACCGGGCCCGCCGCGCGGGGCGGCGGGCCCGGGTGCGGGTCATGCGGTCGTCCGCCGCCGGGCCGCTCACATGCCGTCACGGCTCCACGCCCCGCGCGAGCGGGAGCGCAGCGGCATGGTGGACGGCTGGGGGGCCTGACGGGGTTCGTAGTTCTCCGCCTCGCCTCCCCAGTTGATCCACTCGTCGGTGGTGTACCAGTTGATGAGCTCGCCGTCGGAGCGGATGATCCAGGTGGTGTCCTCCTCGGCGACGAAGTGCCCGTGTTTCACGAACGGCGGGCGGAAGCAGTACGTGCCCGGGTCGATGTCCCCGAAGTTGTAGGTCATGCGCCCGCTGAGCGTGTAGAACTCCTCGTAGCAGGGGTGGTGGGCCAGCCGGTGGTCGGTCCACCCCTTGGGGGCGAGGATCAGCCGGGTGTAGAAGCCGGTCTTGTCGTCCCGGTGCAGGAGCTTGATGAAGAGCGGGGTGAGGGGGCCCACGGTGGGCGCGGCCGTCCACTCCAGCGCTTCGGAGTCCCGCACCGTCACCTCGCCCTCCGCGTCGGGGGCGCGCTCCCCGCCCGGGAGGAAGTCGGAGGGGCCGTACTCGCGCCAGTGCAGGATCCGGCTGCCGGCGGTGACGGCGACGGCGTCCATGGGCACTCCGGCGGGGACCTGCACATAGCCGCCCGGGCCCAGGGCCGTCGTGCCGTAGGTCAGTTGCCCGGAGAGCACGAAGAACTCCGTGTCGGCGGAGGGGACTCCGTCGCCGCGCGTCCAGTCCGTGTCGAACTCCAGGGAGAGCGCGCTGGAGCCGTCCTCCTCGTCCGTGCTCAGCCGGCGCTCGCGGACGTCTCCGGTGCCGCCGGGGAGTTCTGCCGGATGCCAGACGTAGTCGTCCTCATGGATCAGTTCCACATGGGGGCGCACCGCACCGCCGCCTTTCGGTCGTCTTGCCGTACGGAGGTCTGCCGTACGGGGGTCTGCCGTAACGGGGTCTACCGGGCCGGTTCGGGTCCGGCCGCGTCGCGCAGCTCGCGCCGGAGGACCTTGCCCGCGGCGTTGCGGGGCAGGGTGCCCACGGTCTCCAGGCGGCGCGGCAGTTTGTAGGGGGCCAGCCGGGGGCGCAGGAAGCCGACGAGCTCCTCCAGGTCCGGCGGGGTGCCGTGCGGGGTCCAGACCACGAAGGCGGTCACCCGTTCCCCCCAGACGGGGTCCGGGGTGCCCGCCACCGCGCACTCCGCCGCGGCAGGATGGGCGAGGACGGCCTCCTCGACCTCACGGGGGTAGACGTTGAGCCCTCCGGAGACGATCACGTCCTTCTTGCGGTCGACGATCGTCACGTACCCCTCGTCGTCCATGGTGGCCACGTCGCCCACGGAAAGGGCGCCGTCGGGGGCCCGGCAGGCGACGGAGGCGACGGGGTCGTCCAGGTAGCCCGCCATCAGGAACGGGGAGCGGCTGAACAGTTCGCCGGGTTCGCCGGGCGGCACGGGCCGTCCGTCGTCGTCGACGACGCGCACGTCGGTCAGGTACCAGGCCGGGCCGACCGAGCCGGCCTTGCGCCGGGCGTCGCGCGGGCGGAGGTCGGTGACGACGCCGCCCTCGGTGGAGCCGTACAGCTCGTGGACGCCGCAGCGCGGGAACGCGTCCAGCACCCACTCCTTCAACGGGACCGGCAGGGCGGCCGCGTTGAAGTAGAGGGTGTCCAGCGCGGGCAGCCGGTAGCGGGAGGGCGCGTCCTCCCCGAGGGCGCGGATGGTCTGGGCGTGGGTGGGGACCAGGAACACGGACTGGGCGCGGTGCTCCTGGGCGAGCTCCAGCAGCCGGGCCGGGTCCCAGCGCGGCAGCATGACGACGGTGCCGCCGGTCAGGACGGGGGCGAAGCCGAACATGAAGCCCGCGCCGTGGCTCATGGGGGCGACGGCGATGCTCGTCCGGCCCGCGCCGAGGCCCCATTCGTGCGCGGACAGCAGGGCGGTCAGCGCCCGGCCGCCATGGGTGAGCAGGGCGCCCTTGGGGCGGCCGGTGGTACCGGAGGTGTACTGGACGCAGAAGACGTCGTCACCGGTGACGGGCACTCCGGGGTCGCGGTCGGGCGCGGTCTCGACCGCCCGCTCGTAGCCGAGCCCCGGTCCGGGGCGCCCGACGGTGAGCACGACCGCGATGCGGTCGGCGCTCGCGCCGACGGCGGCGACGGCCTCCTCCGCCCGTTCGTCCTGGACGACGAGGGCCCGCGCGCCGCTGTGCCCGACGATCCAGGCGATCTCGGGCGCGGTCTGGCGCAGGCCCAACGGCACCATCGGCAGCCCGGCCTTGGCCAGGGCCGCGGCCACCTCCGGATACTCCAGCCGGTTGCCCAGCAGGACCGCCACCGGGTCGCCCGGCGCCAGCCCCGCACCCAGCAGGGCCTGCGCCAGCCGGTTGGACCGTGCGTGCAGGGCGGCGAAGGTCAGGGTGCGCACGCCGTCCACCACGGCGACGCGTCCGGCGGCGTCGACGGCGCGCTCCCGCACCCCGGTCGCCATGGTGACGGCGGTCTCTCCGGCCAGGATCCGCCGGACCGCGGCGGGCGGGGGTGGTGCATCGGGCATGACGCGTCCTTCCCACGGACCCGGCGGAGTGCGGATCAGCTCCTTCCCTGTGTACCGCCATCGTTCCGCCAGTGTCAACTTCGTTTCCCTGAACGGAACAACAGGGTGGGGCGGCGGGAGGCGGGGGGCGAGCGCGGGCGACGACGGTGACGCGCGAGGAGCCGGGGCGGCTGGACGGCTGGGTGGGCGGGCGGCCGGGTGGGCGGGTGGGCGGGCGGCCGACTGGCCGGGTGCGGCGTCAGGCGCCGTCCTCCCCGGACCGGGCGAGGGCGGCGGCCGCGTCGGCCTCGTACGTCGCCCGTGCGCGCAGGACGACGGCACAGCCGGCCGCGAGCGGGGCGAGCACCGCGGCGAACGCGACGCCGAGGGAGCCGGTCGCGTCGGACACCACGCCGATGAGCCAGGGGCCCAGCGATCCGCCGAGCGTGACCAGCATCTGGAGGACCGCGAAGCCCAGGCCGCGGTGGTGCGCGGCCACGACGTCGGCGTTGGCGGCCGTCAGGTTGGCCAGCGCCATGGCGAACCCGACGTTGGCCAGGGTGAAGCAGACGACCTGCGGCACGAGGAACGGAAGGCCGACGGCACCCGCGAGCGCGCAGGTGCCCAGGGTGAGCCCGGCGCCGCCGACGGCGACGCGCCGGCCGGGACGGGAGCCGTGGTGGCGGTCGCCGAGGCGGCTGCCGAGCAGGATGCCCGCCACGATGCCGACGAGTCCGGCCCCGCCGGCCACCGCCGCCGCGTCGGCCTCGCCCAGGCCGAATCTGCGGCCGTAGAAGGAGGGCATCCAGTAGAAGAGCCCTCCCAGGCCGAAGAAGACGATGGCGAGTCCGGTCACGACCGAGCGGAGGGTGGGGATCGCGAGGAGTTCCGCGACCTGCCGCCGCAGGGGGATTCCGGGCTCCGCGGGGCGGGGCGCGCCTCGCGGGTGGGCCGGCGCCGGGGGCGCGGGCTGGCCGTCCCCGCTCCGGTACCAGAGGGTGAGCCGGTCGCCCGTGCCGCGCAGGGGTTCGCGCAGGGTCAGCACCAGGAGGGCGACGGCCGCGCCGGGGAGGGCGACCAGGAAGAACCCGGTGCGCCAGCCGGCGTGTTCGGCCAGGGCGCCACCGGCGACGACGCCGATCGGCAGCCCGCCGAAGTAGGCCATGCGTTCGAACCCGAAGGCCCTGCCCCGGCCGGAGCCCGGATGGAAGTCGGCCAGGAGGCTCGACGCGGGCGGGTTGTACAGCTGGCCGGCGGAGCCGAGCAGCACCCGGACGGCGAACAGCGTCGCGTAGCTCCCGGCGAGGCCGGTGCCCACCGTCAGCAGGGCCCACACCGCGACGACGGCGGAGACGGTCCAGGTCCGGCGGGCCCGGTCGGCCAGCCTCCCGGCCGGCAGGAGCAGCACCACGGCGGCGATCGAACCGGCGGTGGCGATGGCGCCGGCGGCCGCGTCGCCGAACCCGAACTCCTCCTGGATCGCCGGCAGGGCACCGGCCAGGAGGTTGTACTCGATCCGGTCGATCGCGGCCACCAGCGCGACACACACGGCGGGCCACCATCCGAAGGGGGCCGGGTCCCCCCGGCGGACCGTGACCGCCGGACGCCCGGGGAACACCACGAACTCACGCGTGTCCGGGCGTGGTGCGGAGGGGGCCACACTCCCCGGCTCGGCCCTTCCGGGCTCACCGGCCTCACCGGCTTCGGCGGCCTCGTCGCTTGCGGGCACGGCGTCTCCTCACGGCGGTCGGGTCCAGGACGTCCGTACGGCCCTGCGGCGGGGCGGGGTGCGGTGGTGCGAGGCGCTGGGTGCGGTGGCGCGAGGTGCGGGATGCGGTGGTCAGGGCTTGGCGGTGTACACGACCCCGGCCAGGTTCTGGGCGGCGGTGCCCCACACCTGGTCGTACAGGGAGGTGTCGCCGCCGAGGGTGTACAGGAGGTAGGCGGCGGTGACGCCCTTCGTGAGCTGCTGCTGGGCGGCGCGGGTCAGGGAGCCGCTGTCGCAGCCGAGCGCCCACGCGTCGACGAAGCCGCAGTGGAAACCGCCCGTGATGACGCGCAGTTGGGCGGGTGCGGGCTTGGCGTCGTACATCTTCTGCTGGTTGGCGGCGACCGGGGCGATGGAGTCCGAGCTGCCGCCGACGTACTGGGCGGGGACGGCGAGCGCGGCGGAGGCGGTGACGGCGGACGGGCTGGTCTCCGCCGCCGCCGTCGTGGAGACGCTCCGCACGGCGGTGTTGCGGGAGGCCGCCAGCAGGGCGGCGCCTCCGCCCATCGAGTGGCCGGCGACGCCGAGACGGGCCGTGTCCACGGCCCCCGCGAAGCGCGATCCGGAGGTGCCGTTCTGGACGGTGAGCCAGGTGAGCGCGGCGTTGAGGTCGTCGGCGAAGGAGGAGTGGCTGGGCAGCAGACCGCCCTGGGACTTGGGGGCGACGGTGACGAACCCCCAGGAGGCGTAGTGGCCGAGCAGACTCGCGTACTGGGAGACGTCCTGGAGGAAGCCGTGGCCGAAGGCGAGTCCGGGATGGGCGCCCGCCGCCACGGGGGCGTCGGCGCCGCTCGTGGTGCCGGCGGGCGCTGAACGAGCGGCCCGAGGCGGTGACGGTGACGTCGGTGTGGGCCACGGCGTGGGGGCCGGCCTGGGAGGGATCCGCCGCCGCGGCCGGGGCGGCGGCGGTGACAGGTGCCGTGACCAGGAAGGCCGACGAGCACAACAGCAGTGCGAGCACCGGCCGTAAGAGCCTGCGGAACACGGGGACCACCTTCTCGGCTGATGTGAGGGAAACAGCGTTTCCCTAAGAGAGCAGAAAAGCGACCCCCTGACAAGACCGGCCGCCACCCGGCCCACGCCGGCACCATGACCGCCAGCCGGTCCGCGGCAGCACCACGGCGGTCACCCGGTCCGCGGCAGCACCACGGCGGTCACCAGCCCCCCGGCAGCACCACGACGGTCACCCCGTCCGCGGCGGCGCCTGCGGCACGGCCGGCTCCGCCCGGCTCGTCCGGCCGTCCCGCAGGGCGGCGACCATCCCCGCGAGCATCAGCGCCTCACCGAGGTTGCCGAGCGGGGGCGCGACGGCCGCGAGCGCGGAGGCCACGAAGACGGCGAGGGCGCCGAGCGCGATCCACGGCACGGAGCGCCGCACCCAGACGGCCGCTCCGACGCCGAGCAGGACGAGCATGGCGAGCACGGCCGCCACCGGGGCGCCGTGGCCGCCCGCTTCCACGTACCGCAGGGTGCCGGCCCAGCGCCGCGGCTCCAGGTCGAGCCCCGGCAGGCCGGTGGCCGCGCCCACGGCGGCCAACGCCAGGGCCGCCGCCCAGGCCGCCGCCCTCGCCCGACGTCCGGCGCCCGCCAGCAGGGCTCCGCAGACGACGGCCAGGGGGGTGAGGAGGGCGTGCGCGACGAAGCGGCCCTCGTTGAGCCCTTCGAGCAGGGCACCCTCCCCCACCGCCGCCCCCAGCCCCACCACGAGGGAGTCGTAGGCGAGGGCGCAGCCCAGCACGCCGGTCCAGCGTCCGGCGGCCCCGCCCGACGCGATCGCGACCAGGACCAGGCCGAGTTGCACGACTCCGACACAGACGAGAACAGCCGACATCATCACGCCGCCTTCCGCGAGGGCCTCGAGTGGACGCGGAACATTGTTTCCCTCAGCGGGACCGGCTGACAGCGGGATCGGCGATCCGCTTCCCCGACGGGCACGGGCGGAGGCAGTGCGGGGTCAGCCCCCGGGCCTGCGTGAGCGCGTGTCCCGCACCGCGGGGCGGGGCGCCGCAGTGGCGCTGTCCACGGGCGGGCCGCCGCCGGACGGCACTTCGGCCGGCGGGCCGCTGCCGGACGGCTCCTCTGCCGGCTCCTCGGCCGGCGAACTGCCGTCAGGCGGCTCCTCTGCCAGCGGACTGCCGCCGGACGACTCCTCGGCCGGCAGGCCGCCGCCGGACGACTCCTCGGCCGGCGGGCCGCCGCCGCACGGGTCCGCGGCCGACGGTCCGCCGCGCCGCCCCCCGGACGGCGGCCCGTCGGCCGCGGTGCGTCGGCCTCCCACGACCGCGGCGACGACCAGCGCCATCCCGGCCGCCTGCGCGAAGCTCAGGCCCTCGCCGGCCAGGGTGGTGCCGAGCAGGACACCGGTGACCGGGTTGAGCAGGCCGATCAGGCCCACGGTGCCGGCCGGGAGCCGGCGCAGGCCGGCGAACCAGGCGAGGAAGGCGAGGGCGGTCGCCACCACCGAGGTGTAGGCGAAAGCCGCCACCGCGGCGCCGTCGACCACGGGAGGCGCCCCCTCCACCGCCCCGGCGACGGCCAGGAGGATCACACCGCCGACCGTGAGCTGCCAGGCCGTGACGGCCGGCACGCCGGGACCGGTGTCCCACCGCTTGCTCAGCAGGAACCCGGCCGCGGAGACCAGCATGGCCGCCACGGAGGCGACCACACCGGCCGGCCTCACCTGCCCGCCGGGACCGCCGAGCATCAGCACGACGCCCGCCAGCCCGGCCCCCGCCGCGACCAGGTGCGTCACCCGGGGCCGTTCGCCCAGGAGGGCCCAGGCGCCCAGGGTCAGCACCACCGGCGACAGCGCCATGACCATGGAGGCGGTGCTCGTGGCCAGCGACTGCGAGGCGACGTACACGAGGACGAAGAAGGCGCTCGTGTTCAGCACCCCCAGCACGGCCGACCGCCACCACCACCCACCCCGCGGGCGTTCCCGCGCGACGGCGAGCAGCAGGACGCCGGCGGGCAGCGCGCGCAGCGCGGCGCCCCAGAGCGGCTGGTCGGCGGGCAGGAAGGCGCGGGTGACGTAGTAGTTGGCCCCCCAGGCGACCGGCGCCACGGCGGTCACACCGATCCAGCGAAAAGAAGCTTCCACGGAAGCGAATATAGCTTCCTAGGAAGTTACTTTATAGTGGCTTCCGTGGAAGATCTCTCGATGGGACCCGAGGACGGGCGTGCGCCGGACGGTGCGGCGGAGGACGGGGAGGCCCGCGCGGAGGACGGGGAGGCCCGCGCGGGAGACGGGAAGGCCCGTGCGGGGGCCGCCCCGGCCCCGGACCACGTCGCTCGGATCCAGGCCGCCTGGCGGCGCGAGCGGCCCGACCTCGACGTCGCCCCGCAGGCCGTCATCGGCCGGCTCCACCGGCTGGCCGCACTGCTGACGCAGGAACTGTGCGTCGTCTACCGCCGGTACGGCCTCGGCGAGGGCGAGTTCGACGTGCTGGCGGCGCTGCGCCGGGCCGGTGCGCCCTATGAGCGGGCGCCTGGCGAACTGGCGGCCCACACCATGGTCACCACCGGCGCCATGACGAAGAGGATCGACCGGCTGGAGCGGGCGGGGCTGGTCACCCGGCGGCGCGCCACGGACGACGGCCGGGGGCGTGTGGTCGCGCTGACCGCCGCCGGACGGGACCTGTTCGACCGTGCCTTCACCGACCACATCCACAACGAGCACCGGCTGCTGAGCGCCCTGCGCCCCGAGGAGGCCACGGCGCTCGAAACCCTCCTGACCTCCTGGCTCGCCCGTGTCGAGGGTCCCGCCGCGTCGGACCGTCCGTCACCGCGCTGAGCACGGCCCGGCCGACGACAGCACGGCGGCAGGGGCACGGCGGCGGACCGGCACACCCCCGCGCCCGGCGGAGCCCGGGCTTGCCCCTGACCCAAGGGTCAGGGATTAGCGTCGGCGCACCGCCCGGCGGGCGCGCACCCGCCCGGGCTCGCGGCCGCCGTCCGGCCACGGCCCGGTGCGCGCGCCGCCACCGGGTCCGCCCACCGCGCCCGCCCAGGAGGCCGCCCATGACCACGGTTCTGCCCCGCACCAGCCGGGAAGTGCGGCTCGCCGCCGTACCCGAGGGGCTGCCCGAACCGGCGCACTTCACCGTCGTCGAGACGCCACTGCCCGCCCCGGCGCCGGGTCAGGTCCTGGTCCGCAACCGGCACTTCCAGGTCTTCGGCGGCCTGCGCACCCTGCTCGGCGGCGCCGCCGAGGACACGCCGGTGCCGGGGCTGCGCCCCGGGGACACGCTGTTCGGGCCGGCCGTGGGCGAGGTCGTCGCCGCACCGCCCGGCAGCCCGCTGCGCCCCGGCGACCTGGTGAGGCATCTGCTCGGCTGGCGCGAGTACGCCCTCGTCCCCGCGGTCCGGTGCGCCCCGGTCGACCCGGCCCTGCCCGAGCCCGCCGCCCATCTCACCTCGGGCTCCGCCGCCTACGGGGCGCTGACCCGGCTCGCGGGCGTACGGGAGGGGGACGTCGTCCTGGTCACCGGGGCCGCGGGCGGGGTGGGCTCCCTGGCCGGCCAGATCGCCCGGCTGCTCGGCGCCGCCCGGGTCGTCGGCACCACCGGCTCCCCGCACAAGGCCGAGCGCCTCACCTCCGAACTGGGCTACGACGCCGTGCTGACCGGCGGATCGTGGCGCGAGCGGCGGGACGGCACGGACGACGACGCCCGCCGCGCGTTCTCCGCGCAGCTCGCCGAGGCCGCGCCGGACGGCATCGACGTCCTCCTCGACAACGTCGGCGGCGTCCAGCTCGGCGCGGCCGTGGACGCCGCCCGGCAGGGCGCGCGGTTCGCGCTGGTGGGCGCGCTCTCCGGGCAACTCGCCGCCCGGGGCCCCGGTGCCACGGCACCCGCGCGGATCGACACCTTCCGTCTGATAGTCAAGGGCGTGTCCGTGCGGGGGTACACCGCCATCGACCACCCCGAGGTGGAGGCGGAGTGGACCCGCCGGCTCGACGGCTGGCTGCGGTCCGGCCGGATCCGGCTGCCGCTGACGCGTTTCGAGGGCATGGAACAGGCACCGCGGGCGTTGCAGGAACTGACCGGGGGACGGATCTTCGGCACGGTCGTCGTCGACCTCCCGGGACACGGCTGACGAGCCGGGCCACGAGGGCGGGAGGGGACGCACCATGCGGATCGGGGACGCCGCGGCGGCGGTCGGCGCGACACCGAGGGCACTGCGCTTCTACGAGCAGCGCGGACTGCTGCCGCCGCCGCGCCGCACCAGGGCCGGCCAGCGCGACTACACCCCGGACGACCTCGCCGTCCTGCGCGGCATCCGGCACCTCCTGGCCCTCGGCCTCACCGTCGAGGACCTGGCCGGCATCGCCGACCGCCTCCCGCTGCTCGCCACCCGCGAGCCCCGCCGCTGCCGGCCCCCGGCACCCGGTGAACCGGCCATCGTCGGTACGACGGTGGTACGGCGGCGCATCGCCGTCCTCGACGCGGAGATCGACCGCCTCACCCGGCTCAGGGACGCGCTGCGGGCCGGACTCGACGCGACGCCGCAGCACATGACCGCCGACGAGCACACGGCGGTCGGCGCCCGGCCCACCCCCTGACCTCCGCGCCGCCTGCCGACGGCCGCCTGCCGAGAGGCTGTCGGCAGGCGGGCGTCCGCACGGCCGGGGTGCTCGCGGGGAGACCCCGTGGCGGGATATCAGCCCGGCGGTGCGGAGTGGCCTCTGCGGCGCCACTCCTCGGCGAGCAGCCGGTAGGAGCGGACCCGGTCCGCGTGGTCGTGGGTGATGGTCGTGATGAGCAACTCGTCCGCGCCCGTGGCCTCCTGGAGCTGTTCCAGCCGATCGGCCACCCGGCCGGGCGAGCCGACGAACTGGGTGTCGAGGCGGTCCTGGACCAGTTCGCGGTCCTCCTCGCTCCAGGTGTGGGCGCGTGCTTCCTCCGGGGTCGGGAACTCGATCGCGCCCTCGGCGGTGCGGATGCTGCGGACCCACGGGCCGTACCCGGCGGCGAGTTCGCGGGCGGTGGTGTCGTCCTCGGCGACGACCACGTCCGCGGAGACGCTCACGTAGGGCTTGTCGAGGACGTCGGAGGGCTGGAAGAAGGACCGGTAGCCGTCCACCGCCTCCAGGACGGTGGCGGGGCTGACGTGGTAGTTGGCGGCGAAGCGCAGGCCCCGGGCGCCCGCGACCTCGGCGCTCTGTCCGCCGCTGCTGCCGAGGATCCACAGCTCGACGTCCGCCCCCTCCCCCGGCACGGCACGGGCCTCGACGCCCTCCGGGGAGCGGTAGGTGCCGGCCAGCAGGGCGAGGATGTCGTCGATCTGCTCGGCGTAGTCCTGCGATGCGGCGCCCGGAAGCAGGAGCAGCTTGCGGTGCAGGGCGATGCGGGGCGAGCCGAGGAGGCGCTCGAAGGAGAAGCGGGGCGGGATGACCAGGCCGTTCGGGGCACGGCCGTCGACGACCGGGGTGGCCGTGGGCACGGTCGCCCGCTCCGCCGGCGGGCCGCCGCCCGAGCGCCCGAGACCCAGGTCGAAGCGGCCCGGGTGCAGGGCGTCGAGCAGGCCGAACTCCTCCACCGTGGACAGCGCGGTGCGATGGCCGAGCTGCACGGCTCCGGAGCCGAGCCGGATGGTGGAGGTGGCGGAGGCGGTGAGGGCCAGGACGACCGCCGGGGAGGTGCCCGCGACGCCGGGGTTGAGGTGGTGCTCGGCGAACCAGTAGCGGGCGTATCCGAGGCGTTCGGTCCGCTGGGCCAGGTCGACGGAGTTGCGCAGCGCGTCGCGCGCGGTGGACCCGGACGGTATCGGTACCAGGTCGAGGACGCCGAGGGGGATGTCAGACATGTGCCGCCTCCGGGAGTACGGGTCCCCACGCGAACGGCGGGTCCGGGATGTCCTTGCGCAGCACCGGGGCGACCGCCGACTGGAACAGCTCCAGCGAGTCGCGGTGCCGGGTGTCGGTGAGCCCGCCCGCGTCCGCGTGCAGGTGCACCACCGTGTGGCCGAACCGCTCGTGGTAGCGGTGCACCTTGTCGATGACCTGCTGGGGGCTGCCGATCAGGGCCGAGCTGCGCTCCACGAAGTCCTCCAGGGTCTCGAAGACGACCGGGAGGCCGGCCTGTCTCTGGAAGGCGAGGTTGCCCTCGAAGACGGGCCGGTAGGCGGCCAGGGCCTCCTGGGAGGTGCGGGCCACGTACAGCCCCGCCGTTCCGGCGCCGACGGCGATGCCGGCCGGGTCGTGGCCGTAGTGCTCCCAGCGCTCGCGGTAGTGACGGATCAACTCGGCGTACGGCTCGATGGGATGGGTGACGTTCGCCGAGAACAGCGGGTCGCCGTAGCGGGCGGCCAGGTCCACCGACTCCTTGCTGGTGGCGCTGCCGTGCCAGACCCGTACGGGCTGCTGGTACGGCCGCGGCCACACCTCCGCGTCCGTCAGTTCGGGGCGGAAGCGGGTGGCCGCGGTGACCTTGTCCTGCCGCCAGATCCGCCGGAACACCTCGTAGCTCTCGGCGTTGCGCTCCCACTGGTCCTCGGGCGTGACGTGGAACAGCTCGCGCTGGGCGGCGCCGTTGCCCTTGCCGATGATCAGGTCGAGCCGGCCGCCGGAGAGGTGGTCGAGGGTGGCGTAGTCCTCGTAGGCGCGGACCGGGTCCAGGAGGCTGAGGGTGGTCACGGCGGTGAACAGCCGGATGCGCCGGGTCAGGGCGGCGACGTGGCTGAGGACGACGGTCGGCGAGGAGGAGATGAACGGCCGCTCGTGCCGCTCGCCCACGCCGAAGCCGTCGAAGCCGAGTTCCTCGGCGAGCAGCGCGTTGTCGAGCACTTCGCGGAAGCGGTCCTGGGTGGACTTCCGTACGCCGGTGACCGGGTCCGGACGGTGCACGATCAGGGTGATGGCAAGGAACTTCACGACGCGGCCCGCTCGGTGCCCGACACGTCGTCGGGGTGGGCGAGCCCGAGGTGGTCGCGCAGGGTGCTGCCCTCGTACTCGGTGCGGAAGACGCCCTTCTCCTGGAGCAGCGGGACGACCTTGTCGGCGAACTCGTCGAGGCCGGTGGGTGTGATGTGCGGGACGAGGATGAAGCCGTCGGCGGCGTCGGCCTGGACGTAGTCGTCGATGGTCCGGGCGACGGTCCCGGGGGAGCCGACGAAGGTCTGGCGGTTGCCGGTCTCGATGACCAGGTCGCGGATCGACCAGTTGTGGGCGGCGGCCAGTTCCCGCCATTCGCGGGCTGTGGCCAGCGGGTCCCGGTACATGCGCACCTGGGCCCGTCCGCGCGAGATGTGCTCCTCGCTCACCAGGGGGTCGATGTCGGGGAGCGGGCCGTCGGGGTCGTACGACGACAGGTCCCGGTTCCAGACGAACTCCAGGTGCTTGAGGGCGGTGGCCCCGCTCACCTGGAGGCGGCGCACCTCCTTGGCCCGTTCCTCCGCCTCGGCGTCGGTGTCGGCGAGGACGAAGCTCGCGGCGGGCAGGATGAGCAACTGGTCCTTGCGGCGGCCGTACTTGGCGAGGCGGTTCTTGACGTCCGTGTAGAAGGCCTGGCCCGTGTCGAGAGCGGCGTAGCGGCTGAAGATGGCGTCGGCGCCGGCGGCGGCGAACTCGCGGCCCTCGTCGGAGTCGCCGGCCTGGAAGATCACCGGGCGTCCCTGGGGGCTGCGCGGGACGTTGAAGCGGCCGTGGATGTCGAAGTGCCGTCCTTCGTGGACGAAGGCGCCGGCCTTGGCGTCGCTCAGGAAGGTGCCGGTGGCCGGGTCGGCGACGATCTCGTCGCCCTTCCAGGAGTCGAAGAGTTCGTTCGCCGTGGCGAGGAACTCCTTGGCCCGCGAGTAGCGTTCCTCCTGCGGGAGGAAGCCGCCGCGGCGGAAGTTCTCCCCGGTGAAGCCGTCCCAGGAGGTGACGACGTTCCAGGCGGAGCGGCCGCCGGAGAGGTGGTCGAGGCTGGCGAACTGGCGGGCCACCTCGTAGGGCTCGTTGAAGGTGGAGTTGATGGTGCCGGTGAGGCCGAGGTGGTCGGTGACGGCGGCGAGCGCGGCGAGGACGGTGAAGGTGTCGGGGCGGCCGACGACGTCCAGGTCGTAGATCTTGCCGCCCTGTTCGCGCAGGCGCAGGCCCTCGGCGAGGAAGAGGAAGTCGAACTTGGCGCGTTCGGCGGTGCGGGCGAAGTGGGCGAAGGAGCTGAACTCGATGTGGCTGCCGGCCTTCGGGTCGCTCCACACGGTGGTGTTGTTGACGCCGGGGAAGTGGGCGGCCAGGTGGATCTGCTTCAGGGGCTTGCTCATTCGGTTTCTCCCTCCCGCTCAGGCGGCGGCGTAGCGGTTGGCGGGGCGGGCCAGGCCGAGCAGCCCGCGCAGGGTGTCGGCCTCGTAGGCGCGGCGGAAGGCGTCGCGGCGCTGGAGTTCGGGGACCAGGCCCCGGGTGATCGCCGGGAGGTCGTGGCCGGCGACGGCGGGGCGCAGCCGGAAGCCGGTCAGTCCGGCGGCCTGGTACTCCTGGAGCAGATCGGCGAGTTGGGCGGGTGTGCCGGTGAAGACGCGGGCGTCGCTGGTGTACTCCTCGCCGGCCAGGGCGTCGAGGCGGTCCCGGCGGGCGGCGGCCTCGGCCGGGTCGTCGGCGAGGAAGACGACCAGGTCGGCGAAGACGTGCAGCGGTTCGGCGGCGCGCCCGGCCGTCTCCTGCTCGGCACGGATCTCGGCGACGATGGCGCGGGCCTGGTCGGCGTCGTGGGGGGTGACGTAGCCGACGTCGGCGGCGCGGGCCACCAGACGGTAGGGCACGGTGTCGTGGCCGAGGGCGGTGACCAGGGGCTGGCCCTGTGGCGGGCGCGGTGTGATGGAGGGGCCCTTGACGCTGAAGTGCCGGCCCTCGAAGTCGATGTAGTGGAGCTTGTCGCGGTCGATGAAGCGGCCCGTGGCCACGTCCCGGATCTCCGCGTCGTCCTCCCAGCTGTCCCACAGCCGGCGCACGGCCTCGACGTAGTCGGCGGCCTCGTCGAACAGGTCGGCCACCAGGTCGAGCGTGGCCGGGCCGTCGTAGGACTCGATGCGGGGGATCGAGCGGCGGCCGAAGTGGGCGGCCTCGGTGGGGCGGGCGGTGATCTGGACGCGCAGGCCCGCGCGGCCGGTGCTCACGTAGTCGAGGGTGGCGATCGCCTTGGAGATGTGGAACGGCTCGGTGTGGGTGGACACCACCGTCGGCACCAGGCCTATGTGCCGGGTGAGCGGGGCGACGCGGGAGGCGATCAGGACGGCGTCGAGGCGGCCGCGGACCTGGTCGGTGCGGTCGTCCGGGTCCAGGAAGTGGGAGGACTGCGGGCCGAGGCCGTCCTCGATGGTGACGAAGTCCAGCAGGCCGTGCTCGGCCTCGGCGACGAGATCGGCCCAGTACCCGGCGGTGAACAGCTCACGGGGCCTGGCCACCGGATCGCGCCAGGAGGCGGGGTGCCAGCCGGTGCCGTCCAAGGCCACGGCGAGGTGCAGGGGAGAAGGAGGAGTCGAGGACACGGGGGTGCCTTCCTGAAGGGTCCGGGAAACGTCCCGGAGGTCCGCGGGAAAAGACGTCGGCCCCGTACGCGGGCACACGGGCGGAGAGCGCGACGAGCCGACGGGTCGCCCGGCCGGCGGCCGGAGCGGGCGTGTCAGGAACGACAGAGCGCGCCGGCCACGCGCTGGAGGTCGATGTGGGGCCGGGAGTAGAGGTGTACGGCGTGGGCTCTGCGGGCCACGTCGGTCACCTCCCTCGGTCGGGCGCGCGGGGGCGCCTCACACATCTCGTCGTCCGTCACAACGCCCCGGCCACGCCCGGTGTTCCCGGGCCGCGCCGAAGATCGTCCGATACGGACCGGTCCTGAGGTGAGCATACGGCCACCCTCGGCCGTCCCACGACCGCCCTCCGACCGTCCCGCCGGCGGGCGCTGCTGTCCTGGACGTGCCCCGCTCCCCCGCCGGGCGACCACGCATCCGCGTACGGACCGGGAAGATCGAAACAGGGAACACGTCCGTGGCGCGGAACCGGGAACGCCCCCGGGGTGCAGCGGCCCGGGCCGTTGGGACGGTGGGGCGCGCGCCGCCCCCGGCCGTGGAGGCGGCCGGCGACGGACGGGACGACCGGCCGACGGGCGGCGGACACCCGCAGGTCGTGAGGGGTGCGCCGGAGGAACGTCACCCGTCCGGGCCGCCTCCGAGGGGGGGCCGGGCACCGAGCCCGGCACGGCCCCCGGCTCCCGCGCCCGGGCCGGGCACCGATCGGTGTGCGCGATCAGCCTTGATCGCGAATCGGCATTGGACGCGGCGTGCCCGTGTCCTGCATGCTCAGTGGCATGTTCTGGCCTGTGACTGTGACCGAGTTCGGCCGGCCCCCGGCCGGCGGCTTCGGCCATGGCCCGAGCGATCGCCTGACGCCTCGTCTGACGCAGTGCCGCGTCGTGGACTTCGGCCGGATCAAGTCGACCAGCTGTCGTTGATCCCGCACGCCCGTCCTGCCGCCGCACTCCGGTGAACACGGGCCCGCAGGCCGGACCGCGGGCGACTGCCCGCACCCTCTGACACGGTCCTCCACCACCCCCCACGGTCGCCGGTCGACCGGGTCCGCCGCGACCCGTCGGTTCCGCACGTCCGGTGTGCCGTATCGCCGCCCCCGCTCCGCTCACCCCACATGGCCGGACCGTCACCCGATCCCAAGGACACGCACATGCCCATGGCCACCGCCCTGTCCCGCCCCGCCCCGGAGCGGGCCTCATGAGCTCCGCGACCGAAAGCCGGCTGTTACCCGCTGACCTCGGCCGCCTGGACGAGGTGAGCGCGGCGCTCGCGGCGACCGCGGCCGAACACGACCGCACCGGCGCCTTCCCGCACACGTCGATCCAAGTGGTCCACGAGGCAGGGCTGTTGACCGCGGGAGTGGACCCCCGCTACGGCGGTCCCGGGGCGGGCTTCACCGATGTCGCCCGCATCCTGCTGGCGCTCGGCCGCGGTGACCCGTCGACCGCGCTGATCTCCGGGATGACCATCGTCCCCCACCTCCTGCAGACCCGCAGCCCCTGGCCGCAGGAGCTGTACGCGCGGGTGCTGGCCGAGTCGGCCGAGCGGCCGACCCTGCTCAACCACGCGCGGGCGGAGCCGGAGATGGGCTCGTCCACCCGGGGCCCGCTGCCGGCGACCACCGCCCGGCGGACCGCGAACGGCTGGTCGATCCGGGGCAGGAAGCGGTACGTCACCGGCGCCGAGGGACTCAGCTACTTCCTGGTCTGGGCGGCCACGGACGAGCCGTCACCACGGGTGGGCAACTTCATCGTCCCCGCCGGCACACCCGGCATCGACATCGTGCCCACCTGGCGGCAGTTGGGCATGCGCGCGACCGGCAGCCACGAGGTGGTGTTCACGGACGTCGAGATCCCCGCGGAGTACGTGCACGAACTCGCCCCTCCCGGCGCCGATCCCGCCCCGGGCACACTGCCCGGCAGCATCATGCTCCTGCTCTCCTCCTCCCTCTACCTGGGGGTGGCGCGCGCGGCGCAGAGCCACGTGCACACCTTCGCCCACACGCGGACGCCCGCCGCGCTGGGGCGCCCCCTGGCCACGACGGACCGCTTCCAGCGCACGGCGGGCGAGATCGAGACCCTGCTCTCCAGCGCCGAGCAGCTGATCTTCTCCGTCGCGGAGCGGGTGGACCGGGGCGATCCCGTCCGCGGTGTCGACGCCCTGGCCGCCAAGGTCGTGGTCGTCCGTCATCTCACCACCGCCGTCCGGACGGCGGTGCAGCTGCTCGGCAACCCCGGGCTGGCCCAGGACAGCCCACTGGAACGGCACTTCCGTGACATCCAGTCGGTGGGGGTCCACGCGCCGGGCGAGGACGCCATCCTGCCGGTCGTCGGTGCGACGGCCCTCGCGGCGGAGGCACCCGATGACTGAGCCGACCCGGTCCCGGTCCGTCCCCCGGCGGGTTCCGCCGGGGGACGGGTCCCCCGGCGGCACACCGTCCGCCGGCCCCGCGTCTCCCGCCTCGCCGTCCCCTCTTCTCAGACCCACTCACGCCGGGGGTTCCACCATGCGCCCGTCCCTGTCCGCGCTCAGCCGTCTCCTCGCGGCGACCGTGAGCGGTCTCCTCCTGCTCACCGCCTGCTCGTCCGGTGGCGACACCGGCAAGGCGGCCTCGGACACACCGGTCCGGGGCGGGACCCTCACCGCCGCCGTCGACACCGAACCGGTCTCCTGGGACATCCACGCCAGCACCCAGGACGTCACCGCCGAGATCCAGCGCCAGGTGTTCGACTCGCTGGTCTCCCAGGACGCCGACGGAAAGTTCCACCCCTGGCTGGCCACCAAGTGGGAGGTGGCGGACGACTACAAGAGCTACACCTTCCACCTGCGCACCGACGTGACCTTCAGCGACGGCACCCGCTTCGACGCGTCCGCGGTGAAGGCCAACTTCGACCACATCGTCGCCAAGTCCACCAAGTCGCTGTACGCGATCAGCCTCCTGGGCCCCTACACGGGCACCGAGGTCGTCGACGCGCACACGGCCAAGGTCACCTTCTCCAAGCCGTTCGCCCCCTTCCTCCAGGCCGCCAGCACCACCTACCTGGGCTTCTACTCGCCCAAGGCGCTCACGGCGAACGCGGGCAAACTCGCCGCGGGCGGTCCCGCCGACGTGGGCAGCGGGCCCTTCGTCTTCACCAGCTACACCAAGGGCCAGTCGGCCGTGCTGACCCGCAACCCGAAGTACGACTGGGGGCCCGCGACCGCCGCGCACACCGGGCCCGCCTACCTCGACAAGCTCGTCGTCCGCTTCCTGTCCACGGCCTCGGTGCGCTCGGGCGCGCTGACGAGCGGCCAGGTGCAGGTGGCGAAGGCCATACCGCCGCAGAACGTCACCACGGTCAAGGCGACGCCCAGCCTGTCGCTCATCTCCCGGCAGGCCCCCGGCGGCAACTACAACCTCTGGCTCAACAGCTCACTGGCCCCGCTCGACGACCAGCGGGTACGCAAGGCGGTCCAGCGCGGGATCGACATCGACCAGGACGTGAAGACGGTCACCTTCGGGCAGTACCCGCGGGCCTGGAGCCCGATCAGCCCCACCACCCCCTACTACGACAAGACCCTGGAGGACAGCTGGCCCTACGACCCCGAGGAGTCCGCGAAGCTGCTGGACGAAGCGGGCTGGACCGGCCGGGACGCGCAGGGCTACCGGACCAAGGACGGCAAGCGGCTCACGGTGACCTGGCCGCAGCTGTCGATCCAGGCGACCCGTGAGGGACGCGACGTCCTCGGCCAGGCCATCCAGGCGGACCTGAAGAAGATCGGCATCGAGGTCAAGCGCCCCAGCCTCGACCTCGGCACCTACAACACCCAGGTGTACGGCGGCAAGGCGAACGCCATCGACCTCAGCTGGCCCCGGTTCAGCCCGGACGTGCTGTGGCTGTTCCTCAACTCCGGGAGCGCTCCGGCGAAGGGCGGCATCAACGCCACGTTCCTCACCGACGCCGACTTCGACCGGTGGACGGACGAGGGCCGGGCCACACTGGACGCGAAGGTCCACGCGGACGTCTACCCCAAGGTGCAGCAGCGGGCCATCGACCTGGCGGTCGTCGTCCCGCTCTACACGCAGGTCTCCCTGGTCGGGCACGCCAAGACCGTGAAGGGGCTGACGTTCGACGCCAGCAACTGGCTGACGTACTACGACACCTGGCTGGGCTCGGCGTGACGGCGGCCCCGGCGACGGCCCTCGCCCGCGCGGTCGCCCGGCGGCTGGGCTCGGCGGTGGCCGTGCTGGCGGGGGCCGCGACCCTGGCCTTCCTCGCCCTCCGGCTCATCCCCGGCGATCCGGTGTCCGTACTGCTGGGCCCGTCCAACGCCGGCTCCCCCGAGGTGCGGGCCGAGATCCGCCGGGAGTACGGCTTCGACCGGCCCGTCGCGGAGCAGTACCTGCACTACCTGGGCCGGCTCCTGCGGGGCGACCTCGGGGAGTCGTACCAGCTCCAGCGGCCGGTGTGGTCGTTGATCGGCGACCAGCTGGTGCCGACCGTGCAGCTGGCCCTGGCCGCGCTGGTCCTGGCCGTCGTCCTCGCGGTGCTCTCCACGGTGGCGACGGCCGGCCGCCGGCCCGCGCTGCGCGCGGTCGCCTCGGTGTGGGAGCTGGTCGCGGCCTCCACCCCGTCCTACTGGGTGGGGATCGTGCTGCTGACCGTCTTCTCCTTCCGGTTCACGGTCTTCCCGGTGGCCGGGGCGGACGGCTTCGCCTCGCTGGTCCTGCCCGCCGTCACGCTGGCGCTGCCGCTCACCGGCGTGATGGCGCAGGTGCTGCGCGAGGGACTCGAAACCGCCCTGGAGCAGCCGTTCGTGGTCACCGCCCGCTCCCGCGGCGTCGGCCGGACGGCGGTACGGCTGCGGCACGCGCTGCGCCACTCCGCCGTGCCGCTGCTCACGCTGGCGGGGTGGCTCACCGGTTCCCTCATCGGCGGCGCCGTGCTGGTGGAGACGGTGTTCGGGCGGCCCGGCATCGGCTCGCTCGTCCTCCAGGCGGTGACCGCCAAGGACATGCCGGTCGTGATCGGCGTGGTGCTGCTCTCGGCCTTCGTCTTCGTCGTGATCTCCACCGTCGTGGAGCTGTTGTACCCCGTCATCGACCCGCGGCTCAGGAGCGCCTGATCCATGGCCAGTTCCCTCCTCCCCGATCTCGGCACCGGCTCCGCCGTCGCCGCACCCGCCCGGGTGCGGCGGCGGTGGGCCGGACCGCTGTCGTCCGTTCCCGTGACCGTCGTGCTCGCGGGCGCCCTGCTGCTGGTCATCGTGCTCGTCGCGGTGGCACCGGGTCTGTTCACGAGCGTCTCGCCCTCGGCGACCGACCCGCTCGCCGCGCTCCAGGGACCCGGTTCCGCGCACTGGCTCGGCACCGACCAACTGGGCCGCGACCTGTTCACCCGGATCCTCTACGGCGCCCGGCCGTCGCTGCTGCTGGGCTTCGGTTCCACCGTCGTCTCGGTCGTCGCGGGCGCCGCCTTCGGCCTGGCGGCGGCGCTGGGCGGACGCGTCGCCGACCAGCTGCTGATGCGGCTGGCCGACATCCTGCTGGCCCTGCCCGCCCTGCTGCTGGCCCTGCTGGTCGTCACCGTGCTGGGCTCGGGCACCGTCAACGTGATGACCGCCATCGGCATCGCCTTCGTCCCCGGCTACGCCCGTCTGGTCCGCGCGGAGGCCATGGTGGTGCGCCGCTCCGGGTACGTCGAGTCGGCGGTGGCCCTCGGCCTGCCGCGCCGGCGGATCGTGCTGCGGCACATCCTGCCGAACGCCCTCGCTCCCCTGCTGACCCTGGCGACCGTCGGGTTCGGTACGGCACTGATCTCGGCCTCCGGGCTGAGCTTCCTGGGCCTCGGCCCCGCCGCGCCCTCGCCCGAGTGGGGGGCGCTGCTCTCCGCCGGGCGGGACTTCCTTCAGACGGCGTGGTGGATCGGGGTGTTCCCGGGCGCCGCCGTCACCACGACCGTCATCGCCGTGAACGTGGTCGGCCGCCACGCCCAGCAGCGCTTCACCCGGAGGACCGCCCGATGAACGCCACCCAGTCGCCGCTGCTCAGCGTCGAGGGCCTCGACGTCACCTTCCGGCGGGGCGGGCAGGTCCGTGCCGTGCGGGACGTGTCGTTCACCCTCGGCCGGGGCGAGTGCCTCGCCGTGGTCGGCGAGTCCGGGTCGGGCAAGAGCGTCACGGCCCGCACGCTGCTCGGGCTGACCGGGGCGCACGCCACGGTGGCGGCCCGGCGGCTCGACTTCGACGGCGTCGACCTGACCGCCCTGTCGGAGCGCGAGTGGCGTGCCGTACGGGGGCGCCGGATCGGCCTGGTCCTCCAGGACGCGCTGGTCTCCCTGGACCCGCTGCGCACGGTGGGCGCCGAGATACGGGAGACGCTGCACACGCACGGCCTCGCCCGGGGCGCCGAGGCGCGCGAGCGGAGCCTCGCCCTGCTGTCCGACGCCGGGATCCCCGACCCCGCCCGCCGGGCCGCGGAGTATCCCCACCAGTTGTCGGGCGGTCTGCGCCAGCGCGCCCTGATCGCGTCCGCGCTGTCGGGCGCGCCGGAACTGCTCGTGGCCGACGAGCCGACCACGGCCCTGGACGTGACCGTGCAGGCCCAGATCCTCGACCTGCTGGGCCGTCTGGTCGGCGAGGGCACGGCGCTGCTGCTCATCAGTCACGACCTGGCGGTGGTGGCCAGGCTCGCCGACCGGGTCGCGGTGATGTACGGCGGGCTGGTCGTCGAGCAGGGGCCGGCCCGGGACGTGCTGAAGGACCCCCGGCACCCCTACACGCGGGCGCTGCTGGCGGCGGTGCCGACGTTCGGTTCCAAGGGGCACGCGCTGTCCGTGGCGGCCCCCGCGCGGGGCGAGGCGGCGGGGCCGGGCGGCTGTCCGTACGCGGCCCGGTGCGCGGCGGCCGACGCGCGCTGCCGTGCCGAGCTGCCGGTGGCCGCGGCGGCCGACGACGGGCATCTGACGCTCTGCTGGCACCCCGACGCACCGCTGCCCCCGGCGGCACCGGCCGTCCGCCGCCCCGTGGCCGCCGCCGGGCGGGAACCCGGCGCCGCCGCCCCGGGCGAGCCGCTGCTGGACGTACGGGGTGTCTCCAAGCGCTTCCGGGCCCCGGGCGGCGGTTCCTGGACCGCCGTCAGCGAGGTGTCCTTCCGGATCGCCGCCGGTGAGACGCTCGGCCTGGTCGGCGAGTCCGGCTCCGGCAAGACGACCACGGCCCGCATCGTGCTCGGCCTGGTGGAGCCGGACGAGGGGAGCGTGCGGTTCGAGGGCGAGCCCTGGAGCGGCCTGCCCGAGCGGGAACGGCGGGCCCGGCGTCCGCGTCTCCAGGTCGTCCACCAGGATCCGCTCGGCTCCTTCGACCCCCGGCACAGTGTGCGGAACATCGTCGCGGAGGCGGTGGGCAGGGCGGGCGTCCCGCGCGGACGGGTCCGCTCGGCGCGGGTCACCGAACTGCTCGGCCAGGTCGGCCTGTCGGCCCGGGTGCAGGACCGGCGCCCGTCGGAGCTGTCCGGCGGGCAGCGCCAGCGTGTCGCGATCGCCCGGGCGCTGGCCACCCGGCCCCGGCTGATCGTGTGCGACGAGCCGGTCTCCGCGCTCGACGTGTCGATCCAGGCCCAGGTGCTGGACCTGCTGGCGGAGCTCCAGCGGGAGCTGGGGGTGGCCCTGCTGTTCATCTCGCACGACCTCGGCGTCGTCCACCACGTCAGCGACCGGGTGATCGTGATGAAGGACGGGCTGCTGGTCGAGACCGGGGACGTCGGGCAGATCTTCGACAGCCCGGCCCACCCGTACACGCGGGAGCTGCTGGCCTCACTGCCCCGGCCCGACCGGAACCAGGAAGGACAGGGATCACGGACATGACGACGGACCTCGACACCGATCTGTGGATCCGGCGTTTCCACCCCTCCCCGGAGGCCGCCGCGCGCCTGGTGTGCTTCCCGCACGCGGGAGGATCGGCCGGCTTCTGGTTCTGGCTCTCCGAGCGGCTGCACCCCGAGGTGGAGGTGCTCGCCGTGCAGTACCCGGGGCGCCAGGAGCGCCGGGCGGAGCCGCAGGTCGGCGACATCGAGGACCTGGCCGCCTCGATCGCCGGCGTACTGCGGCCCTGGTGGGCCGAGCCGCCCGCCTTCCTCGGGCACAGCATGGGCGCCCTCGTGGCGTACGAGACGGCCCGGCGGCTGCGGAGCACGACCGGCTCGGGGCCGGCCGCGCTCTTCGCCTCCGGCAGACGGGCGCCGTCCACCGTCCGCGCCGAACGGCTCCACCTCGCCACCGACCGGGAGCTGGTGGCGGAGATCGTCCGGCAGGGCGGGACACCGCCCGCGCTGCTGGAGGATCCCGAGCTGCTCGCGATGGTCCTGCCGACGCTGCGCGGCGACTACCGGGCCGTGGAACGCTACCGCCACCGGCCGGGTCCTCCGATCGAGGCCCCGGTCACCGTGCTGGTCGGCACCGACGACCCGAAGGTCACGGCGGACGAGGCGCGGGCCTGGGAGCGGCACACGGCCGGCTCCACCGAGGTGCTGTCCTTCAGCGGCGGCCACTTCTTCCTCACCGAACACCAGGACCGGATCGGTGCGCTGATCCGTTCCCGGCTGCTCCCGGGCGCCGCGCCCGCACCGGAGCGGGCCTGACCAGCTCGCTCCCTCCGCCCCGAGCTGGACGTCACCGACGGCGTTGATGTCCGAGGTCCGTACAACGCCACCGCGACGTGGGAGATGGGGAACCTGCTGTGGTTCTAGTCGAACGTGAGACCCAGGTGAGGCGACTGCGCGAGATGCTGGCCGAGTGTCTGGCGGGCCGAGGAGGCGTGGCCGCGATCAGCGGGCCGGTCGCCGCCGGGAAGACCGAACTCCTGCACGTCCTCGGCGAGGAGGCGGCGGCCGCCGGTGCCGTGGTGCTGCACGCGACGGCCCGCTGCTCGGAGCAGAAGGTCGCGCTGGGGGTCGTCGGCCAGCTCTTCCGGCACCAGCACTTCTCGCCGGCCGACCGCGAGCGGGCGCTGCGCCTGCCCGGGGACGGCACCGCGATCGCGCCGTGCGACGCGGACCTGCTGACGCACGGCCCGACACCGGCGCAGGTCAGCCAGGTGCAGTGGCAGCTACTGCGCGGTCTGTCGGAGCGGACTCCCCTGGTGGTGATCGTCGACGATCTGCACTTCGCCGACGCGGCCTCCCTGGACTCCCTGACGTACGTCGGGCGTCTGCTGCGCACCGACCGCGTGCTGCTGGTGGTGGCCGAGCGCGACACGGCGGCCGGGGCGAGCGGGCCCCGGCTGTCCTGGCGCACGACCATGATGCGCCAGCGGCACTTCACCCGGCTGCGGGTGGGACCGCTGTCCCCGGCCGGCACACGGGAGATGCTGACCCGGCTGATCGGCCCCGGCCCGGCGGCCGGTTCCGCGGCCGCGTCGTGGCACCGGCTCAGCGGCGGGAACCCGCTGCTGCTGCGCGCGCTCGCGGAGGACCACCACGAGCACACGGCCCCGCGGCCGTCCGCGGCGGAGCCGGTCGCGGGCGAGGAGTTCGGCCGGGCGGTGGACGCGTGCGTCCGCCGCGCCGGGGAGCGGTACCGCGACGCGGCCCGCGCGCTCGCGGTGCTGGACGCGTCGGGCTCCCGCGACCGGCTGGCCCGGCTGCTCGCCCGGCCCCGCCCGGCGGTCGACGAGACGCTGGAGGCGATGGACCGCTTCGGTGTCCTCGACGACGGGCGCTACCGCCATCCCGCCGCCCGCGCCGCCGTCCTGGCCGGCATGTCCGCCGGCGAGCGCGCGGCGCTGCACCGGGACGCGGCCCGGCTGCTGCACGAGGCCGGGGAGCCCCCGTCGGCGATCGCCGTCCACCTGGTGGCGGCCCGGCACAGCCGGGAGCCGTGGGCCTTCCCCGTGGCGGTGGAGGCGGCGCGCGAGGCGCTGCGCCGCGACGACACGTCCGTCGCCGAGGCCTGCCTGGACGTGGCCGGCGAGGCCTCGGCGGACGAGGACCAGCGGGTGACGGTGACCATGCTGCGCAGCCTCGTCGACTTCCGTACCGATCCCGACACCGCCTGCCGGCGGCTGCGTCCGCTGATCGCCGCCCTGCGGGAGGGCCGGCTGTCCGGCTGCCAGGGCGTGGCGCTGCTGGGGCGGCTGCTGTGGAACGGCAGCAGCGACGAGATCACCCTCGCGCTGCGCCGGCTCGAACGGTCCGCGGAGACGCTGGACGCGCGCTCCAGCGCCGAGTACCACGCGGCGCGGCAGTGGGTGCGCGCCTCCCATCCGGCCCTGCTGTCCCGGCCCGCCGCCCGGACCCGGCCGCGGCGGTCGGCCGCGCGGGCCGCCGACGGGGCACCCGGGCGGATGGCCGGCGTCCTGAACCGGCTGCTGCGTTCGGGCCCCGGCCCGGACACCGTGCGCAGCGCCGAACTGGCTCTGCAAACGACCGTGCTGGACGACGCGACCTTCGACACCGTCCACCAGGCGGTGTCGGTGCTGGTCTACGCCGACCGGTGCGATCTCGCGGCGGGCTGGTGCGACGTGCTGCTGCGGGAGTCCACCCGGCGTGACGTCCCGACGTGGCAGGCGCTGTTCGCGGCGCTGCGGGCCGAGATCGCGATCCGCCAGGGCGACGTACGGCTCGCGGAGCAGTGCTCCCGCCGGGCCATGGGGCTGCTGTCGCTGCGCGGTTGGGGGGTCCTGATCGGCTCTCCGCTGTCGAGTCTCCAGCTGGTCGCCGCCGCTACGGGCACGATCAGGGACGTCGGCGGGCCGCCGGTGTCGGCGCTGCCCGAGGAGTTGTTCCAGACCCGGTTCGGGATCCAGTACCTTCAGGCGCGCGGCCGGTGGCGGCTCTCGGTGAACCTGCTGCACGGCGCGCTCGACGACCTGACGCGGTGCGGCCGGCTCATGCGGGAGTGGGACATCGACCTCCCCGCGTTCGTGCCGTGGCGCGGCGACGCGGTGGCGGCCCTGCTGCGGCTCGGCAGGACCGACGACGCCCGGCGGCTGGCCGTCGAGCAGCTCGCCATGGTTCCGGCCGGCCAGCCCCGGGCCCGGGGGATGGCGCTGCACACGGCCGCCTCCGTGGCCGACTCCCGGCAGCGCGCGACCCTGCTGCGGGAGGCCGCCGACCTGCTCGACGCCGCCGGTGACCGGCTGGAGCTGGCCCGCGTCCTGGCCGACCTGAGCGAGGCGCACACCCGGGCGGGCCAGAGCGGCCGGGCCCGGATGGTCGCCCGGCAGGCCCTGGACATCGCCGAGGAGCAGGGCCTCGCCCCGCTGTCCCGGCGGCTGGCGGTCCGTGAGGCCCCGGCTCCCGGGCACGAGCGCGGCGCCCGGGCCCGGGCCGGTGTGCTCAGCAGCTCGGAGGCACAGGTGGCGGCGCTCGCCGCGGCCGGGCTGTCCAACCGCGAGATCGCCGAGCGGCTGTTCATCACCGTCAGCACGGTGGAACAGCACCTGACGCACACCTACCGGAAACTGCGCATCAAGGGCCGGGCGCACCTGCCGCCGTGGCTGCTCGAACCCGACCGCCGGGAGGAGCCGGGGCCGACCGCACGAGCGGCCGCGGGCCTGCCGGAGCGGCAGTCGCGGGAGGAGGAGCTCCTGCCGGAGCAGGAGCTCCGGCAGGAGGCGGCGTGCCGGGGTCCGGTCTCAGAGCGCGTCGGGGGCCGGCGGTAGCGGCAGTCCGAGCAGCCCGCGCAGGGTGTCGGCCTCGTAGGCGGTCCGGAACGCGCCGCGGGCCTGGAGTTCGGGCACCAGTTCGCGGGTGATGGCGGTCAGGTCGTGGGGCAGCGCGCCGGGCCGCAGGCGGTACCCGGACAGGCCTGCCCCCTGCCACTCCAGGAGCAGGTCGGCGACCTCGGCGGGGGTGCCCACGGCGATGTGCGCGTCGGAGGTGTAGGGGGCGCCGTGCGCCTCGTCGAGGCGCGCCTTGCGCTCGGCGGCCCGGCCCGGGGTGCTGTCGAGGAAGACCACGACGTCGGCGAAGACGTGCACCTTCTGGTCCGCGCGTCCGGCCGCGGCCTGTTCGGTCCGGATCTCCTCGACGGTCGCGCGCGCCTCCTCGGCGCTGTGCGGCGTCACCGACACGACGTCGGCGGAGCGGGCTCCGTACCGGTACGGCAGGGAGATGTGGGCGAGGGTGAAGACGAGCGGATGGCCCTGCGGGGCGCGGGGGGCCAGCGCGGGCGAGTCGATGGTGAGCCAGTCGCCCGCCGTTCCGCCGAGCGGCTCGATCTCGGTGAAGCTGCCGCCGGGGTCGGGGTCGGCCGGGGCGAAGCGGCCGGGCGCGAGGTCGCGCAGCGCCTTCTCGTCGTCGACGCCGTCCCACAGGGCGCGCACCACCCGGACCAGGTCGGCGGCGCGTTCGAAGAGTTCGGCCATCGGCCGCTGCACCTCGGGGGTGAAGATGTCGGCTATCACGATCGGGCGCGCGGGCGTCACCTGGGTGCGCCAGCCGGCCCGGCCGCCGCTGACGTGGTCCAGGGTGGCGACGGCCCGCGCGATGTGCGCCGGCTGGGCCCGGTCGACCACGCCGGTGGGCACCAGTCCGATGCGTTCGGTGCGCGACGCCAGGGCGGCGGCGACGAGGAGCGCGTCCAGCCGGTGGGCGACGTGACCGGTGGGGCGCTTGGGCGGGTCCTCCAGCGTCACGAAGTCCAGCAGCCCGCGTTCGGCCTCCTGGACGAGTGCGGTCCAGTGCGCCAGGCCGTACAGGTCGCCGTCGGGGGCGTCGGGTCCGGCGCCCGCCGCGGGGTGCCAGCCGACGGTGTCCAGGGCGACGGCGAGGTGCAGGGGCTGTGGTGCGGTCATGGTGTTCTTCTCTTCTCTCGTGCGGTGCGTCGTGCGGCACGTCGTGCGGTGCGGTGCGTCGTGCGGGTGTCGGTGGTCAGCGGTGCGTCGTGCGGGTGTCGGTGGTCAGGGGGGCCGGTGGTCAGGGGGCCGGCCGGCCGAGGGTGTCCAGCCACTCCTCGACGGCGGCGGCGGTGGTCGCCGAGTGCTCTTCGAGGACGGAGAAGTGGTCGCCGGGCACGTCCGCCGTGGTGTGCGGCAGCCGCCAGAAGGCGCGGGTGTCGCGCGGCGGGTCGGCCGGCGTACCGGGCAGCGGGTCCTCCGCCCGCAGCAGGAGGGTCGGAGTGGTGACCGGCCGGGGCTGCCAGGGGCCGAAGGTGCGCAGGTAATGTCCCATGGTGGTCAGGCCGTTGTCGCTCAGGCCCAGGTCGAACGCATCGAACCGGTCGACCATTCCGTTGATCATGGCGGGCATCCACCACTCCATGCCGGGGAGGGAGGCGGTGTCCATCGGGTACGTGTCGACCATGACGAGGCCCGCCGGGGGCGTTCCACGGCGTTCGAGCTCGGCGGTCACGGCGTGGGCGACGCAGCCGCCCAGGGAGCGGCCCAGCAGGGCGAACGGCCGCTCCCCCACCAGCCGTTGGACCGCGTCCGCCTGCATCGCGACGAAGGCGTCCGCCGAGTCCGGCAGGGCGCTGTCGGGCGCGTAGCCGGGTGCGGGGACGGCGAGGACGTCCCGCAGCCCGTCGAGGGCCTGGCCGAAGCGGGCGTACTCGTGCGGCCCGGACAGTGCGGTGAGAGCCGGGAAGCAGACCAGCGCCGTCGGGGCCGCGCCGTGTGCCAGGGCGACCGGTGCGACGGCGTGGCCGGGGCTGTCCGCCGCGCCGAAGGTGTCCCGCAGCCGGGAGGAGGCCACGATCACCTCGGTGGCGGCCGTGATCTGCCGGGCGGCGCACAGCCGCAGATAGAGGGTGGTGAGCGGGCCGTCCTGCGCCGTCCGCGGTGCGTCGGGCCCCGGCCGCTCGCGCAGCAGGTCCGCCAGGTGCCCGGCGAGGGCCGCCGGGGTCGGGAAGCGGATGGTGAGCGCTCCCCCGAGCGCCAGACCGGTCGTGCCGGCGAGCCGGGCGCGCAGCTCGACGGCCGAGAGGGAGTCCAGTCCCGCTTCGACGAACGGCCGCTCGGGCCGCACCGCTTCCGTCGTCGGGTATCCGAGGACGGCCGACGCCTGCGTCCGTACGAGGTCGATCAGCGCGCTGCCGAGCGCCGGTCCGGACAGGTGCGCGTGCCGTTCGGCCCAGGTGGGGCCGGCGGCGGGCGCGGCGGGGCCGGCGAGCAGCGGGGTGTCGGTGGTGCTGCGGGTCACGGTGGCGTCGAGCCAGTGGCGCCGGCGCTGGAACGCGTAGGTGGGGAGGTCCACCGGGTGCGGGTCGAGTCCCTCGAAGACCGCCGGCCAGTCCACCCGCACGCCGTCGGCGTGGAGCCGGCCCAGGGCCGTCAGCAGGGTCACGGCCTCGGGGCGGCCGCCCCGCAGGACGGAGGTGAGGACGGCCGGCGGGGCCGCGCCGGAGGCGTCGTCGGCCACGATGTCGCCCACCAGGGCGGTGAGGACGCCGTCGGGCCCCACCTCCACGAACCGGGTCGCGCCGAGGGCGCGCAGCTCCCGCACCACGTCCAGGAAGCGGACCGGGCTGCGGGCGTGTTCCGTCCAGTGGTCGGCGCCGAGCTCACCGTCCCGCGCCGGGGCGCCGGTCAGGTCGGAGACCACGGGCAGGACCGGGTCGTGGTGGTCGACGGCCTTGGCCGTCCGGCGGAACTCGTCGAGCATTCCCTCCATGCGGTGGGAGTGGAAGGCGTGGCTCACCCGGAGCCGGGCCGTCCTGCGGCCCTGGGCCCGGAAGCCGGCCGCGAGGGCGACGACGGGCTCCTCGTCGCCGGAGACGACCACCGAGCGGGGGCCGTTGACCGCGGCGATCGCGACCGTCTCCTCCCGGCCCCGCAGCGCCGCGGCGACCTCCTCCTCGGTGGCCTCCACGGCGGCCATGGCGCCGCCGCCCGGCAGCGCCTGCATCAGCCGTCCGCGGGCCACCACCAGGGACGCGGCGTCGGAGAGCGTGAGCACGCCGGCCGCGTGCGCCGCGGCCAGCGAGCCGATCGAGTGCCCGGCGACCACGTCGGGCCGCACTCCCCAGCCCTCCAGCAGCCGCAGGAGCGCGACCTCCACGGCGAAGAGGGCGGGCTGGGCGTACTCCGTACGGTCGAGCAGGTCGCCGTGTGCGCCGGACAGCACCACCTCGCGCACGGAGTGGGCCAGGTGTCCCGCCCCGTGCAGGTCGAGCTCGGCGGCCACCTCGTCGAACGCCCGGGCGTAGGCGGGGAACTGCTCGTACAGCTCCCGTCCCATGCCGGGCCGCTGGCTGCCCTGTCCGGTGAAGAGGAAGGCGGTCCGGCCTGCCCGGGCCGCCGGGGCGCCGTCGGCGGGGCTCCGCGGCACGGCGGCCGACGCCTGTCCCTCGGCCAGCGTGCGCAGGCCGTCGAGGACGCCGTCGCGGTCGCCCGCCACGACGACCGCGCGGTGGTCGTGCGTGGCCCGCCGGGTGGCCAGGGACCAGGCCACGTCGGCCGGGTCGAGGTCGGGGCGGTCCCGCAGCAGCGCCGCCAGGCGGTCCGCCTGGCCCCGCAGCGCCGCCGCCGACCGGGCGGAGAGGAGCCAGGGCAGCGCGGCGGGACGGGCCGCGGCGACGGGGCGGCCGGCGCCTCCCTCGGAGCCGTTCCCCTCCGGCTCGTGCTCCTGCGGCTCGTTGCGCTGCGGCCCGTTCAGCCGCGCCTCGTTGCGCTGCGGCCCGTTCTGCCGCGGCCCGTGCTCCTTCGGTTCGTGCTCCTGCGGTTGGTGCTCCTGCGGTTCATGCTCCTGCGGTGCCTGCTCGACGATCACGTGTGCGTTGGTGCCGCTCACGCCGAAGGCGGACACACCGGCCCGGCGGGGGCCGTCGCCGTCCGGCCACGGCCGGGCCTCGTCGAGCAGCCGTACGCCGCCGCCCGCCCACTCGACGTGCGGTGTGGGCGCGTCCACGTGGAGGGAGCGGGGCAGGACGCGGTGGCGTATCGCCTGCACCGCCTTGATGACACCCGCCACGCCGGCGGCCGCCGCCGTGTGCCCGATGTTGGACTTGAGCGAGCCGAGCCACAGGGGCCGGTCCTCGGGCCGGCCGCGCCCGTACGTCTCCTGGAGCGCCTGGACCTCGATCGGGTCGCCGAGGGTCGTGCCCGTGCCGTGCCCCTCCACCAGGTCGACGTCGTGCGGGGTGAGACCCGCGTTGGCCAGCGCCTGCCGTACGACGCGCTGCTGGGCCGGGCCGTTCGGGGCGGTCAGCCCGTTGGAGGCACCGTCCTGGTTCACCGCCGAGCCCCGCACCACCGCCAGCACCGGATGCCCCAGCCGCCGCGCGTCCGACAGCCGCTCCACCAGCAGCAGCCCCACGCCCTCCGCCCAGCCCGTCCCGTCCGCCGCAGCGGCGAACGCCCGGCAGCGCCCGTCGGGCGACAGGCCGCGCTGCCGTGAGAACGCCACGAACCCGGCGGGGGTCGACATCACCGTCGCGCCGCCCGCGAGCGCCAGGTCGCACTCGCCGGACCGCAGCGCCTGCACCGCCAGGTGCAGCGCCACCAGCGACGACGAGCACGCCGTGTCCACCGTCACCGCCGGACCCTCGAACCCGTACGTGTAGGAGAGACGCCCGGACGCCACGCTGGCGAGGTTGCCGATGCCCAGGTAGCCCTCCAGTTCGGCGGGCACCTCGTCGAGCCGGGTGTGGTAGTCCTGCGCCGCCAGCCCGACGAACACGCCCGTGCTGCTGCCGCGCAGCGTGTCGGGGGCGATGCCGGCCCGCTCGAACGCCTCCCAGGACGCCTCCAGCAGCAGCCGCTGCTGCGGATCCGTCGCCAGTGCCTCACGCGGGGAGATCTCGAAGAACTCCGCGTCGAAGTCGGCCGCGTCGTACAGGAATCCGCCGTGGCGGACGTAGCTGGTGCCCGGCCGGTCGGGGTCGGGATCGTAGAGGGCGTCGAGGTCCCAGCCGCGGTCGTCGGGCCAGGGCGCGACGGCGTCGCCGCCCGCCGCCACCAACTCCCACAGCTCGTCGGGCGAGGCGACACCGCCCGGCAGCCGGCAGCTCATGGCGACGACGGCGATCGGCTCGCGCAGACCCGACTCCACCTCGCGCAGGCGCCGCTGCGTCTCCCGGCCCTCGGCGAGCGCCCGCTTGAGATAGCGGCGCAGCTTCTCCTCATCGGCCACCGTCGGCCACCTCCCGCGTCCTCGGTCCGTCGTGCATCACGCCTCGCTGTCCATCAGTTCGAAGAGCTCGTCGTCGGTCGCCGACTCCAGGTCGATGTCGTCGGTGCGGCCGTCGCCCGTCCCCCGCGCGTCGTCGCCCCAGCGGGCGGCCAGCGCCCGGAGGCGGGCGACCAGTTCGAGTCCGTCCGGGTCGGAGGGCGTGACGTCGGGCGCGATCCGCTCCAGCAGGGCGAGCGCGTCGTGCGCGGACCCGTGGTGTGCCGCGTCGGCGGCGGGCAGCAGCGTCGCGAGATGCGCGGCGACGGCCGCGGGGGTCGGGTGGTCGAAGACCAGGGTGGCCGGCAGTTTCCGGCCGAGGGCCGTGGCGAGCCGGTTGCGCAGGTCGACGGCGGTCAGGGACTCCAGGCCGAGTTCCTTGAACGCGCGGTCCGCGCCCACCTCGTGGACGTCGTCGTGGCCCAGGACGTCGGCCGTCTGCCGGCGCACCAGGTCGAGCAGCGCCTCGGCCCGTTCGGCCGGCCCCAGGGCGGTGAGCCGCGACGTCAGGGCGGCCGAGGGCTCGGGACCCGTCTCGTCCTCGCCGAGGCCGGCCGGGTCGCCGCCCTCGCGGGCGAGCGGGCCGGCGGAGGCCGTCCCGGAGTCCAGCCAGAAGCGGCGGCGCTGGAACGCGTACGTGGGCAGCTCCACCCGTCCCGGCCGCAGCCCCGCGAACGCCGGGGACCAGTCCACCGGTACACCCCGGGCGTGCACGACGGCGGCCGAGGCGAGGAAGCGGTCGAGGCCGCCGTGGTCGCGCCGCAGGGTCTCGGTCACCACCACGCCGTCGGCGTCCGCCGCCTCGACGGTGTCCTGGATGCTGCCGGCCAGCACCGGGTGCGGGCTCACCTCGACGAAGACGGTGTGTCCCGCGTCCACCAGGTCCCGGACGACGGGGGCGAAGCGGACCGTCTGCCGGATGTTGCGGTACCAGTACGCGCCGTCCAGTTCCGCCGGGTCGGCGAGCTTGGCGGTCACCGTGGAGTAGAGCGGTACGTCGCCCTCGCGGGGGGTGACGAAGGCGAGCCGTTCGAGGAGTTCCTCCTTCGCCTCGTCGATCACCGGGGAGTGACCGGCGACCGTGGCCGCCCTGATCCGCCGGGCCCGTTCGCCCCGCTCCGCGCACTCGGCGAGCAGTTCCTCCAGGGCGGAGTCGTCGCCCGCGACGACGGCGGCCGAGGGCCCGTTGACCGTGGCCACCGAGAGCCGTCCCGGCCAGGCCTCGATGCGCCGCTCGACCTCCTCGGGCGGCAGGGCGACGGAGACCATGCCGCCCTTGCCGACGAGACCGGCCAGGATCAGGCTGCGCTCCACGACGATCCGGGCCGCGTCCTCGAGGGTCAGGATGCCGGCCACCGTGGCGGCGGCGACCTCGCCCTGGCTGTGCCCGACCACCGCGTCCGGCTCCACCCCGTACGCCCGCCACTGCGCCGCGAGCGCCACGAGCACGGCCCACAGGGCGGGCTGGGCCACGTCGACGCGGTCCAGGGTCGGCGCTCCCGGCACCTCGCGCAGGACGTCGAGGAGCGACCAGTCGACGTGGGGCGCCAGCGCCCGCGCGCAGTCCTCGATCCGCTCGGCGAACACCGGTGCGGAGTCCAGGAGTCCGTGTGCCATCCCGGCCCACTGCGAGCCGTGGCCGGGGAAGACGAAGACCGTCCTGACGCCGTCGGCGGCGACGCCCCGGACGAGGTTCCCGGCCGGTTCGCCCCGGACCAGGGCGCCGAGGCCCTCGGCGACGGCGTCGCGGCCGGCGCCGACCACGACCGCACGGTGTTCGAAGTGCGACCGGTCGGTGAGCAGGGCGTGCGCGACGTCGGCGGCGGGCGGCCGGCCGTCCGCCGGGTCCAGCAAGGCGAGCAGCCGCCCGGCCTGGGCCGAGAGGGCCGCCGGGGTCCGCGCGGAGAGCACCCAGGGCAGCGGCACGTCCTCGGCGGGCGCCGCCGGGACCCCACCGGCGTCGGCCGCGGGGGCGGGCACCGGCTCCCGGTCCCCGTCGGGTGCGGGGGCCGCGACCGGCTCCTCGGCTCCGTCGGGCTGTTCGAGGATGACGTGGGCGTTGGTGCCGCTGACGCCGAAGGACGAGACGCCGGCGCGCAGCGGTCGTCCGTCCGCCTCCCAGGGCTGCTCCCGGGTCAGCAGCCGCACACCGCCCGAGGCCCAGTCGACGTCCGGTGACGGCTCGTCGACGTGCAGGGTCCGCGGCAGGACGCCGTGCCGCATGGCCTGCACCATCTTGATGACCCCGGCTACGCCGGCGGCGGCCTGCGTGTGCCCGATGTTGGACTTGAGCGAGCCGAGCCACAGGGGCCGGTCCTCGGGCCGGCCGCGGCCGTAGGCGGCGACCAGCGCCTGGGCCTCGATCGGGTCGCCGAGGGTGGTGCCCGTGCCGTGTCCCTCGACCGCGTCGACGTCGTGCGGGGCGAGGCCCGCGGTGGCCAGCGCCTGTCGGATGACGCGCTGCTGGGCGGGGCCGTTCGGGGCGGTCAGCCCGTTGGAGGCGCCGTCCTGGTTCACCGCCGAGCCCCGCACCACCGCCAGCACCGGATGCCCCAGCCGCCGCGCGTCCGACAGCCGCTCCACCAGGAGCAGCCCCACGCCCTCCGCCCAGCTGGTGCCGTCCGCCGCGGCGGCGTACGCCTTGACGTGGCCGTCCGGGGCGAAGGCGCGGTGCCGGGAGGTGGCGACCATGCCCGACGGCGAGGCCATCACCGCCACACCGCCCGCGAGCGCCAGGTCGCACTCGCCGGAGCGCAGCGCCTGCACCGCCAGGTGCAGCGCCACCAGCGACGACGAGCACGCCGTGTCCACCGTCACCGCCGGACCCTCGAACCCGTACGTGTACGAGACGCGGCCCGACGCCACGCTGGCCGCGCTGCCGTTGTGGAGGTAGCCCTCCAGCTCCGGCGGCAGGTCGTGCAGGCGCGAGGCGTAGTCGTTGTACATGACGCCGACGAAGACGCCGGTCCTGCTGCCGCGCAGCGTGTCGGGGGCGATGCCCGCCCGCTCGAACGCCTCCCAGGACGTTTCGAGCAGGAGGCGCTGCTGGGGGTCCGTGGCCAGCGCCTCGCGCGGGGAGATCCCGAAGAAGCCCGCGTCGAAGTCGGCCGCGTCGTGCAGGAATCCGCCGTGCTGGGTGTAGGTGCGGCCGGGCCGGTCGGGGTCGGCGTCGAAGAGTGCCTCGTTGTCCCAGCCGCGGTCGGTGGGCCAGGGCGTGATCGCGTCGCCGCCGGAGGAGACCAGCTCCCACAGCTCGTCGGGCGAGGCGACGCCGCCCGGCAGCCGGCAGCTCATGCCGACGATGACGACGGGGTCGTCGGTGACGGGGGCCGGGCCGGCGGCGGGGGCCGGGGCGGGCGCCGCTTCCTGCTCGCCGACGAGTTCGGCGAGCAGGAAGCGTGCCAGGGAGCGCGGGGTGGGGTGGTCGAAGACGAGCGTGGGCGACAGCCGCAGTCCGCTCGCCGCGCCTAGCCGGTTGCGCAGTTCTACGGCGGTCAGCGAGTCGAAACCGAGGTCCTTGAACGCCCTGGTGGGGGCGATGCCCTCGCGGTCGTCGCGGCCGAGGACGGTCGACGCCTCCGCCCGGACCAGGCCGATCAGGAACTCCTCCCGTGCCGCGGCGTCGAGGGAGCGCAGCCGCCCGGCGAGGGGGGCGCCCGACGCCTCGGACGCGGTGCGCGCGACGGGCCGCCGCGTCCGCACGAGGTCGCGCAGGACCGCGGGGAGCTGCGCGGGGTCGGCTCCGTGCCGCAGGGCGAGGGGCACGAGCAGGGCGTGGTCCGTCGCTCCGGCCGCGTCGAACAGGGCGAGGCCTTCGGGGGTGGTGAGCGGGCGGGTGCCGTGGCGGGCGTTGCGGCGGTGGTCCGCGCCGTCCAGGTGGCCGGTCAGCTCGCTGCTCTCGGCCCACAGCCCCCAGGCGAGGGAGGTGGCGGCCAGTCCGCGTGCGCGGCGGTGCGCCACCAGGGCGTCCAGGAAGGTGTTGGCGGCGGCGTAGTTGGCCTGGCCGGGGACGCCGAGGACGCCCGCGGCCGAGGAGAAGACGACGAACGCGGAGAGGTCCGCGTCCCGGGTGAGTTCGTGCAGGTTCCAGGCGGCGTCCGCCTTGGGGCGCAGGACGGTGTCCAGCCGGTCGGCGGTGAGCCCGGCCAGGACACCGTCGTCCAGGGTCCCGGCCGCGTGGACGACACCGGTGAGCGGGTGCTCCGCCGGGATGCCGTCGAGGACGGTCCGCAGGGCGTCCCGGTCGGCCGCGTCGACGGCGGCGACGGTGACGTGGGCGCCGAGGCCGGTGAGGTCGGCGACGACCTCGTGCGCGCCCGGCGTCCGCTCGCCCCGTCGGCCGGTCAGCAGCAGGTGCCGTACGCCCGAGGCGGTGACGAGATGACGGGCGACCAGCCTGCCGAGCAGGCCCAGGCCTCCGGTCACCAGGACGGTCCCCTCGGACGGCGCGAACCGCCAGGTGGCCTGCGGGGACGAGGCGTCGGACCCGGTGGCCGGGGCCGCGGGGACGAGGCGTGGCACGAGGGCGGCGCCGCCCCTCAGGGCGAGCTGCGTCTCCCCGGTGGCGTCGGCCGCCGTCACGGCCGCGGCGAGCGGGCCGACGTCGTCCGCGTCTCCGTCCGGGTCCACGTCCACCAGCAGGAGGCGGCCGGGGTGTTCGGACTGCGCCGAGCGCAGCAGTCCCCAGATCCCGGCGGTCGCCAGGTCCGGCGACTCACCGGCGACGGACACCGCGCCCCGGGTCAGCACGCCGAGCCGGACGCCGTCCAGTTCAGGGCGGGCGAGCCAGTCCTGGACGAGGGCGAGCACCCGGTCGAGCGTCGCCCGTGCGCGCGTCGGCACGGACGCGTCCGCCGCGTCCCCGTCCGTGCCGGGTCCGGCGGCCGCCGAGGCCGGCACCTGGTACCAGACGTCGGCCGGTACGTCCCGGCCCGCGCGGACCGCCTCGGCGACGGCGGCGGGATCGGCGAAGGCCGCCCCCCGGCCCGGTCCGGACGCGTCCCCGAGGAACGCCGCCGGGCCGGTGCCGCCCGCGTGCGCCGCGTCCGGCAGCGGCAGCGGCTTCCAGGCGAGCCCGTACAGCGGCGTGGCGGTCCCGGCGTCCGCGGCGAGCTGCCCCGCGGAGACCGGCCGGTACACCAGCGAGGCGACCGACACGACGGGGGCTCCGGCCTCGTCGGCGGCGTCCAGCGACAGGCCGCCGTCGGCGGTGGGCGCGAGCCTGATCCGCAGGGTCGTCGCGCCCGAGGCGTGCAGGCGTACCCCGTTCCAGGCGAACGGCAGCAGGGCCCGGTCCGGCTCCGGCCGGAACGCCGTGCCGAGTGCGGCGGTGTGGAAGGCCGCGTCGAGCAGTGCCGGGTGCACCCCGAACTCCCCGGCCGCCGCGTGTTCCTCGCCGTCGAGCGCGACCTCGGCGAACAGTTCCTCACCGCGCCGCCACGCGGCGCGCAGTCCCCGGAACCGGGGGCCGTAGACCACACCGGACTCGGCGAGCCGGTCGTAGAGACCGTCCAGGGAGAGGGCGGCCGCCTCCGGCGGCGGCCAGGTGCCCGGCGTGCCCTCCGAGGGCGCCGCCGGTGCGGGTGAACGGGTCAGGAATCCGGTGGCGTGGCGGGTCCAGTCGGCGCCGTCCGGTGCGTCCTGGGGCCGGGAGTGGAGGGTCAGCGCGCGTCGGCCGCCCTCGCCGGGCGCGGTCACGGAGACCTGGATCTGCACGGCGCCGGCGGTGGGCAGGACCAGCGGGGTCTCGATCACCAGCTCGTCCACCGTGTCCAGCCCGGCCTCGTCGGCGGCGCGTACCGCCAGCTCCACCAGGGCGGTGCCCGGTACGACGACCCGGTCGAGGACCGTGTGGTCGGTGAGCCAGGGCTGGGCCTGCGCGGAGAGCCGGCCGGTCAGCAGCAGTCCGTCGCCGTCCGCGGGCCGCAGGGTCGCGCCGAGCAGGGGGTGTCCGGCGGGACGCAGCCCGAGACCGGACGCGTCCGCCGCCGCGCCGGCCACCGGCCCGAGCCAGAAGCGCCGCCGCTGGAACGGATAGGTGGGCAGGTCCGGCACGGCGGTGCGCGGTCCCGCCGGCCCCAGCCTCCAGTCCACCTCGACCCCGTGGACCTGGGCCGCGGCGAGGGAGGTGAGGAAACGGAGCGGTCCGCCCTCGTCCCTGCGCAGCGATCCCGTGACGGTGACGGATCCGGTGCCGGCCGCCTCCGCGGTCTCCTGCACGGCCGCGGTCAGCACCGGGTGCGGGCTGGTCTCGACGAAGACGTCGTGGCCCTCGGCGACCAGCTTGCGGATCGCCGGTTCGAACAGGACGGTCCGCCGGAGGTTGGTGAACCAGTAGGCGGCGTCCATCCGGGTGGTGTCGAGCCAGTCGCCGGTGACCGTCGACAGGAGCGGGATCCGCGCGGGGCGCGGGGCGACGGGTGCGAGGACGGCGAGCAGTTCCTCGCGGATCCGCTCGACCTGCGGCGAGTGCGAGGCGTAGTCCACCGCGATCCTGCGGACGCGGGTCCCGTCCCGCTCGCAGGCGGCGACGAGCTCGTCCAGGGCGTCGGTCTCGCCCGCGACCACCACGGCGGACGGGCCGTTGACCGTGGCCACCGAGAGGCGGCCCGCCCAGGGGGCGATCGCCTCGGTGGCGGCGCGGAGCGGCAGAGCCACCGACACCATGCCGCCGGCGCCCGACAGCGCGCCGATGGCCCGGCTGCGCAGGGCCACCACCCGCGCCGCGTCGTCGAGCGACAGGGCGCCCGCCACGTACGCGGCGGCGATCTCGCCCTGGCTGTGTCCGACCACGGCGTCCGGCCGCACCCCGTGGGACTGCCACAGCCGGGCGAGGGACACCATCACCGCCCACAGGGCGGGCTGCACGACGTCCACCCGGTCGAGGCCGGGCGCGTCCTCGGCGCCGCGCAGGACGTCCACCAGGGACCAGTCCGTGTACGGCTCCAGGGCACGGGCGCACGCGGCGACGCCGTCCGCGAACACCGGGGAGGCGTCGAGCAGTTCGCGGGCCATGCCGGTCCACTGCGAGCCCTGCCCGGGGAAGACGAACACGGTACGGGGATCGGTGCCGGCGCTGCCGCGTACGACGCCGGGAGCGGGCTCGCCGGCGGCGAGCGCGTCGAGTCCGGCGAGCAGGGCGTCCGCGCCGGCGCCGACGACCACCGCCCGCTCCTCGAACCCGGCCCGGCCCGCGACCAGTTCGCGGGCCACGGCCGCGAGGTCGGCGCCGCCGGCACCGTCGGCGCCTTCGGCGGTCCGGAGCCAGGAGGCGAGCGCGCCCGCCTGGGCGGTGAGGGCGGCCGGGGTGCGGGCGGACAGAACCAGGGGCAGGACGGCGGGGCCGGCGGGGCCCTCGGCGGTGGCGGGCTCCGTGGGTCCGGTGCCCTCGGCGGTCCCGGTGTCCGTGGGCCCGGCGCCTACGGCGGTCCCGGTGTCCGTGGGCGCGCCGCCTGCGGCGGTGGCGGTGACCGTCGGCTCGGGGGTGCCGCCGGTGCCGTCCCCGGTTCCGGTGTCCGTGGGCTCGGGGGCCTGCTCCAGGATGATGTGGGTGTTGGTGCCGCTCATGCCGAAGGCGGACACCCCGGCCCGGCGCGGCTGCCCCGTCTCGGGCCAGGGCCGGTGTTCGGTCAGCAGGGAGACGGCGCCGGAGGCCCAGTCGACGTGCGGGGACGGTTCGTCCACGTGCAGGGTCTTCGGGAGCACGCCGTACCGCATGGCCTGCACCATCTTGATGATGCCGGCCACCCCGGCGGCGGCCTGGGTGTGCGCGATGTTCGACTTCACGGACCCGAGCCACAGCGGACGTCCCGGCGCCCGTTCCTGACCGTAGGTGGCGAGCAGCGCCTGGGCCTCGATGGGGTCGCCGAGGGTGGTGCCGGTGCCGTGCGCCTCGACGGCGTCGACCTGCGCGGGCGTGAGCCGGGCGTCGGCCAGGGCCTGGCGGACGACGCGCTGCTGGGCGGTGCCGTTGGGTGCGGTCAGGCCGTGCGAGGCGCCGTCCTGGTTGGCCGCCGTGCCCCTGATGACGGCCAGCACCCGGTGCCCGAGGCGCCGGGCGTCGGAGAGCCGCTCGACCAGCAGCAGACCGGCCCCCTCGGACCAGCCGGTCCCGTCGGCCGCCGCGGCGAAGGCCTTGCAGCGGCCGTCCGCCGACAGTCCGTGCTGCCGGGAGAACTCCACGAAGGTCGCCGGGGTGGTCATCACGGTCACCCCGCCCGCCAGGGCGAGGTCGCACTCCCCCGAGCGCAGCGACCGTACCGCCAGGTGCACGGCCACCGAGGACGCGGAGCAGGCCGTGTCGACGGTGACGGCGGGCCCTTCGAAGCCGAAGGTGTACGAGATCCGTCCGGAGGCGACGCTCGCCGCGTTGCCGACGAGGATGTAGCCCTCCAGGTCCTCGGGGACGGCTCCGGCCGGCGGCGCGTAGTCGTTGCCGTTCGTGCCGACGAAGACGCCGGTGCTGCTGCCGCGCAGGGTGTCGGGCCGGATCCCGGCGCGTTCGAACGTCTCCCAGGCCGTCTCCAGCAGCAGGCGCTGCTGGGGGTCGACGGCCAGCGCCTCGCGGGGCGATATGCCGAAGAAGTCGGCGTCGAAGGCGCCGGGGTCGGCGAGGAAGGCGCCGTGCCGGGTGGCCGAGGTGCCGGGCCGGTCGGGGTCCGGGTCGAACAGCGCGCTCACGTCCCAGCCCCGGTCGTCGGGGAAGTCGCCCACGACGTCGCCGCCCTCGGAGAGCAGCCGCCACAGGTCCTCCGGGGAGTCGATGCCGCCCGGGAAGTGGCAGCCCATGCCCACGATGGCGATGGGCTCCTGGCCGCTGTCCTCGGCCTCGCGCAGCTTCCTGCGCGTCTCGTGCAGTTCGGCGGTGACCCGTTCCAGGAGGTGCCGCATGCGGCTGTCGTTCATGAATCCGTCCTTCGTGCGCGATGCCCGGTCCGGGGCACGCCCCGGGGGTGGGGTGCGGGGCCCGGTGCGGGTGGGGTCTGGTGGAGAAGGAGGCGCGGTGCGGCGGCACCGCTCGGCGGGGGCCGCCGGCTCAGGAGATGCCGAGTTCCTTGCCGATGAAGTCCATCAGCTCGTCGTCGGTGGCGGCCGACAGCGCGGCGGAGACGTCGCCCTCCGGCCCGGTCCCGCCGGCCGGGGCCGTGCCGTCCGCCCCGTGCGGGCCGTTCAAGCCGTTCGGGTCGTTCGTCGCCAGGCCGGCCAGCCGGGCCGCCGCGTCGGCCCGCTCCGGACCGTCCGGCGGCAGCGCCGTCAGCAGCGCTTCCAGACGGTCGAGGTGGGCCCGCAGCTCCCGCGCCGCGCCGCCCTCCGCCGCCTCGGCCGGGGCGAGCCGTTCGTACAGCAGGTCGGCCACCGCCTGCGGGGTGGGGTGGTCGAACACGACGGTGGTGGGCAGGCTCAGCCCGGTGCGCCGGTTCAGGCGGTTGCGCAGTTCGACGGTGGTGAGGGAGTCGAAGCCCTGCTCCTTGAAGCCCCGGTGGACGTCCACGGAATCGGCCGGCCGGCCGCCCTGCACCTCGGCGACCTGGGCGCGGACGAAGCGCAGCAGCAGCCGGCGCCGGTCCTGCTCGCCGGTCGCCGCCGCCAGCTCGGCGCGCAGTCCGTCCGGCCGCTCGTCCGGCTCCGGTGCGCGGTCGGCCGTGGGGCCGCCGGTGAGCGCTTCGAGCAGGGGATGGGCCCGCAGGGCCGCCAGCGCCGCCCAGTCGCCGCGGCACACGACCAGGTGGGTCTCGTCCCGGTCCAGGGCCTGTTGCAGCGCGGCGACGGCGAGTTCGGGGTCCATGGGCAGCAGTCCGTGGCGCTCGGTGCGGCGGGCGGCCTCGCCGCCGGCGATGCCCTCGCCCGCCCACAGCCCCCAGGAGACGGAGGTGGCCGGCAGGCCGGCGGCGCGCCGCTGGACGGCGAGGGCGTCCAGATAGGCGTTGCCGGGCGCGTAGTTGGCCTGCCCGGGGGTGCCGAGGACGCCGGTGGCGGAGGAGAAGAGGACGAACGCGCTCAGGTCGAGGTCACGGGTGAGTTCGTCCAGGTGGCGCGCGCCGGCCGCCTTGACCCGCAGGACCCCTTCGAGCCGTTCGGGCGTGAGCGCGTCGAGCAGGGCGTCGTCGAGGACGGCCGCGGTGTGCACGACCGCCGTCAGGGGGTGTTCCGGGGGAACCGAGGCGATCACCCGGGCGAGCTCGGCACGGTCCGAGACGTCGCACGCGGCGAACGTCACCCGGGCGCCCAGCGCGGTGAGTTCGTCCCGCAGCGCGGCCGCGGCCGGTGCCTCGCCGCCGCGCCTGCTGAGCAGCAGCAGACGGCCGGCGCCCTTGCGGGCCAGCCACCGGGCGGTGTGCCCGGCCAGTGCTCCGGTGCCTCCGGTGACGAGGACCGTGCCGTCACCGGGGGTCCATTCGGCCGCCCGCCCGTCGGCGGGGGCCGGTTCCAGGGGTGCCGGCACCAGGCGCCGGGCGAGCAGTCCCTCGGGCCGTACGGCCAGTTCGGCCTCCCGGTGGCGGCCGGTGAGGGCGGTGAGCACCCGGGCGGCGGCGCCGGTGTCGGCCCGCTCGGGCAGGTCGACGACGCCGCCCCAGCCGTCGGCCTCGGTGGCGGCCACCACGGCGAGTCCCCAGACCAGCGCTCCGGCCGGGTCGGCCGGCCGGTCGCCGGTGCCGGTGGTCACCGCGCCGCGGGTGAGGGCCCACAGCGGCGCGTCGGTGCCGGTGTCGTCCAGCGCCTGGAGGAGCGCCGTGGTGGCGGCGAGGCCGTGCGGCAGGTCCGGCAGGCCCGGTTCCGGGTCGTGGTCCAGCGACAGCAGGGACAGCACGCCGGTCACCGGCTCCGCGGACGACCGGTCGACGGCTTCGGCGAGCAGCGTGGCGAGGGACGCGCGGTCGGCGCGGCCGGCCGGGACGGGGACGCGGTCGACGCGTGCGCCGGCGTCGCCGAGGGCCCCTTCCAGCAGCGGCCCCCACGTGTCGTACGGCCGGGGCGCGGCGTCGGCCCGGTCGGGCAGCACGAGCAGCCAGCGGCCCCGGACGGTCCCGGGCGCCGGGTCCGGTACCGGCTGCCAGCGCACCCGGTGCCGCCACCGGTCGATCTCGGCCGCCCGGCCGCGCTCTCCGTGCCACGAGGCCAGCAGGGGCAGGACGGCGCCGAGTGCCTCACGGCGCCCGGAGTCGGTGATGCCGAGCGTGGTGGCGAGGGAGTCGAGTTCCCGGCGTTCCACGAGGTCCCAGAACCGTCCGTCGTCGGCAGGGCTGCCGGCGGGCGCCTGGTGTCCGAGTGTCTGAGGTTCGGGCGCCCGGAACCAGTGGCGTCGCCGCTGGAAGGCGTAGGTGGGCAGGTCCACCCGGCTCGGCCCCGACCGGCCGATGACCGCGCTCCAGTCCACGCCGGCCCCCCGCGCGTGGGCCGCGCCGAGGGCGGCCAGCAGGGTCTCCGGCTCGGGCCGGCCGCGGCGCAGCGCCGCGGCGAGGGCGGGCGGGGGTGTGTCCTCGCCCTCGCCGCCGAGCAGGCCCTCCTGCGCCAGGGCCGTGAGGACGGCGTCGGGCCCCAGCTCCAGGTACGTGGTGACCCCGTCGGCCTCCAGACGGCGTACGACGTCGAGGAAGCGGACCGCGCCCCGGGCGTGCGCCGCCCAGTACCCGGGCGGGATCGGCCGGTCGCCGGTGAAGAGGGCGCCGTCGAGGGCGCTCACCAGGGGGATGTCCGGCGGCCGATGGCCGATTCCGTCGGCGACCCGGTCCAGTTCCCCGGTCATCGGGTCCATGAGCGGGGAGTGGAAGGCGTGGCTCGTGCGCAGTCTGGCGGTCCTGCGGCCTCGGGCGCGGAACCCGGCCGTCACGGCGAGCACCGCGTCTTCCTCCCCCGAGATCACCGTCGCGGAGGGGCCGTTGACGGCGGCGATGCCGACCTCCGACTCCCGGCCGTCGAGGGCGCCGAGCACCTCCTCCTCGGTCGCCTCCAGGGCGACCATGGCCCCGCCCTCCGGCAGGGCCTGCATCAGGCGGCCCCGGGCGACGACCAGCGCGGCGGCGTCCGGGAGGCTCAGGGCGCCCGCGACGTGCGCCGCGGCGAGCTCGCCCACCGAGTGTCCGGCGACCACGTCGGGACGGACGCCCCAGGACTCCAGCAGGCGGAACAGCGCCACCTCCAGGGCGAACAGCGCCGGTTGGGTGAACAGGGTCCGGTCCAGTGCGCGGGCGGTGTGCGGGGCGGACGGCTCCTGCGGGCTCGGGCGTCCGGGCTGCTGATCTTGCTGGATGGGGCGTCCTGGCTGCTGAGCTTGCGGGTTCGGGCGTCCTGGCTCCTGGTCCTGCGGGTTCGGGCGTCCTGGCTGCGGGTGCGGGCGTCCGGGCTGTTCCTGCGGGTGCGGGGCCGTGGCCCGGTGTTCCTCGGCCCGCTCGGCCCGCTCGGCCCGCTCGCCCCGCTCGGCCTCGTCCGCGTCGGCGAAGACGATGTCCCGCAGCGGGGCGGGCGCGTGTCCGGACAGATGGGTGTCGAGCGCGGCGCACGCCTCGTCGAAGGCCGCGGCGAACACCGGGTGGGCCGCGTACAGCTCCTTCCCCATGCCGGGCCGTTGGCTGCCCTGTCCGGTGAAGAGGAACGCCAGCCTGCCGGAGGCGGTGGACCGTCCGCGGACGACCCCTTCGGCGGTCTCCCCGTGGGAGAGGGCCCGGACGGCGGTGTGGAGGTCGGCCGGGCGCCGGGCCACCACGACGGCACGGTGGTCGAACAGCGGCCGTCGGGCGAGGGCGTGCCCGACCTCGGCCGGGTCGACGCCGTCGGACGCCGTCGCGTTCAGCAGCGCGGTCAGCCGTGCGGCCTGGTCGTGCAGTGCCTGCGGGGTGCGCGCCGACAGGACCCAGGGGACGGGGACGTCCCGGTCGGGAGCCGGGCGCTCGGGCTCGGCCGGGGCGGGCGGCGCCTCTTCGAGGATCAGGTGGGCGTTGGTGCCGCTGATGCCGAACGCGGACACGGCGGCGCGGCGGGGACGGCCGGCGGCGGCCGGCCAGGGCGTGGCGCGGGTGACGAGTTCGACGGCGCCCCTGGACCAGTCGACGTGCGGGGTGGGGCGGTCCACGTGGAGGGTGGCGGGCAGCAGGCCGTGCCGCAGGGCCTCGGTCACCTTGATGACGGAGGCGACCCCGGCCGCGGCCTGGGTGTGCCCGAGGTTCGACTTCAGGGAGCCGATGCGCAGCGGCTGTCCCTCGGGACGGTCGAGCCCGTAGGTGTTGATCAGCGCCTGGGCCTCGATGGGGTCGCCGAGGGTGGTGCCGGTGCCGTGGGCCTCCACGGCGTCGATGTCGCCGGGGGCCAGCCGGGCGTCCGCCAGGGCCTGCCGGATGACGCGCTCCTGGGAAGGGCCGTTCGGAGCGGTGAGCCCGTTGCTGGCGCCGTCCGAGTTGACCGCGCTGCCCCGGATCAGGGCGAGCACCCGGCGGCCGGCCCGGCGGGCGTCCGACAGCCGCTCCAGCAGCACCAGGCCCACGCCCTCCGACCAGCCGGTGCCGTCTGCCGCGGCGGCGAACGGCTTGCACAGCCCGTCCGGAGCCAGCCCGCGCTGCCTGCTGAACTCGGTGAACATGCCCGGCGTCGACATCACGGTCACTCCGCCCGCCAGCGCGAGGGCGCACTCGCCGGAGCGGATCGCTCGCGCCGCCAGGTGGAGCGCCACCAGTGACGAGGAGCAGGCGGTGTCCACGGTGAGTGCGGGCCCTTCGAGGCCGAACGTGTAGGCGATGCGGCCCGAGGCGACGCTGACGCTCGCGCCGGTCAGCCGGTGGCCGGCGCCGCCGCCGGCTTCGTGCAGGCGGGGGCCGTACTCCTGCTGGGTGGCGCCGATGAAGACGCCGGTCCCGCTGCCGCGCAGGGTCGCGGGGTCGACGCCGGCCCGCTCCAGCAGTTCCCAGGAGGTCTCCAGGAGGAGGCGCTGCTGCGGGTCCATCGCGTCGGCCTCGCGGGGCGTCAGTCCGAAGAAGTCGGCGTCGAACCGGTCGGCGTCGTGCAGGAATCCGCCGCGGCGCACGTAGGTGTGGCCGGGCCGGTCCGGGTCGGGGTCGTAGAGGTCCTCGTCCCAGCCCCGGTCGACCGGGAAACCGCTCGTCGCGTCCGTCTCCGACACCAGCAGGTCCCAGAGCCGCTCCGGGGTGTCGGCGCCACCGGGCCAGCGGCCCGCCGTGGCGACGATCGCGATCGGGTCGTCGTCGTCCTCGTTCCCGGGCAGCCCGGGGTTCCTGGGAACCCCGGCCTGCCCGGCCTGCCCGGCCTCCTCGGCGGTTCCGGTGGCACGCGGTGCTTCGGCGGTTTCGCCGGGGGTGGTGCCGGAGGCCTCCGCCGCGAGGTGCCGGGCGAGGGCGAGCGGGGTGGGGTGGTCGTAGGTCAGGGTCGGCGGCAGCCACAGCCCGGTCGCCCGGGACAACCGGTCGGCGAACTCCACCGCTCCGAGCGAGTCCAGCCCGAGGGCCTTGAACGTCCGCTCGGGGTCGAGGTCCTGTCCCGGGGTGACGCCCAGGACGTCGGCGGCGGCGGCGCGGACGAGGGCGAGGACGTCGGTCCGTACGGCCGGTACCGGCACCGGCACCCCGGGCGGGGCCGGCTTCGGGCCGGTGGCGACGGACGCGTCGGGGGCGGAGGGGGACCCGTTCGTCGAGGATGCGGCCGGGGCGGGGGCGGACGCGTTCGGCGCGGGGGCGGCGGCCGTCGGGGCGCTCGTGGTCCGGGCCGCGCCGGGGAACCGGAAGGGCCTGCGCCGGAACGCGTAGGTCGGCAGCGCCACCCGCTCTCGCCGCCCCTCGCCGAAGAAGGCGGACCAGTCGGTGTCGGCACCGGTCACATGGAGCTCGGCCAGCCCGCTGAGCAGGGAGAGCCGCTCGGGCACGCCGGGCCGCAGCAGCGGGACCACGGTGGCGTCACGGCCCGCGCTCGACCGGGTCAGGGAGGTCAGCACGTTGCCGGGGCCCAGCTCCGCGTAGCCGGTGACGCCCCGCTCGGCCAACTGCCGTACGCCGTCGTGGAAGCGCACCGGGCGCCGGATGTGCTCGGCCCAGTAGTCGGGCGAGGTCAGCTCGTCCGGACCGGCCGGCCGGCCGGTCACGTCGGAGATCACGCCGAGGGTCGGGGGGCGGAAGGCGAGCGTCGCGGCGCTCCGCCGGAACGCGTCCACCGCGCCGTCCATGTGCGGGGAGTGGAAGGCGTGGCTGACCTTCAGGCGCCGCGTCCTGCGCCCCTCGCGGGCGAACCGTTCGGCGACCTCCTGCGCCGCCTCCGTGTCCCCCGAGACCACCACCGCACGCGGGCCGTTGACGGCGGCGAGCGCCAGCCGGCCCGCGTACTCGGCCAGTACGGCCTCCGCCTCCGCGGCGGTGGCCTCCACGGCGATCATGGCTCCGCCCGCGCGGGCCTCCTCCATCAGGCGGCCCCTGGCCGCGACGAGGGTGACGGCGTCCGCGAGCGGGAGCACCCCCGCGACATGGGCGGCGGTGAGGCCGCCGATGGAGTGTCCGAGCACGAAGTCCGGTGCCGGCAGGTGCCGTTCGAGCACGCGGAACAGCGCCGTTCCCAGCGCGAACAGGGCGGCCTGGGTGTAGCGGGTACGGTCGAGGAGCGCGGCGTCCGGTGAGCCGGGAGCGGCGAAGAGGACGTCGCGCAGCGGCCGGTCGAGGTGGGTGTCGAACCGCTCGCACACCTCGTCCAGAGCCGCGGCGAACGCGGGCGTGGTGGCGTGCAGCCCGAGGCCCGCGCCGGCCCGCTGGCTGCCCTGTCCGGGGAAGAGGAAGGCGACGGGACCCGCCGCCCGCACCGGCGCGCGGCCGACCACGGCGCCGGGGGTGGGCTCGCCGGCCGCCACGGCGTCCAGCGCGCGCAACAGGCTCCGGCGGTCGTGTCCGAGCGCCACCGCGCGGTGGGCGAACCGGGTGCGGGTGGTGGCGAGGGAGTGGCCGAGGTCGGCGATGCCGAGGCCGGGGCGGGCCCGGACGTGCTCGGCGAGCCGCTCGGCCTGGGCCCGCAGCGCCTCGGGGGTGGTACCGGACACGGGCCAGGGGACGACGACGTCGGCGGCGGCCGCGGTCGTCCCGGTGGCTCGGTCAGCCTGGGGGTCCGCATCGGCATCGGCGGCGCTCGGAGCGGGCCCGGTGGCGGCCGCGTCCGCGACGCCGTCGAGGACCGCGGTGCTCGAAGCGGGGTCGGTGGCGGCGGCCAGGACGCCGTCGGTGTCAGCGGCGTTCGAAGGGATGTCGGCGTCCGCGTCGGCGGAGGTCGCCGGGCGGGCGGCGGCGGGCGGCTCGGCCAGCAGCACATGGCAGTTGGTGCCGCCCATGCCGAACGAGCTCACGCCGGCGATCAGCCGCCGGTCGGGCCGGGGCCAGGGGCCCGACGCGCGCTGGACCCGCAGGCGCAGCGCGTCCAAGGGGATCCGCGGGTTGGGGGTCTCGTGGTTGAGGGTCGCGGGGATCCGGCGGTGGCGGAGGCTGAGCACCGTCTTGAGCAGTCCGGCGACACCGGCCGCGCCCTCCAGATGCCCGATGTTGGTCTTCACCGAGCCCACCAGCAGGCGCTCGTCGCCCTCCCGGCCCGTGCCGTACGCGGCGCCGAGCGCGGCGGCCTCCACCGGGTCCCCCACCGGGGTCCCGGTGCCGTGCAGTTCGACGTACTGCACCTCGCGCGGGTCGACCCCCGCCTGCCGGGCCGCCTGGAGCAGCACGTCCCGCTGGGCGTCGGCGCTGGGTACGGTCAGGCCCTCGGTGGTCCCGTCGTTGTTGACCGCGCTGCCGAGGATCACGCTGTGGACCTGGTCGCCGTCGGCGAGCGCCGCCGCGAGCGGCTTGAGGAGCACCATGCCGCCGCCCTCGCCGCGTGCGTATCCGTTGGCGCGGGCGTCGAAGGTGTAGGAGCGGCCGTCCGGTGACAGGCCGCCGAAGCGGGCGGCGGCCGAGGTGCTGTCCGGGGCCAGGTTGAGGTTGACGCCCCCGGCCAGCGCGAGCGTGCAGTCGCCGTCGCGCACGGCCCGGTAGGCCAGGTGGAGGGCGACCAGGGCCGACGACTGGGCGGAGTCGACGGTCAGGCTGGGGCCGCGCAGACCGAGGGTGTACGACACCCGGTTGGCGAGGATCCCGCGGTTGAGTCCGGTCAGGGTGTGGCGGGTGAGGGGGCCCGCGTCCTCGCGGTGGCGCAGCGTCGCGTAGTCGTGGGCCATGGCGCCCACGTAGACGCCCACGGGGGTGCCGGCGAGGTTGGCCGGGACGATCCCGGCCTCCTCCAGTGCCTCCCAGGCGAGTTCGAGGACGAGCCGCTGCTGCGGGTCCATCTCGGCGGCCTCGCGCGGGGAGACGCCGAAGAAGTCCGCGTCGAAGTGGTCGACGTCGTCGAGGAAGCCGCCGGGCAGATCCGCGCCGCCCGGCGCACCGGCCCCGGGCCGGCCGTCGACGCCTCCGGTGTGCCGTGACACGTCGGCGTCCTGGGGTGCTCCCGTGTTCTGTGACACGGAGGCGTCCTGCGGCACGTCCGCATCCCGGAACGCTCCCGCGTTCTGTGACACGGAGGCGTCCTGCGGCACGTCGGCGTCCCGGAACGCTCCCGCGTCCTGCGGCACGTCCGCGTCCCGGGGCACGTCCGCGTCCTGGGGCCCGTCCGCGTCCCGGGGAGCCCGGCGGTCCTCGGGGGGCGGACCGACAGCGCTTCCGCCCCGCCGCAGCAGGTCCCAGAAGGCGTCCGGGTCCGGTGCGCCGGGCAGCCGGCACGCCAGTCCGATCACCGCGACGGGAACGACCGTGTCGTGGCCGGCTCCGGCCGCATGGGTGTCAGCCTGCCTGGTCATCGTTCTCGCCGAACCCTTCTCGACATTCCGCGCGGAAGATTTCCCGCTGCACCGACTTTCCCTCCGGGACGGCCGGAAAGGCGATGCGATGTTTCGTCCCGCATCCCGGCGCCACCGCTCACATTTTTGCCGTGCGGCGCTTTCCACGCCGACCCCTAAGCTCCCCCTATGACTTCCCGCACCACGTTCCACCTGCTGCTTTGCAGATCGTCCGGGGCACGGGACCCGGTTTGGCCACCGGCACCCCTAGGGGTCGTGATTAGGGGTTCCCCATCGGAAATGGCCCACCATAGCGTCTTCCACAAACATGCGGCAGCGTCAATCGGCTCGTTCACCTTGAAGGGAATCACAGATGGATTCACTGACCGAGGCAGTTCTCCGGGGAGCCTCCGCGGACGAATTGGAAAGCGCTCCGGTCCCGGCGGACTTCGTCGCCGCTCACATCCGGCAGGAGGACGTCGGCATCTTCGACGGTCAGGCCGACAGCGACGTCCGGCGCTCGCTGCGGGTGGGCCGGGTGCCGATGCCCGAACTCGCCCCGGACGAGGTGCTGGTGGCCGTGATGGCCAGCTCCATCAACTACAACACGGTCTGGTCGGCGACGTTCAAGCCCGTGTCGACGTTCGGCGCGCTGAAGCGTTTCGCCAGGACCGGCGGTCACGCGGCCCGGCACGACCAGCCGTACCAGGTCGTCGGCTCGGACGCGGCCGGGGTGATCGTGCGCGTCGGGGCCGGCGTCCGCCGCTGGAAGGTCGGCGACCACGTCGCCGTCAACGCGGCCGTCGTGGACGACCAGGACCCCGTCACGCACGCCGACGGCATGCTCGGCGCCGACCAGAAGGCGTGGGGGTACGAGACCAACTTCGGCGGCCTGGCGCACTACACCGTCGTACGGGCCAGCCAGCTGCTCGCCAAGCCGGGCCACCTCACCTGGGAGGAGGCGGCCTGTGTGCCCCTGTGCGGCGGAACCGCCTACCGGATGCTGGTCAGCGACCGGGGCGCCCGCATCAAGCAGGGCGACATCGTCCTGATCTGGGGCGCGACCGGCGGTCTCGGCGCCTTCGCCGTCCAGTTGGTCAAGAACGGCGGGGGCATCCCGGTCGGTGTGGTCAACTCCGAGGCCAAGGCGAAACTGCTGGCGAAGCTCGGCTGCGACGTCGTGATCAACCGCGAGGAGATCGGCATCGGCGGCCGGGTGGCGGCCGGCGCCGACACGGTGGAGCTCGCCAAGCGGCTCGGCCGGGCCGTCCGGGCGGAGCTGGGCGAGGACCCGCACGTCGTGTTCGACCATGTCGGCCGGGCCACCTTCGGGATCTCGGTCATCGTGGCCCGTCGTGGCGGCACCGTCGTCACCTGCGGTTCGAGCACCGGCTACGAGCACTCCTTCGACAACCGCTACTTCTGGATGAACCTCAAGCGCATCGTGGGCAGCCACGGCATGAACCTGAACGAGGCCGCGGAGATGATGCGCCTGCTGAAGCTCGGCAGCGTCGCGCCCGTCCTGTCCGACGTGTACCCGCTCTCCGAGGTCGGCGAGGCGGCCCGCCTGGTGCAGACGAACGGTCACACCGGCAAGGTCGGTGTGCTCGCGCTGGCCCCCCGGCCCGGACTCGGTGTGACGGACCCCGGGACGCGCGCCGCGCTGGGCGAGGAGTGGCTCAATCCGCTGCGGTCCGCGCCGCAGCCGGCCCTCGCGGGATGAGCGATCCGGGGTGCCCGGAACCCCCGGGTCACTCCGTCCGCGGGAGCACTCCGTCCGCCGGGCCACCGCGCGACGGCGCCCCCACCCCACCCGCCCTGCGTGCTGCGCGCCGCGCGCGCCCCTGGGCCCCGAGCCGAACGCACCGACGAACCGCGCCGCAGCGAGGAGAGGACCGCCGCCCATGACCGCCACCGCCCTTGACCCCCTGGCGACCGCACTGCCCACCCTGCCCGAGGTCCTGCGCCTGCGCAGCGCGACCCGACCCGACGACATCGCCTACGTCTTCCTCCACAACGGCGAGACGCCCCAGCAGACGCTGACGTACCGGCAGCTCGACGAAGCCGCGCGGGCCCGGGCCGCCGAACTGGACGCGGCCGGGCTCCGCGGCGGCGCCGCCGTCCTGCTCCACCCGTCCGGTCTCGACTTCGTCTCCACCCTCCTCGGCTGCATGTACGCGGGCGTCGCCGGGGCTCCCGTCCAGGTGCCGACCCGGCTGCGCGGTCTGGCCCGGCTGCGGCGGATCGCCGATGACGCCGGGACGACGACCGTACTGACAACGGCTGCTGTCAAACGAGACCTGGAGGAACGTTTCGGGGACACGCCGGAGCTGGCGGGACTCACCCTGGTGGACACCGGATCGCCGCCCGCTGCGGCGGCCGGGGAGTGGACCGGCCCGGCGGCCGGTCCCGACGACATCGCCCTGCTCCAGTACACCTCCGGCTCCACCGGTGACCCCAAGGGCGTACGGGTCACCCATGCCAACTTCCGCAGCAACGTGGCCGAGACGGACCTGCTGTGGCCCTGCCGCCCCGACAGTGCCGTGGTCAACTGGCTCCCCCTCTTCCACGACATGGGGATGCTGTTCGGGGTCGTCCTGCCGCTGTGGGCGGGCATCCCGGCGTACCTCATGGCCCCCGAGGCGTTCATCCGCCGGCCGGCCCGGTGGCTGGAGGCGATCTCCCGGTTCCGCGGCAGCCACACCGCCGCGCCGAGCTTCGCCTACGAACTGTGCGTACGGGACGCGGCCGACAACGGCGTGCCCGAGGGACTGGACCTGTCCAGCCTGCGGGTGGCGGCCAACGGGGCCGAACCCGTGCGGTGGAACGCCGTACGCGACTTCACCCGGACGTTCGCCGGGGCCGGTTTCCGGCCCCGGGCCATGTGCCCCGGCTACGGGCTGGCGGAGAACACCCTCAAGGTGACGGGGAGCCGGGAGGACCAGGACCCGACGCTGCTCCTGCTCGACGCCGAAGCCCTGCGCGAGGGCCGCGTCGAGCGGCTCCCGGACCGGGTGACGCCCCCGCCGTCGACGCGGGGCGGCCACCCGGCGGATCCCGCGGACCCGGCGAACGCGGTAGACCCGGTGGACCCGGCGTCCGGTGCGGGTGCCGTCCACGCGGTGGGCTGCGGCACGACGGTGGGGACGACCTCGGTGCGCATCACCGACCCCGGGACGCTGGCCGGGCTGCCGGACGACACGGTCGGCGAGATCTGGGTCAACGGCCCGTGCGTGGCGGACGGTTACCACGGGCGGGCCGAGGAGAGCCTGCGTACCTTCGGGGCGCGCCTGACCGGTGAGGAGGACCGGGGCACCTGGCTGCGCACCGGGGACCTCGGCTTCGTCCACGCCGGCGAGCTCTTCGTCACCGGCCGGCTCAAGGACGTGATCATCCGCAAGGGCCGCAACTACTACCCGCAGGACATCGAGGTGTCGGCGGAACGCGCCGACCCGGCGCTGCGCCCGAACTGCGCGGCGGCGTTCTCCGTGGACGACGGCACCGCCGAACGGCTGGTGGTGGTCGTCGAGGCCGACGGGCGTGCGCTGCGCGACGGCGGCAGCGAGGGCCTGCGCGGGCGCGTACGGGAGGCGGTACGGGACGGCCAGCGGCTGGAGGCCGACGAGATCCTGGTGGTCCGGAGGGGGACGTTGCCGAAGACGTCGAGCGGCAAGGTACAGCGCCGTGAGACGCGCCGGCGCTATCTGGACGGCGAGTTCGCGACGCGTACGACACCGGACTCCGGGGAGGCACGGTGACGGGCGGCGGAACGACAGAGCACGGACCCGCGGGCGCGAACGGCAAGGTGGCTGCGGACGGTGCCGCGCGAGGGCTGAGCGCCCCCGCGGCCGTCCCCGGTGCCCGGATCCTCGGCGTCGGCGCCTACCGGCCCTCCCGTGTGGTGGCCAACGCCGAGGTGGCGCCGGCGATCGATTCGAGTGACGAGTGGATCCGGCGCAGGTCGGGCATCGCCGCCCGCCGCTTCGCCGCCCCGGACGACACCGTCGTCGACATGGCCGTGGCCGCGTCACTCAAGGCTCTGGCCCAGGCGGGCATCGCACCCGACGCGGTCGACACGGTGCTGCTCGCCTCCATGTCCCAGCTGACCCAGTCGCCGCCCGCCGCCCCCCGGGTCGCCCACCGGATCGGCGCCGTCTCGGCGGGCGCCCTGGACGTGGGGGCCGCCTGCGCGGGCTTCGTCCACGCCCTCGCGACGGCCGACTCCCTGATCCGGTCGGGCACCAGCCGGCACGTCGTGGTGGTCGGCTCGGAACGGATGACCGACATCGTGGACCCCACGGACCGCGGCACGGCCTTCCTCTTCGGCGACGGGGCCGGCGCGGTGGTCGTCGGCCCGGCCGACGAGCCGGGCATCGGGCCGGTGGTCTGGGGCTCCGAGGGCGACCGCCACGGGGCCATCGCCCATTCCGGGCCCTGGCCCGCGCCGGGGGCGTCGGTCACCGTGGCGCCCACCCTGCGGATGGACGGCCCCGCCGTGTTCCGGTGGGCGGTGGCCACGGTGCCGGTGGCGGCGCGCGCCGCCCTCGCCGCCGCCGGGGTGGACGCCGGCGACCTGGCCGCGTTCGTCCCGCACCAGGCCAACCTCCGCATCGTCGACGGGGCGGCGGCCGCACTGCGGCTCCCGCCCCACGTGGTGGTGGCCCGTGACGTCGTCCACACGGCCAACACCTCCGCGGCGTCCGTCCCGCTCGCCCTGGAGGAGCTGATCGCCCGGGGCGCGGTGCCCCGGCGCGGTCTGGCGCTGCTGGTGGGCTTCGGCGCGGGCCTCAGCCACGCGGCGCAGGTGGTGGCCCTGCCGTGACGGACGGCGACCCGGCCGAAGCAGGCCGGCCAGGTCGGCCGTTCAGCCCGGTCGGTCGGCCCGGTCGGTCGGATGAGGCCGGCCAGGCCCGGTCAGCCGGGTCGGCCAAGTCGGCCGGACCAGGCCGGCCAGGCCCGGTGAGCCGGGTGGGTCCGGCCTGGGAGGCCAGGTCGGACCCACCCGGTCGGCCAGACCTGACCAGACCGGCTCAGCTCAGCTCAGCCCAGGTCAGATCAGGTCAGCCAGGGGCCGGTGACCGCCTGGACGGCCGAGCCGTCCAGGTCGGCCAGTTTGATCGCGGCCAGTTGGCGTGCCGCGCCGGAGGTCTGCACCCGGAAGGGCGGCCGCTCCGCGGTGAGCACGTCGATGACCACGGCCGCCGCGTCGCCCGCGCTCTGCGCCTGCTCGAAGAGGCCCGCCGTGGTGGCGAAGTAGGCCTTGAAGGCCGCCTCGTAGGGGCCGGCGTTCTCGATCAGACCAGGCACGGACGGCTCTAGACGGGTGACGAACTCGCTGGCCACCGGGCCCGGTTCGACCACGGAGACCTGCACTCCGGCGGTCGCGGCGACCGGGGCGAGGGACTCCAGGAAGCCCTCGAGGGCGAACTTGGCGGCGCAGTAGGCCTCGTTGAACGGCTGTCCGATCAGACCGCCGAGGCTGGAGACGGTGACGAGGCGGCCGCCGGCGGCGCGCAGGTGCGGCAGCGCCGCCTTCGTCACCTCCACGACTCCGAAGAAGTTGACCTCCAGGACGGACCGGAAGGCCTCGACACCGATCTGCTCGACGGTGCCGAGCTGCCCGACCCCGGCGTTGTTGATCACCGCGTCGAGACGTCCGTGGTCGGCGACCACGCCGGACACGGCCGCGCCGACGGACTCCGGGTCGGTCACGTCGAGGCGGGCGACATGGACGCGGTCGCCGACGCCGGCCGCCTCGGCGGCGGCGCGCAGGGCGTCCCCCCGGGCGGTGTCGCGGAGGGTGGCGACGACGTTCCAGCCGGCCTCGGCGGCCCGGACCGCGGTGGCCAGGCCGATGCCGGAGGACGTGCCGGTGATGAGGACAGTACGCAGGGAGGTCATGAGCGTCTCTTCCGGTGAGCACGGGGAGCACGGGCGCGTGGGCGGGATCCGGAACCGCACGGGTCCCGTCGGCGGTCGGTACCGGACCTGCCGTTCCGCCCACCGTGCCATCACCCCCGGGGGCCGCCAACCCCTATATCCAGGGGCCCCTTCCCTACCTTGCGCGCGTTTGCGCCGCCCCCTTGACAACGCGTCGTCCCGTGCCCGGGGAAGCGGTTCGCGGCGCACGGGAAACGACGCGCGGACCGATCGCGCCCCACCCGCCCCACAGGGAACAACCACCTCAAGTGATCTGAAACGCTTATCAGTTGATGCTAGCGTTGATCCATGAGACCGGTCTTCGACATCATCGCGCTGCGCAGTCTCGTCGCCGTCGCGGACGAGGGCGGATTCCGCCGGGCCGCCGAGTCCCTGACCCTCAGTCAGTCCGCGGTCAGCCAGCACGTGCGGCGGCTGGAGAAGACGCTGGGACGACCGGTGGTGGAACGGGCCGGCCGCGCCACCCGGTTCACCGCGGCGGGCAGGCTCCTCCTGGACGAGGCGCGCTGGATCCTCAGCGTGCACGACGAAGCCGCGCGACGCCTCCTCGGCTCCGAACCGGCCACCGTCGTCATCGGCTCCGCCGAACACGCCGCGGACCAGATCCTGCCCATGGTCACCGAGGCCGTCCACCGGACGCTGCCGCGCTCCCAGGTCAGGTTCCGCATCGACCGCTCCGCACGGCTCGTCGAGGCCGTCAACCGCAGATCGGTGGACCTGGCGGTGTACGTGACGGAGGCGGTCGTCGTCGAGGGCATGCCGGTCGGCGGACTGCCCCTGAAGTGGTACGCCGCGCCGGGCTGGACGCCGCCGCCGGCACCGGCCGCGCTGCCGCTGGCGGCGATCGAGGAGCCGTGCGCGGTCCGCCGCCAGGCCCTTCAGGTGCTCTCCGCCCACGACATCCCCGCGTCGGTGGTCTGCGACGCCGGCTATCTGGCCGGCGTGCTGGAGGCCGCCCGCGCCGGACTCGGCGTGGCCCTCCTGGCGGCCACCGGTCGCGGCTACGACGGCCTGGTGGAGTACACCGGTCTGCCGCGGCCGCCCGCCATCCGGATGAGCGCCCACGCCCGGCCGGGCGCCGACCCGACGATGGTCATGAACGCGGTCGAAACGGTCCGTACCCTCCTGGAGGAGCTGGCCGCGTCCCGCCCCGCGGCGGGGCCGGACACGGCCGACGCACTCGACACTCCGTGCGGTGATCTCTCCGACGACCAGTGGAAGTCGGTGGAACCGTTGCTTCCGCTCGGGGAGCGCGGCCCCTACCCGGAGGGCCTGCGGCGGCAGTTCGACGGGGTGCTGTGGCGTTTCCGCACCGGCAGTCCGTGGCGGACCGTGCCCGAACGCTACGGGGCCTGGCAGACCGTGCACCACCGCTTCCAGCAGTGGGCGCTGGCCGGAACGTTCCAGACCCTGTCGGGTACGGCCCGGACGACGGTGCCCCACCCGCACTGGCCGGCCACCCTGCGGAAAGCCGCCGAGGAGGAGCGGAGGCTGCGCGCCCGGGTCGGAACGGGTCCGGGCCTGCTCCCGGACGACGGTCACCTCTGAGCCCGGCCGGCGGCGGACCCCGCCCGGGTGAGCGTCGAGACCGCTCCCGGGTGTCCCTCCGGAACGGAGCAGGCCGCTCATCCGGTTGAGCAGTTCGTCGAACTCGACCAGGGGATTGACAGGGGTGGGTGCCCAGACGGGCCTTTCCCGCAGGCCGCCACCGCGGTGGCGCCGGACGGGCATGGCCATCGCAACGCCTCCTTCGTCCTTCTCGTGATCTCATCGTCCGCCGTTCGTCATGCGAGCCACGCGGACTCCTTGTGACGTATGCGTGGCGAGACGTCCGAGTGGCCCGCGACAGCTGACGTGCCCGTGGTGCCGGGTACGGCCGAGTGCCCCAGGTGCCGGTGCACGAAGTGGATGGCCATCGCGCCCTCACCGGCCGCGGAGGCCACCCGCTTCACCGAGCCGCTACGGACGTCCCCTACCGCGAAGACACCGGGCAGGCTGGCTTCCAGGGTCATGCACGAGCGCCCGCGGCCGTGCCACACCTCGGGGCTGGTGCAGGCTTCCTGGGCCTCCGGCCCGGTGAGGACGAAGCCGCGGGAGTCGAGGGCGACGATGCCGGCGAGCCACTCGGTGTGAGGTTCGGCGCCGGTGAAGACGAACAGGCTCCGTACCGCGAGCCGGCGGTGCCCGCCCGTGCGGTTGTCGACCACGTCGAGCTCCTCCAGCACTTCCTGGCCGATGACCTCGGTGACCTCGGTGTGCAGCATGACCTCCACCCGCGGATGGCGCTCGACCTGGTCGACCAGGTAGCGGGACATGTTGGCCTCAAGGCCGGCTCCTCGGACCAGCAGGTGCACCTTCGGCGCGTACCTGGCGAGGAACAGCACCGCCTGGCCCGCGGAGTTGCCTCCGCCGACGACGGCCACCGGGTCGGTGCGGCACTGCTGGGCCTCGTAGACGGTCGCCGAGTAGTGCACGCTCGTTCCCTCCAGGCGTTCGATGCCGGGCACCCGGAGCCGGCGGTAGCGGGCACCCATGGCCAGGACGACCGCGCGGGCGGCGATTTCGCTGCCGTCGGCGAACGCCACGACGTAGTGGTCGTCGTCCTGGGGATGAAGACCGGTCGCCTCCAGCGGAAGGCTGATCCTGGCGCCGAACTTGTCGGCCTGGAGTACGGCGCGTTCGGTCAGCTCGGCGCCGGAGATGCCGGAGGGGAATCCGAGCAGATTCTCGATGCGGGACGACGTGCCGGCCTGGCCGCCGGTGGCCATCGCCTCCACCACCGTGGTGCTCAGGCCCTCGGAGGCGGCGTAGACCGCGGCAGCGAGGCCGGCGGGTCCGGAGCCTACGATGAGGACGTCGCCGTGACGGTTTCCGGCGGGTAGGTACGGCAGGCCGATGAGCCGGGCCAGTTCCGCGTTGCTGGGGTTGCGCAACAGGGTGGTGTCCCGCCAGATGACGAGTGGTGTCTCCGCCGGGCCGACGCCGAAGCGGCGCAGCAGCTCCTCGGCCTCCTCGTCGGTCTCCAGGTCGATCCAGCGGTGCGGCAGCCGGTTGCGGACGGCGAACTCGCGCAGCCGTCGGGTGTCGGGCGAGTAACGCGAGCCGATGATGCGGAAGCCGGCGCCCTGTCCGACGAGCAGCGCGCGACGGCACAGACAGGCGCGCAGCACGATGTCCCCGATGGTGGAGTCCTGGGACACCAGGTGGCGCAACTGGTCCAAGGAGACGTCAAGGACCTCGCCCGGCTCCCTGGCGACAGCGGTGTAGAAGGCCACTTGTCCGTACAGCAGGCCGAGTTCGCCGATGAAGCGACCTGGGCCGTGCACGCGCAGCACGTGCTCCTCGGGAGTGCCGAAGTCCTTGACGACGGCGACGGTACCGCTGAGGACGACGAAGAACGTCTCGCAGCGCTCGCCCTCCCGGATCAGCACGTCGTTCGGAGCCATGGTCCGGCGTTGCCCGTGCTCCGCCAGACGTGCTGTCTGGTCCTCCGTGAGGCGGGGATACGCGCCGTAGATGTCCGGGGTCTCCCGGAAGGCGGCCTCGTCCGCTTTCTCCGGCACCGGTTCTTCGCCCGGCAGCGACTGGTCGCCGGACATCAGACGAACGTCTCGTGAACGTAGCACCAGCGCCATTCCTCGCCGGGCTGGAACGACTGCACGATCGGATGGGCGACGGCAGCCGCGTGCTTGCGCGCGTGCTTGTTCGGCGAGGAGTCGCAGCAGCCGACGTGCCCGCAGGTCAGGCAGAGCCTCAGGTGGACCCACGGGGAGCCGAGCATCAGACACTCCTGACACCCTTCTGGGGTCAGCGGCCGGACCGGCCGGACAAGCGCGAGGTGGGGGTCTGCATGCAGGGTCATCCGGATCAGCCTTTCCTGGCGGTGATCGACTGTTCCACCCACTGGCGCAGAGCGGGGGCGGGCGCCGCCCCCGCCTGCCGGGCGACCGTCTCGCCCCGGTCGAGGACCAGCAGTGTCGGTACGGCCTGGACCTCGAAACGCCGCGCCAGTCGCGGGTTCTTGTCGACGTCGACCTTGACGAGTTTGATTCGGCCGGCGAGATCGGTGGCGACCTTCTCCAGTGCGGGGCTGACCATGCGGCAGGGGCCGCACCAGGTGGCCCACAGGTCGACCACGACGGGGACGTCGACCCGCTCGGCGACCTCGGTGAAGTCGCCGTCGCCCGCGTCCACCATCCACGGCAGGGGCTGCTTGCAGTGGCCACACCTGGGGCGGCCCTCCGCGGCCACGGGCACCCGGTTGGTGCGCCCGCAGCTGGGACATCCGACGGTCGTCGCCTGCATCGTGCTCATGCCGCCCGCGCTCCCTTCACGTCCTCGGGCCGGTCGTAGGTGACCACCAGTTCCCCCGCCTCGGCGTCGACGCGGACCGTCGCGCCGTCCTGGACGTCACCGCGCAGCAGGGCGCGCCCGACCATCGTCTCGACCTCATGGGAGATGTAACGCCGCAGCGGCCGGGCCCCGTACACCGGGTCGTAACCCTGGTGGGCGATCAACTCGCGTGCCGCGTCGGTGAGTTCGACGGCGATGCGGCGTTCGGCGAGGCGACGGCGCAGCTCGTCGAACTGCAGCTCCACGATGCGCTCGATCTGGCGCTCGCCGAGCGGTTTGAACAGCACGATGTCGTCGACGCGGTTGAGGAACTCCGGGCGGAAGTGCCCGCGCAGCTCGCCCATCACCAGGGCGCGGGCGTCCGGCTTGATCTCACCCTCGGCGGTGGCGCCGTCGAGGAGGTGCTCAGAACCGATGTTCGACGTCATGATGATCACGGTGTTGCGGAAGTCGACGGTGCGGCCCTGAGCGTCGGTGATGCGGCCGTCGTCGAGGACCTGCAGCAGGGTGTTGAACACGTCGGTGTGGGCCTTCTCGATCTCGTCGAACAGCACGACCGAGTACGGCTTGCGGCGTACGGCCTCGGTGAGCTGGCCGCCTTCCTCGTAGCCGACGTATCCGGGCGGTGCGCCCATGAGCCGGCTGACGGTGTGCCGCTCCTGGTACTCGCTCATGTCGAGGCGGACCATGTTCTCCTCGGAGTCGAACAGGGCCGCCGCGAGGGTCTTGGCCAGCTCGGTCTTCCCGACGCCGGTGGGGCCGAGGAAGATGAACGAGCCGATGGGGCGGCGCGGGTCGCGGATGCCGGAGCGGGCGCGGATGATGGCGTCGGCGACGAGCTTGACGGCCTCGTCCTGGCCGATGACGCGCTCGCGCAGGATCTCGTCGAGGCGCAGCAGCTTCTCGCGTTCGCCCTCCTGGAGGCGGGCGACGGGGATGCCGGTCCAGGCTGCGACGATCTCGGCGATCTCCTCCTCGGTGACGACCTCGCGCAGCAGCCGGTTCTGCCCTTGTTTGGCGGCCAGCTGCTCCTCCTCGGCCTTCAGCCGGCGCTCCAGGTCCTGGAGGCGGCCGTAGCGGAGTTCGGCGGCGCGGTTGAGGTCGTAGGCGCGTTCGGCCTCCTCCGCCTCGTGGCGGACCTGCTCAAGTTCCTGGCGCAGTTCCTGCACGCGGCGGATGGCCTGCCGCTCGGCCTCCCACTGGGCGCGTTTGGCGTCGGCCTCGGCGCGCAGGTCGGCCAGTTCTCTGCGCAGCTCCTCCAGGCGGGCCTTGCTCGCGGGGTCGGTCTCCTTGGACAGGGCGGCTTCCTCGATCTCCAGGCGGGTGACGCGGCGGGTGATCTCGTCGAGTTCGGCGGGCATCGAGTCGATCTCGGTGCGCAGCCGGGCGCACGCCTCGTCGACGAGGTCGATGGCCTTGTCGGGCAGGAACCGGTCGGTGATGTAGCGGTGGGAGAGCGTCGCCGCCGCGACCAGCGAGGTGTCCTGGATCTTCACGCCGTGGAAGACCTCCAGGCGTTCGCGCAGTCCGCGCAGGATGGAGATGGTGTCCTCCACGCTGGGTTCGTCGACCAGGACCTGCTGGAAGCGGCGTTCGAGGGCGGCGTCCTTCTCGATGTGCTTGCGGTACTCGTCGAGGGTGGTGGCGCCGATCATGTGCAGTTCACCGCGGGCGAGCATCGGCTTGAGCATGTTGCCCGCGTCCATGGCCCCTTCGGCGGCGCCCGCTCCTACGACGGTGTGGAGTTCGTCGACGAAGAGCAGGATGCGCCCCTGGGCGGCCTTCACCTCGCTCAGCACGGCCTTGAGGCGTTCCTCGAACTCGCCGCGGTACTTGGCGCCCGCCACGAGCGAGCCCATGTCGAGGGCGAACACCGTCTTGTCGCGCAGTCCTTCGGGGACGTCGCCGCGGACGATGCGCTGGGCCAGACCCTCCACGATGGCGGTCTTGCCGACGCCGGGGTCGCCGATCAGGACGGGGTTGTTCTTGGTCTTGCGGCTGAGGATCTGGGTGACGCGGCGGATCTCCGCGTCACGGCCGATGACGGGGTCCAGCCGCCCGGACCGAGCCTCGAGGACCAGGTCGCGGCCGTACTTCTCCAGGGCCTCGTAGGCCACCTCGGGGTTGGCGGAGGTCACGCGCTGGTTGCCGCGGACCTGGGTGAGCGCGCCGAGGAACGACTCCCGGGTCACGCCGTGCTCCTTGAGCAGGCGCCCGGCGGCGGTCGCCGAGCCCTCCTCGGCCAGGGCCAGCAGCAGGTGCTCCACGGACACGTACTCGTCCTTGAGGCGTTTGGCCTCCCGCTCGGCCGCGTCGAGCAGGCGGGACAGGCGCTGGGTGACGAAGACCTGGCCCGGCGCCGCGCCCGGGCCGGTCACCTTCGGGCGGCGGGAGAGCTCCTCGCGTACGGCTGCGCGCACCTCCTCGGGCTCGGTGCCCGCCTGCTGCAGCAGCCGCGGGATCAGGCCCTCCTCCTGGTCGAGGAGGGCGAGCAGCAGATGCTCGCCGTCGACCTCGGTGTGGCCCAGGCGGCCGGCGGCGCTCTGGGCTTCCTGCAGGGCTTCCTGTGACTTCTGGGTCAGGCGGTTCATGTCCATGGGGGTAGATCACTCCTCATGCCTGCACGCCGCAGTGCGGCTTCGAGCAAGCTGATGCGGTCGAGCAGGTCGAGCACCAGACCGAGGGATGCGTAGTTCAGGCACAGCCCGGTGCGCAACCGCTGGACACGGGCCAGGGCGGCCGGTGCAGTGGGTTCGAACACCAGCCCTCCGGAGGTGTCGCGCTCGGCCTCGACCAGGCCCAGGGCGACGAACCGGCGGACGAGGTCGGGATGGACGCCGGAGCGGCGGGCCACGGCCTGCAGAGAGAGCCTGGGCACCGGCACGATGGCGTACCGGACGCGTGCCGGCGCGGGAGCTGTCGGCCGAGACGCCTGGCGCGCCCCGGCGCGTGGGTCACTCATCGTGTCCTCCTGGGGTCGAACGAGGAGACGGCGGCGAGCTCCTCGAAGAGTGCGCGCTCCCGGTCGCTGAGCCTGGACGGCACCATGATCCGGAGCTCGGCGTAGAGGTCGCCGTTCGTACCGCGCGGGTTCGGCATGCCCTCACCGCGCAGCCGCAGCCGCCGGCCGCTGGACGAGCCCGCGGGCACGCTGACCTTCGCCGTCGCCCCGCTCGGCGTGGGCACCGGAACCGTCGCGCCCAGCGCGGCCTCCCAGGGGGTGACCGGCAGCTGCACGTACACGTCCCGGCCGTCGAGGCGGAACTGGGGGTGCGGCTGGATCCGCACCCGCAGGTACAGGTCCCCCGCAGGGGCGTCACCGTTGCCCCGGCCGCCCTCGCCCGCCAGCCGGATACGCTGCCCGTCGGTGACACCCGGCGGCACGTCGACCTCGTACCGCCGCGGCTGCCCGGTGGGACCGGCGAGCGTGACGGTGCGGCGGCCTCCGCGGTAGGCCTCCTCGACGGTGAGCGGCAGTTCGGCCTCCTGGTCGGCTCCGGGGACACGCACCCGTCCGGCGCCCCCGAAGAACGAGCCGAACAGGTCGTCGACGTCGACGCCCTCCGCGCCGAAGCCGCTGGTGGCGTACCGGCCCCGGGGGCCGCCCCCGGTGGACCAGCGGAAGCCGCCGCCGGGTCCCGCGCCGGCACCGACCCGCTCCTCCCAGTCCTCGGGAACCTTCCGGAAGTCCTCGCCGAAGCGGTCGTAACGGGCCCGCTGGTCGGGGTCGGACAGGACGCTGAAGGCCTCGTTGATCTCCTTGAACCGCTCCTCCGCCGCGGGGTCCTGGTTGACGTCCGGGTGGTACCTGCGGGCCAGCTTGCGATACGCCTGCTGGATCTCGTCCTTGCCGGCGTCTCGCGGGACCCCGAGAACCTCGTAGAAGTCGCGTGCCATGGCCGCTCACTCCCGCTTGGCGACGGTCACGGCGGCCGGCCTCAGCTGCCGCTCGGCCTCGCCGTAGCCGGGGCGCAGCACCTGCGCCACGGTGTTCGGTTCGGCGTCGGGGTCCTGGACCACGCCGACGACCTCGTGCCGGGAGGGGTCGAACGGGACGCCGGTCTCCGCGTGACGCTCGTAGCCCAGGCGTTCAAGGATGGACACGGCCTGGTCGCGCACGGCGCGAACCCCCTCGACGATCGCCCCGGGGTCGGAGCCCGCGTGGTTCAGGGCCAGTTCCAGGTTGTCGATGACGGGAAGGAAGGCCGCGGCCGTGCGGGCGCGTTCGAGCGCGCGCTCCCGGTCCAGTTCCCTGGCGTGTCGCTTGCGCAGGTTGTCCAGGTCGGCGAGGGCACGCCGCCAGCGGTCCTCGACCTCTTTCAGCGCGGCCGCGTACTCGTCCTCGCCCCCGGCCGGACCGGTGGCCGCGTCGGGGCCCGGTTCGGGCTCCGTGGTCGGCGGCGCGGGCTCGGGCAGGTGGCCCTGCGGCGGTTGCGCGGCGCCTTCGGGCGGTAGGTCGGACGATCGGTCCTGGGGAGGGATCGGCATGGCGGGCACCTCAGCCCTTGTCGAACTCGGCGTCGATCACGTCGTCGTCGGCGCCGGCACCGCCCTGCCCGGAGCCGTCCGGCCCGGTGGTGTCCGACGGACCACTCGCCGCCGCGGCTTCGGCCTGGTGGGCGGCGAGCCCGGCGTAGACCTGCTGGAGTTCGGAGATCAGCGGCCTGACCTTGTCCACTCCGGCCTCGTTCTTGACCGCGTCGCGGGCCTCTGCCACCAGCATCACGGCGCGGGCCTTTTCGTGCGCGGGCGCGGCGTCGGCCAGTTCGTTCAGACGCTTTTCGACCTGGTAGGCGATCGCGTCGAGTTCGTTGCGGGCGTCGACGGCCTCGCGGAGTGCCTGGTCCTGGCCCCGGTTGCTCTCGGCCTCCTGGACCATGCGTTCGACCTCGCTGCGGTCGAGGTTGGAGCTCTCGCTGATGGTGATGCCCTGTTCCTTGCCGGTGTCCTTGTCGCGCGCGCTGACGTTGAGGATGCCGTTGGCGTCGATGTCGAAGGTGACCTCGATCTGCGGTTCGCCCCGCGGCGCCGGCCGGATGTCGGTGAGCTGGAAGCGGCCGAGGACCCGGTTGTCGGCGGCCCGCTCGCGCTCGCCCTGGAGGACGACGATGTCGACGGCGGGCTGGTTGTCCTCGGCGGTGGAGAAGGTCTCGCTGCGGCGCACCGGGATGGTGGTGTTCCGCTCGATGATCTTCGTCATCACTCCGCCGCGCGTCTCCACGCCCAGGGACAGGGGGGTGACGTCGAGCAGCAGGACGTCCTTGACCTCGCCCTTGAGCACCCCGGCCTGGATCGCGGCGCCCAGGGCCACGACCTCATCGGGGTTCACGCTCATGTTGGGTTCCTTGCCGCCGGTCAGCCGGCGCACCAGTGCCTGGACGGCGGGGATGCGGGTGGAACCGCCGACGAGGATGACCTCGTCGATGTCGCTCTCGCCGACCTTGGCGTCGGCCATGGCCTGCTGGATGGGACCGAGGCAACGCTCCACCAGGTCGCCGGTGATCTGCTCGAACGTGGACCGCATGATCGAGTCGGTGAGATGCTTGGGCCCGGAGGCGTCGGCGGTGATGAACGGCAGGCTGACCTGGGTCTGGGTGACGGAGCTGAGCTCGGTCTTGGCCTTCTCCGCCGCCTCGAACAGGCGTTGCAGCGCCTGCGGGTCCTTGCGCAGGTCGATGCCGTTCTCCTTCTGGAAGTCGTCCGCGAGGTAGTCGACCAGACGCCGGTCGAAGTCGTCGCCGCCCAGATGGCTGTCACCCGCCGTGGAACGCACCTCGACCACGCCGTCGCCGACGTCGAGGATGCTCACGTCGAAGGTGCCGCCGCCCAGGTCGAAGACGAGCACCGTCTCGTGCTGCTTCTTGTCCATGCCGTAGGCGAGGGCGGCCGCGGTCGGCTCATTGATGATCCGCAGCACTTCCAGGCCGGCGATCCGTCCGGCGTCCTTGGTGGCGGTGCGCTGGGCGTCGTTGAAGTAGGCGGGCACCGTGATGACCGCCTCCGTGACCCGTTCCCCCAGCTGCTTGGAGGCGTCGTCGGCGAGTTTGCGCAGCACCAGGGCACTGATCTCCTCAGGCGCGTACAGCTTGTCACGCACCTTGAAGCGGGCCTCGCCGTTGTCTCCCGGGACGACGTCGTAGGCGACGGCCTTGGCCTCGTCGGGGATCTCGTCGAAGTGCCGGCCGATGAACCGCTTGGCCGAGTAGATGGTGCCCTTGGGATTGAGGATCGCCTGGCGGCGGGCCAGCTGGCCCACCAGGCGCTCGCCGGTGTCGGTGAAGGCCACCACGGACGGTGTCGTCCGGTTGCCCTCGCTGTTGGGCACGACGGACGGCTCGCCGCCCTCCCACACGGCGATCACCGAGTTGGTGGTGCCCAGGTCGATGCCCACTGCCTTGGCCATGAGGAACTCCTTCCGCGTCGGCCGACGTCCGTCGGCGGCCGTTCATCCTCCGGGCCCTGTCCGCCCGGCTTCGAAACTCGTTCAGCTGGGGGCGCGGTCGTTGCGCGGGCGCCGGCCCCTGGAGGAGGCGCTCTCGGTGTTCGCGCCGGCCCCGCTGTCCAGCCCGGCGACCAGCCGGACGGCCTCATCGGCGACGTCCTCGTCCACCACGACGTCATACCGGCTGGGCTCCATCGAGCGGACCGAGGCGAAGTCCCGGCGGCCGCCCTGGGCCGCGTGCAACAGCGCGCCGAGCAGCGCGCCGACGACCGCTCCGAAGATCAGCCCGTACAGCGCGAGGAGCAGACCGGAGACGACCGGATTCAGCCAGTTCAGCAGCCCGAAGATCCAGCCGATGAGCACGCCGGGCAGCGCTCCGGTGGCTGCGCCGTGGAGGGCGGCCGCACCGTACCCCACTCGACCGATCACCTGTTCGACCAGGCGTACGTCCTCACCGATGATCGCCACCTTCTGGACGGGAAAGCCCTGGTCTGCGAGGTGATCGACGGCACGTTCGGCTTCCTGGTACGTCGCGTACGAGGCGACGGTCCTGCGGGCCTGCTCGGTCATGGCCGCTCCTTCCGCCGCGGACCGCCGAGCGGTCCCGACAGGCCCCAGAGTGGCTGTTCGCCCGGTCACCCCGCCTGCGCCCAGCGGGTCGAAAAGTGGCACCGGCGGTCGGTCTGCGAGGACAGGAGGCGGGACGACGATGCGGGTGCGCGGCGGGGCACCTTCCCGTTCGGCCCGGCAGGGGACAGCGGGGTTCACGATGTCCCGAAGCGAGGGACTCTCCCCCCGCTTCGACGCTCAGGAGGCGGGCGGCACCCGGGACACCACCGTGCCCGCGGACGAGCAGCGGCACGGCCCCGCCCGAACGGCCGCCCCGCTCGGGGCGCACCCTCACGGGCTGATGGCACTGTGCCACACACCTTCGACGGCGCGGCCCAGCGCGAGATCCTCGGTCTTGCCCTGTGCAGGTCGCGGCCCTCGGGCCGTACCGCGCCGGACATTCTCCCGGGGCCGTCTGCGCCTGGCGGTGTCGTCCTGGTTCCCACCCGGGACGCGGACCCCTTCCCCCTCTCCAGGCTGGTACGGCGCACCGCGGCGAACCTGTCCCTGCGTGGCGACATTCGACGCGGCTGCGCGACGCTACGGGCCGGCGACCGTACGGAGGCGACCGCCACGGCTGACCGGCCCGCGGGGTGGAGAGCGGGCCCACCTCCACCGTGCACCGCCTGCTCTCTCCGCAGCCCGGCCGTTGGGTTCAGCCGGGCATGGGGTGATGCGCCCGGGCGAACTGCTCCACGACGGCGGCGCAGAAGGCAGGCAGGTCGGCCGGGCCGCGGCTGGTGACCAGCTGCCCGTCGACGACCACCTCCTGGTCGGCGACGACCTCCGCACCGGCGTTGCGCAGGTCGGTGCGGATGCTGGGCCAGGACGTCAGGCGGCGACCGCGCACGGCGTCGGCCTCCGCCAGGGTCCACGGGCCGTGGCAGATCGATGCGACCGGTTTCCCGCTGGCCATGAAGTCCCTGACGAACTGCACCGCGTCGCGGTCCATGCGCAGTTGGTCGGGGTTCATGGTGCCGCCGGGCAGGAGCAGGGCGTGGTAGTCGTCGACGGAGGCGTCGGCGACCAGGCGGTCCACAGGGAAGGTTCCTGCCGCGTTGAGGTCGAACTGGCGGGCCTGGATCTCGCCGGGATGGAGCGAGACGATCTCGGTCTTCGCCCCTGCGCCGTGTAGCGCACCGCGCGGCTGGTCGAGTTCCACGCGCTCGACGCCGTCGGCGGCCAGAATCCCCACCCGCATCCCCCGCAGTTCCTGTGTCATGGTGCGGCTCCCTTCAAGTCGCTGGCTCTACGACACGAGTGGCAGGGACACACCCGGCAAGGCCCGTCCGGATCCCTTTTCCAGATCGGTGACACGCACCGGGGCGCGACTGCTACAGCAGCCGGTCGAACACCGCGGTCACGCCGTCCCAGTGGCTGGTCTGCGGGTTCTTGACATCCGGATACACGATGCCGAACGTCTCGGCGAGGGCGACGCTGAGACCGCCGATGATCTCGGGGTAGCGCTCTTCGGTCTCCTGGGTGGGTGTCCTGTCGAGGGGAGGGTGCGCGGCGAGCTGTTCCACGATCGGCTTCAGCTCGACCTCCTCGTCGAGCTGCCGGAACCGGTGGATGCTCTCCTGAAGGCCCTTGGTGATCGGCAGGTCCCATGGTTCGACGGTGTCCCGGCCGTTGGCCTTGGCCGACGCCTGGCCGACGACCAGGAGGTCGTAGAGCTTGGCGTTGACGAAGTCGCCGTACCGCTTCAGGTCGTTCTTGTCCACATCGAGACCTGCGGCGGCGCGGAAGAACCTCTCGAACTTCGACACACCCATCACGGTCATGCCTCTCGCCTCCTCGCCAGGAACCGGACGGCGTCGTTCGCTCACGCTCGCGCCGCCATCGGCTGTTACCCGGTCGAGATTCGCAGAGCCCCCTGCTGAGCGCCTCCGCACCCGAGGCCAAAAAAGAACGCTGCCTCCTACCCTGGCAGAGCAGCAGGAAATGCGCGGGCATCCTCCGGCCAGCCGTACGGCCGCCCGAGGCCATGCCCATCTCTTGGGTGCGGGTGAGCCGACCGCGCCCACAGGCGCAGCGCCCTGACGCACATCCGGCAGACCGGCGCCGGGCGTTCCCGAGGACCGCGGCTCTGCCGTGGTGGAGGCCGTCCGCACTTGTGCTCGGAGGTGTACCGAGCCCACTGCTTTTCCTCCCGCGGGGAGCAGGCGGAGTGCGGCCCGCATCGGGAGCATGGAGATGTCCGATGTCACTCGACCTCTGCTGAGGCGCACGCACCCTGACCCGCATCAGCCCACCACCCCCACACGCACGCTTGCACCCTTCGGTGGCTGTCTCAGGACCCACCCCGGACAGCTGCAAGGCTTCGGAAAAAGGACCACTCATGGACTACGACGCCTTCATCGACACCATCACCCGGCGCGCCCCTGTCCCCCCGGAAAAGGCGGAGCCCCTCACCCGCGCCACCCTGGAAACACTGGCCGAGCGGCTCACCAGGGGTGAGGCGGAGGATCTCGCGTCCGAACTGCCCAAGCCGCTGAAGGAACCGCTGGTCTCTCCCACTCCGGAGGCCGAGCCCTTCGGACTCGACGAGTTCGTCAATCGGGTGAGCAGGCGAGCAGGGGTGAGCCCGGACGAGGCCCGCGAGGGCGTACGGGCCGAGCTGAGCACTCTGAGGGACGCGGTCAGTGACGGCGAGTTCCGCCAGGTCATGTCCCAGCTGCCCCGGGACTTCGAAGCTCTCGTCAGCGCCCCGGGCTAGGAGGAGCCATGGCTGGACGGTCACCACCTCGAGCGCACCGTGTAGGCCGCGTTCCTCGGCCGGATGGGCGACACCGGGCAGTGCTGACTGGCCGCCAAACGCTTCATCGTCCTTGCCGACGTCTACGACGCCTTCGTCACCGGGCTGCGTGACCGGATGAGCGAGATGCAACCGGGGGGTCCGGTCGACCCCGCCACCACGCTCGGCCCGCTGTCCTCGGAGGCCGCGGCCGAACTCGCGATGGAGCAGGTGCGTGAGCGGTGGACAAGGGAGCCACGGTGGTGCTGGGCGGCGGGCGGCCCGACCTGCCGGGCGCCTTTGTCGAGCCGACCCGCCTCGCCGTGCCGACGCAGACATTCCTTCGCACGGCCGCCCAGCCCGTCGTCGTACCTGCCGGCTGGGTGAGTCCATCGCTCCGGCCGGGCCGCTCGGCGCCGGCGGTGACGCCGAACGGGTGGCGAGGCGGCACGCCCGCTGAAAGGCGCGGCCGGCACCGAGCGGCCCGGCCGTCAGCTGTCCAGCTCCTCCTCGACTGGCGGTTTCGGCACATCGCGCAGATGCTGCGACTGCCCCGGCCTGCCGCCCTGGCGGGCCTGCTCGGCACGCTGCGCCGGGCTCAGCCCAAGGTCGGAGTCGGGATCCACGCGCACCGACCGGGCCACCTCCTCACGGTTGGCATACTGCTCGGCCGGGATGCCACGCAGCGCCTTCACGACATCCGGCGCGGCGCCCGACCGGCTCGCCGCTTCGATCAGCCGGTCCTTGCCGGCGGGGAAGTCGACATCCTTGATGGCCTCCACCACGTCCCGGGCGCTCGTACTGTGGGTCATGGCCTCTTCTCCCTTCATCGGAATCCGGAGTCCTGGGCCACCCGGGTAACCGCCAGGGGCCGCTCACTCACCTCCTTCACCCGCCGGATGTCCCCCGGTTTGCCCGGTCTGGGTCGGGGAGACCCGGCCGGGCAGGAGGTGATCGTCGTGCCCGAACCCGGGAGCAAGAAGTACGACACCGAGCGTGGCCGGGGCCCGAAGGGCGAGCGGTCCGGGAACTCCGGCTGAGCGTCCCCCTGGAACTCCAGCGACCGGGCCGCCGTGCGCCGACGGTGGATGGCGTCCCTCGTCCGTCGCCCCGTCCGAGCATTCAACCGCGCGGTCCACCGTGTCGACTGTTCTGCGTGGCATCGGCGTCCGGCCCGGCCACGACGCCGGGCGTGGCATCGGCGTCCGGCCCGGCCACGACGCCGGGCGTCACCACGCACCCGCCCCGGGCGGTCACGCCGTGGCACGGAACAGCCCTTTCCGGCTGAGGCCCTCCGCCCCCAGTGGCCCCTGCCGGGCATGCGGTGGCAACCGTCAGGTCTTCCCTCACTGGGGCGTACGCGCTGACCTGCATGAACTCATGACCGCTCGGCGACACGGCGGAATCGATGCCGGCCCTGCCCAGTGGCCGAGGCGACAGGTATGGGTTTGACTGGATCTGTTGGTGAGCACGCCGACGGACGGCCTGCCGACGACTGGAGCAGGGCGCATGGAGTACGACGCAATCCTGGCGAAGGCAGCCGAGCGGGCGGGCGTCTCCCCCGATGATGCGGAGACCCTCACACGCGCCACCTTGAGGTGCTCGCCGACCGGATCAGCGAGGGAGAGGCCCAGGACCTCGCGGAGCCGCTGCCCGAGCCGCTGAAGAGCTGGCTGCGCACGGACGAGGAGATCGCGAAGGCTGCGGGGCCGACTCGTTCGTCCGGCGTGTGACGGACCGCGCGGAGGCGCCCCGCGAACTCGCGGAGGCGGGGATGGGCGCGCTCTCCGCTCCCGCGGGCCCGGCTGGCGGAGGCTAGCGACCGTTTGGAGGCGCCATGGACAGCGACGAGTTCATCCAGCTCGTCAGCCGACGGGCCCACGTGCCCGAGGAGCAGGCCAGTGAGCTGACCCGGGCCACGATGCTGACGCTGGGCGAGCGGATCACCGGCGGCGAGGCCAGGGACTTGGCCGGCGTCCTGCCCGCCGAGATCGCCCCGCCTCTGGTCCCACCGGAGGATGGCGCGCAGAAAATGGGGGTCGACGAGTTCGTCCGGCGAGTGAGTGAGCGTGCGGGCGTCGATGAGACCGTGGCGCGCAGGAGCGTTTCGGCGGTTTTCATGACTCTGGGAGAGGCCGTCCCCGGCACGGAGTTCCAGGACGTCATGTCGCAACTGCCGAACGCGTTCCAGAACATCTAGTGCCGGGCGTCCCGGCGCGCGGAACACGGCTGCGCGCACGCCATGAGAATCGCTCGCAAGCGCTTGTGCGACATCCAGGCCGGTGGGGGGCCGGCAGAGGCGGTGGCGCGGCATGTGCGGCCCATCCCCGCAAGGTCGTGGCCCTCGGCAGCGTGAACAACGGCGCTGAGGTTCCAGGCCGCGCGGTCTGCTCGGTGGCCCGATGCAAGCTGTCGTCGCCCGCACGAGCCTCTCCTGCGGCAGCGGCTCGGCGCTGCGCAGGGGTTCGTACTCCGGCAGGCACGCCGCCGGACGGGCGCGCACCTCGCCGACCAGGATTCGTGGCCTTCGACCTGGTCCACCGAGGCGACGACCTGACCGGCCGGCCGCACGCGCGGCGTCGGGCGGCGCCGCCAGGCCTCGGTCGCGGACCGCGGCCTGTCGGCGCCGTTCACGTCGACGCGGGTTGGCTGGCGTGGACGGCGGCCGGGGTGGAGGGGCTGTGCTTCAGTCGGCCGAGTGCGCACCCGTAGCGCGCCACCGTGGGCACCTGGTGACTCCGCAGCCGGCACCCGGCTGCTCGACCAGGTCGCCGCCGGCCGTCCCGGCATCCGCGGGGCGGCCCAGATGCCGCCGCCCGGCCCACCCGCTGCGGCGCTGCTGACACCACTCCCGCAGGAGTTCCAGCGAGGCGTCAGCCGGGCCCGCCCAGCACGATCTTCCACACTCGGGTCGCCACCTGGAGGTTCAGCCGGTCCTCGACGTTCGCCAGGTCGTGGCCGCTGATGTCGCGGATGCGCTGGAGCCGATAGCGCAGCGTGCTGCGGTGTACCGCGAGGGATTCCGCGGTCTCGTCGTAGTTGCCGCCCCAGTCGAAGTACCGGGACAGGGTCTCCACCAAGGCCGCGTGATGCCGGGAGTCGTAGTCGATGAGCTGCCCGAGCCACTCCTGGACGAACGTCTCCAGTTCCCCGTAATCGTTGCCGGGTCCCAGGATGCGATAGAGGCCGAGCTCGTCGAAGAACGACGTGCCGTAGCGCTCGCGGGAGTGGCGGCGCACGTCCAGGGCGCGTTGCGCCTCCTGGTAGTGGTGGGGGATGTCGTTCAGGGAGTCGGAAGGGGCACTCACCCCGATCGTCCCGGACCGGGTTCCGGTCTCCCGGGCGAGCGCGTCGTACAGTGCGCGGGGGTGCGGCCTGTCGTCGGCGACCAGGACGACGTGGTCGGAGCGTCGGGTCAGCAGCGAGCGCATGCCGACGGCAGAAGCCGCCCTCCCCACGGTCTGTGCGAAGGAATCGTCGGCGGTCCGGTCCGACCACTGCACCACGACGACGTAGTGGCTGCGGTGCAGGTCGTGTCCGGCTGCCTCGGACCGGGCGTAGGCGCTCGCCTCGTCCGTCCCTGCCAGGAGGTCGTCCACCAGCTCGCGGTGCAGCCTCTGCTCCACTTCGGCCAGATCGCGCAGGTGTGTCAGCTCCAGGGCGAGTGACGCGGCAGCGCGTTCCAGCGCGAGCACGGTGTGCTCGTCGGCCTCGTCCCGGGCATCGACCAGGGCCAGCACGCCCAGGATCTCGCCGTGCGGGCGGATCAGGGTGATCAGCCGGTCCCTTATCCTCACCGGCCCGGCGTGACGGGCGACGGCGTGCAGCATTTCGTCCTGGCGCACTGGGTCCGGTTCGGGATAGGGGACGGGGCGGCTGGGGCCGGTCCAGGACCTCAGCCGACCGAAGCGGTCCTCGACCAGCGCAGGAAGTCCAGTGAGCCCGTGCAGTGCGCGGGTGACGGCTTCCTCGCCGCCGCCCGAGGCAGCGACGCCGGCCATGAGCGAGTGAACGGCTCGCTCGTAGCCCAGCTCGGCCACCACAGAGATCAGCTGCCGCTGGAGGGCTGTACGTTCGTCCCTCAGTCGGTGCAGCTCCAGCGCGTCCTCGCGTCGGCGGCGATGTGCGAAAGCGACTGACAGAGCAGCAGCGGTGTGCCGGACGAGCGTGGCGAGCAGAGATCGCTCGGCCTCCGTGGGCCGGGAGCGGGACGTCACCACGAGGTAGCCGTGGAGTCCCTCGAGTCCGCGTAGCCCCAGGGCCCGGCCCCAGGGCCTGCCGGGTACGGTCACGTTGCCGTCCTGCCCGGCCAGCTCCCGCACCCTCCGGCTCACGGCCGAGGCAGGCATCTGTCCGTCCCTTGGACTGGGGACCAGGTCGCCGCCCACATTGAGGTATCCGGCCTCGGCACTGTATGGCCCCGCGGCGGCTATGTGGTCCATGGCCAGGCGCAGGATCTCGACTTCGTCCGGAGTGCCGAACAGGGCGCGGGAGAGCGCGACCAGTTCGTGGCGGGCATGGTCGGCTGGGGTGCGAGCGGGCGGGCGGGGCCCTCCGCGCGCGGCCGTCGGGTGCCGCCCGGCGCTGCCCCGCGGAAGGCCGCCCTTCCGGTGGGAGCAGCGGTGGTACAGGCTGTGCGCCCGACGGCCGGCCATGGGACCACTCCGTCCCTCGACGTTCCTCAGAGAACCGAGCGGCATGTCGCGTACCCGCTCACGGGCCGGCTACCCAGATGTGTGGATCCTTTCTCTCGTACTCGTGGGGCGACCGGGACATCGAAGCGGGGGGCCGGTGGCGCGGCGTGCGGTGCCGACCGGGGTGGCCGGTGGCGCGGCGTGCGGTGCCGACCGGGGTGGCCGGTGGCGCGGCGTGCGGTGGGGACCGGGGTGGCGCGGAGCTGGTGTTCGCGGTGGCGCACGCAACCGTGTGGCCCGGTGGTGGGGCAGGTCCCGCACGGCGGAGGACGAGGGGATCTGGCCGTACCGCGTGCGCCTGCCGGCGGGGGCCAGTTCCGGCCGGGGCTGAACCAGCGGCGGTCACCCGCGTCCGGCCCGGTAGGACGGACCGCGGCCCCCGCCCACCCTGACGGGAGCGTCCTCGACATACGGGGTCTGCACCCGCTCCTGAAATCGAGGCCATGGATTCGCCGGTGACACCACCCGTCAAACCCCTGGTCGCCGAACTGGCGGCGAAGACCCCGCCGGGCCTGCAAGTGCGAGGCGGACCCCGGGACTGGTGAGGCCGGATGTCGATGTGCCGCGTATTCACCGACGCTCAGTTCCTGGGCCGTGCTGAACTCCCACTCCTCGTCGGTCAGTCGCCCTCGCGTCACGGAAGAAGATCTACCAATGCAGACCTCACCACGAGGGCGAATCGTGCCCTAGTCGTCCGAGCCCTCGGCCGACGGCGGTACCTCGACGACGAAGAACAGGAAGCAGGGTCTGGCCGACAGGTCGTCGAAGCCGTCGGGGAACAGTGCACGGGCGGCCGGGTCGGGCTGCGGCTCGCTGATGACGGCGAGGCGGAAGCCGGCGGCGGTGAAGGCGTCGATCATCGCGTGCAACGGCTTGCGCCAGAACCGCATCGGGACGGACTGCCCGCCGAACGTCCAGTCGAAGGTGTAGCTGGTGGTCGCGAAGTAGTCGGGCCGGGGATCCCCGATCGTGTAGGCCACGAACGGGTGGTCCACCGACGCGATCAGCCGGCCGCCGGGCCTGAGCACGCGCCGCAGCTCGGCCAGCGTCGGCCCCCAGTCCTCCAGGTAGTGCAGCACCAGCGACGCGACCACGTCGTCGAACGCGCCGTCGGCGAACGGCAGGGGGTCGCGCAGGTCGGCCACGTGCAGGGCCACGTCGTCCCCGAGCCGCCGCCTGGCCAACGCCAGCATCCCGGCGCTGGCGTCGATGCCGGTGACGACCGCACCGCGGTCGCGCAGTGCGGCGGACAGGGGGCCCGAGCCGCAGCCGGCGTCCAGGATCCGGCGGCCGGCCACATCGCCGGCCAGGGCCGTCATCGCGGGCCTCGCGTAGTACGCGTTGACGAGGCTGTGCTCGTTCTCCGCCGAGTACGCCTCGGCGAAGCTGTCGTAGTCGTTCACCCGGGCCGGCGCCGCGGACCGGGCGGAACTCTCGGGCAGGTCGGTCGATCGGTCCATCGTCGCAGCGTAGTGGTCACATGATCCGCCGGACAGAACCTGTCGTCGTCGGCCCGCGCCAGGGCGCGACCGCCCCGGTCCCGCCCCGGTACGGCGGGACCGGGGCGGTCCCGCCCGTGAACCGGTCGGCGGCGCGGTCGCGCCGCGCCCCAGGGGGCGTCAGAGCCCGAGCAGCCGTTCGGCGTTGAGGTGACAGATCTTCGCCCGGTCGAGTTCGCTGATGGGGGCGTTGTCGATGAAGTGGACGGCCTCGGCGTTGCCCTCCATGGGGTAGTCGGTGGAGAACATGATCCGGTCGGCGCCCAGGGCGAGGAGGCTGCCCAGCAGCGGTGCCGGTGCGCACACCCCGCTCGTGGTGATCATGATGTTCTCGCGGATGTAGTCCGAGGGCCGTTCCCTGCCGAGTTTCCGGCCGCGGTGGTCGAGGAACGCCCAGCGGCTGTCGAGACGCCACAGCATGCTCGGCAGGCCCTCGCCCATGTGCCCGAGGACGAGCGTGGCGCCCGGGAACCGGTCGAAGACGCCGGAGAAGACGATGCGCAGGGCGTGGGTGGCGGTCTCCACGCCCCAGCTCCACATGGGGCCGATCAGTTCCTCGTGGCCGCCCAGGTTGTGCCAGGTGTCGTAGGAATTGGCCGGGTGCAGGTAGAGGGGGACGCCGAGGGCCTCGGCGCGCTCCCACAGCGGGAGGTACTTGTCCGCGTCCAGGTACTCGCCGTGGGTGTGGCCGTTGATGAGGGCGCCGCGCAGCCCGAGCTGGGTGACCGCGCGGTCCAGTTCGGCCACCGCGGCGTCGGGGTCCTGGAGGGCGAGGGCGGCGAAGCCCGAGAACCGGGTGGGGTGCTTGGCGACGATCTCGGCGAGGTGGTCGTTGCCGAGGGCGGCGTTGCGCACGGCCGTGGCGGTGTCCTTCTCCACCTGGACGCCGGGCGAGAGCAGCGAGAGGACCTCCACGTCGATGCCGTACTCGTCCATCTGGGGCAGGCGCACGTCGGTGAAGTCCAGCAGCCGCTTCAACGACGTCTTCCACTGCGCGGGGTCGAACATGGCGGCGCCGGGGAGGCTGTAGTGCTTCATCGCGTCGGTGGTGAAGTGCTCTTCGAGGGCGATCTTGCGCATGGTGGGTCCTTTCGTCGGGCTCCGTTGCCCGAGCGGATCGCGAGGGGGGCCGGCCGGGTGCCTTCGGGGCGGGCCGGCCGGGTCAGGCCGCCGAGTCGGGTCAGGTCGCCGAGTCGGGGCGGAGCGTGAGCGCGGGTGCGGTGTGCGGCCGGAGCTGCGGATGTCCGGTCTGCCGGTGCGGGACGCAGAGGGCGGCCAGCGCCCCCAGGGCCCCGACGGCGGCGAAGACGTAGAAGTTCCATTCCAGGCCGAGCCCGGAGTCGAGGAGGCGGCCGCCGAGGGAGGGGCCGACGATGGCGCCGAGCCTGCCGACGGACAGCGCCCAGCCCATCGCCGGCGTGCGCAGATCGGCCGGCATGCGGTCGATGAGGTAGGCGTTGACGAGGGCCTGGACGCCGAGCAGTCCCAGGCCGCACACCAGCAGGCACAGGTACAGCAGCCACATGGCCGGGCCCCGGCTGATCACGAGGAGGCCGGCGCCGCCGGCCAGGAAGGCACCCGCCACGACGCGGCGGGGGCCGAGGCGGTCCGCCAGGAGGCCGCCGGGCACCAGGCCGACACTGGCTCCGACCCAGGACAGACAGGTCAGGGTGAGCGCGGTGCCGGTGGAGAACCCGCCGGTCTGCATGATCGTGGGCAGCCAGGTGCTGAAACCGAAGGTCAGCAGCAGCCCGCAGAACGCCATCAGCCAGAACAGCACGGTCGTGGCCGCCAGCCGGCGCGTCAGCAGCAGGCCCAGCCCCAGCAGGCGGTCCCTCGGTGCCTGGGCGGCAAGCTGCGCCTCGGGCAGGCCGAACCGTGCGGTGACGCGCGCCGCCTGGTCGCCGCGGCCGGTGCGCAGCAGGTGCAGGGGGCTCTCCGGCAGCCGTGCCAGGGCCCAGGGGACCACGGTGATCAGCGCGGCCGCGCCCACGAAGTACAGGACGCGGAAGGAGACGTCGGGCAGCAGCCAGGCGCCGAGCAGCGGTGCGCCCAGCGAGCCCAGGCTCGAGGCGGCCATGACGATGCCGATGTTGCGGGCGCGCTGCCCGGCGGGGGACATCTCGGCGACCACGGCCGTGAGGGTGGGCAGGACGACGCCGAGCCCGATGCCGGCGAGCAGGCGGGAGGCGGCGAAGGTGCCGGGCCCGGCCGCCGCGCCGGAGGCGAGCATGCACAGGGAGAAGAAGGACAGGCCGCTGAGCAGGAGCCGGCGGGGTCCGACGCGGCGGCCGGTCGCCCCGGCGACGCCGGCGCCGATGAGCATGCCGAGCGCCGCCAGGGAGCCGATGTCGCCGGCCTCTCCCTTGGACAGGTGCCAGTCCGGCGTCGCCAGCAGCGACGGCACGGTGGCGCCGTAGACCGACAGGTCGTAGCCCTCGAACAGGGCGATCAGAGCGGTGAGTACGAGGAACGGCAGCAGGGCGGGCGCGTGGTCACGGGGACCGGACGGCGCCGTCGGGGTTGCTTGCACGGGCGGTTCCCCTTCGGGAGGTGGGTGTCGCCGATGTGGTGCTGGTGCCGAGGTGCCGCACGGGGCGGGCGGCGGACATGCGGCCCTGGGGCCGGGACGGCGGACATGCGCCCCGAAAGCCGGGACGGCGGACGTGCGCTCCGGGGACCGGGACAGCGGACACGCGCCCCGAAAGCCGGGGCGGCGGACATGTGCCCCAAGAGCCGGGACGGCGGACATGTGCTCGGAGGTCGGGACGGCGGCCGCGCCGCGCCTCGCACCGCCTCGCCCCGCCGCGCGCCTCAGTGTGCCGGAGTGCGGGAGGCACGTACGGCCGAGCGGCGCGCCTCGTTGGAGACCACGGTGTTGCGCAGCCGGCCGAGGCGCTCCACCTCCACCTCCACGACGTCGCCGGGTGCCAGCAGCCACGGTGGCGTCCGGGCGTAGCCCACACCGGAGGGGGTTCCGGTGGCCAGCAGATCGCCGGGGCGCAGCGTGAACGTACGGGAGATGTGGGCGAGGGTGTCGCCGACGCCGTACACCATCTCGTCGGTGCGGCCGTCCTGCACGACCTCGCCGTTGACGCGGGTCACGACGCGCAGTCCGTCCCGCAGGTCCCCCACGTCCGCCGCCGGGACCATGGGGCCGAGCGGGCCGGAGCGGTCGCCGTTCTTGCCGAGGATCCACTGGGAGGTGAGCTTCTGGGCGCGCCGCGAGGTGAGGTCGTTGAAGGTGGAGTAGCCGACGACGGCGGCCAGTGCCTCCTCCGGAGTGGCGTCCACGAGCGGGGCGCCGATCCACGCGACGACCTCGCCCTCCCAGTCCAGCCCGTCCTCGCCGGCCGGTACGGGCACCTCGGCGCCGTCGACGGTGAGCGACTGGGTCCAGCGGGCGAACAGCGTCGGGTGCGGCGGCAGTTCCTGGTCGCGGAAGGTTCCCTCGGCGACGTGCTTGAGGTAGTTCAGGCCGACGCAGACGACCCGGGCGTCCGGCCGTACCGGAGGGACGAACGTCACCGAGGACGCCGCGAGCGCGGGCCCCCCGCCACCGCGGGCGAGGTGTCCGGACGGGTCCGCCCAGAACTCCTCCAGCGGGGCCAGCACCGTGATCTCGCGCCCGTCGGGCGAGAGGTCGGCCACCTCCGTCCCGTTTCCCTGCCGCCGGATACCCACTATGCGCATGCGCAGCTCCCAGTCCGTCACGTCCCGAGGAAACCTCAAAACCCTTTAAAGGTTCGGAGGTTTGTGCTTCGATGGCGACTATGCCTCAGGAACCAGCCGACGGACAAGACATGCGACCGCGGCGCTCGACGCCGGGGGGCGCGGTGCTCTCCGGCCTCGGCACCGCCTCCCCCGGACGCACCCGCGCCGAGCAACTGGCCGCCGCCCTCGACGAGCGGATCAGGTCGCTCGGCCTGCGGGCCGGCGACGCCGTGGGGACGCTGGAGTCGCTGCGGGAGGAGACCGGCTACGCCTACTCCACGGTCAGCGAGGCGGTGCGGGTGCTGCGGGACCGCGGGGTCCTGGACATCCGTCCCGGGCGGGGCGGCGGACTCTTCGTCGCCGACCGCGGGCCGGTGGTGCGCCTGCGGCACACGCTGCTCGACGTCCAGGACGAGCCGGCCACCGTCGCCGACGCCATCGAACTGCGCGACCACCTCGAAGTGCTCGTCGACGTGGGCGCCGCCCGCTGCCGCACCCGGACGGACGTGGCCGAACTGCGCGAGCACGTGGAGCGGCTGCGAGCCGCACCGGACTGGGACGCGTTCATGCGGGCCAACTGGGCGCTGCACGAACGCATCGCCCGGATCTGCCCCAACCGCATGGCCGCGGCCGTCTACGCGGGGACCCTGGGGCACCTCAGCTCCGCCTCGTCCCGGTTCGACGACGACGCGGAGGCGTCGGGGCGCTACCGGGCCGAGCGGTGCGAGGTGCACGCGGACCTCGTCGAGGCCATCGCCGCGGGCGACGAAGACGCCGTACGCGCCGCCGTGGCCCGGCACAACACCACCACGTAGACAGTCGGCCCGTACCGGTCCGATCACCACCGCCGCACACGCACCGCACACGCACCACGCACCCTGCACACCGCACGTCGGCCGGAGCCGAGAAGCACCACCGCACACCGCACGTCAGCCGGAGCCGAGCACCACCGCATGAGAGGGACGCCTCATGTCATCCGCCGCATTCCGCAGGTACCTCTACCCCCCGGACCACCCGCGCATCGCCGACCTCAAGGGCATGGACGCCTACACCTACCGTGAGACCGCCCGGGCCGAGGGCACGTTCACGGGTGAACTGATCCGCGGCTGGACACCGCTGTACCGCAACGACTTCGTGGGCGTCACCGAGGACGGCACCCTGCGCCGGGACGTCCATCCCCTCGTCCCGGCGAGCCCGGGTGAGGAGGCGCCCACCGCCGCCATGGTCGCCGCCGCGCGGGAGCTGCTGGGCGCGCTGGACGACGAGGGCCGGGCCAGGCTCTGCCATCCGGTGGACGCCGTGGAGTGGCAGACCTGGGCCAATCCCGAGTTCATGCAGTTCGACACCGGGCTGCGCCTGGAGTTCCAGCCGCCCGAGGTGCGCCGCGCGGCGCTCGCCCTCGTCGAGGCGTCCCTCAGCCCGGAAGGGTTCGACGAGGTCCGCACGATGATGCGGATCAACGGCTTCCTCGGGGAGGTCGTCGGCCTGGAAGGCATCCTCAACGAGTTCAGCTACAACATCGCCCTGTACGGCGAGCCCGACCCGCGCGGCGCGTGGGGCTGGCAGCTGTACGGCCACCACTGCGCCGTCAACTGCCTCGTCGTGGACGGGCGCATGACGCTCGGGCCGGTCTTCCTCGGCGCGGAGCCCAACGAGATCGACGCCGGCCCGCACGCCGGGACCACCGCCTTCACCGAGCGGATCACGCTCGGCCGGCAGGTCATGGCCGCCCTCGACCCGCGGCAGCGGCGGGCCGCCACCGTCTACGCGCACATGGTCGACCCGGCGATGCCCGAGGGCCGGGTGCACCCCGGCGACGAACGGCATCTCGCCGGCGCCTTCCAGGACAACCGGGTCATCCCCTTCGAGGGCGTACGGGTGCCCGACATGCCCCCTCGGGCGCGGGAGGCGGTCATGGCCGTGGTGGAGGAGTTCGTGCGCCCCCTGCCGGCCGGTCCGCGCGCCGCCCGGCTCCGGGAGGTGCGCGCCCACCTGGACGAGACGTGGTTCTGCTGGATCGGCGGCCACGGCCCCGACGACGTGTTCTACTACCGCGTCCAGTCGCCGGTGATCATCGCCGAACTCGACCACCACTGCGGCGTGTTCCTCGACTACGACTCCCCCCAGCCGTTCCACGTCCACACCGTGCTGCGGACGCCGCACGGCAACGACTACGGCCGGGCCTGGGTCCGGCAGTGGCAGCGGGGAGGGCACCGGTGACCGGGACACGGGCGGCGGCCGCGACCGCACGGCACGAGATCGCCAACGTCCTGCACACCTACACCGAGGCCGCGGACCGCAAGGACGTCGCCGCCGCGGTCCGCGTCCTCGGCGGGGCGCGGGTCCGGTTCCCCTCGGACGGCTTCGCCACCCCCGCCGGCGCCGAGGCGTTCTTCAGCCGGCTGTGGGACTTCCCCGGCGGTCACCGGCACGACGTCTCCAACCTCGTGGTGGTGCCGGGCCCGGACGGCACGGGAACGTGGGAGGCGCGGGCCCACTACACGAGGTGGCTGCTGGATCCGTCGCCACGGGTGCACACGTTCGGCGCGTACACCCTGCTCGTGGCGGAGGCGGACTGGACGGTGCGGTCCCTGACCGTCACCCGGACGTGGACGGAGGACGGCGGGTGACGGACATCGGCCGGGCGACCACCGTGCTCGACGCGATCGCCGAGAGCCGGTGGCCGCTCACCCTGACGGACCTGGCCACCCGGACCGGGATCCCCCGCTCGGCGGTGCACCGGGCGATCCAGGCACTGGAGCACGAGCTGTACGTCGTGGCCGCGCCGGAGCGCCCCGGCTACATCCTGGGCCCCGGTCTGCTCAAGTTCGGCATGAACGCGCACCTGGGGCTGCTGGCCGCCAACCGCACCCAACTGGCGTCGGTGGCGCGTGAGGTCGGGGAGAACGCCGAACTGGCCGTCTTCAGCGGGCGGGAGGTGGTGGTCGTCGACCAGATCGCGTCCCCGGAACGCCTCAGGGGCGTCACCCAGGTCGGCAAGAGCTTCTCCCTGCACGCCAGTTGCATCGGTATGGCCCTGCTCGCGCAGCTTCCCGACACCCGGGTGGTCCAGGTCCTCCCCGAGCGGCTGAAGCGGTTCACCGACCACACGGTGACCGACCGCGACGCCGTGCTGGACGCCCTGGCCACCGTGCGCCGGTCGGGCGTGGCGGTCGACCTGGAGGAACACGACGTGGGGATCTGCGCCCTCGCCACGGGCATGACCGGGCCCACCGGAGCCCTTCAGGCCGTCGCCGTCGTCATGCCCACCCATCGATTCCGGGCCAAGGCGCCGCTGGCCGTGGAGAGTCTGCGCCGGCTCAACCCGCTGGTGGACACCCGCCTCGCCCTGCGGCAGTGCAAGGTGACCTGATCCCGGACGCCCCGTGTGGGCCGTACGGCCATGAGGCCGGGGGTGCGGTGCGCACCCCCGGCCTCACCGCCGTGCCGTCACACGCTCTCCGGTGACGCCGGCCCCGCACCACCGGCGAGGGCCTCCGGCGTACGGAAGTCGCCGGGGCCGACCGCCCGGTCGGTGCGGTACAGCAGGAACACCGCGACGAGACAGACCGCGGCGGCGGCCCCGAACGTCGCGAACACACCCCGCGCGCCGCCCACGGCGATCGCCGTGCCGCCCAGTGTCGGGCCGAGGAAGGCGCCGATGCAGGAGGTGCCGTTGGACCACCCGAGGGCGGCAGCGCGGACGGGCAGCGGGTAGATGTCGGCGGCGGTCGTGTGCACGAGGTTCATGGTGGTGTGACCGCCGATCCCCATGAGGGCCACGCACAGCGTGGTGGTGGCGACCGACACCGGAAGCACCAGCGCCCCGCCCAGACCGAGCACCGTACAGGCGCCGGTGACCACCGACAGCCGCGACGCCCCGTACCGGTCCGCCGCCCACGCCCCGGCGAAGGAGCCCGCCACGGCGGCGCCGGTGAGCGTGAACGTGAACAGCAGGGCCGCCCGCAGCGAGTACCCGAGGTCCGTCATCGCCTGCGCGGCCCACACGTTCAGTCCCTGCCACGCCACCATGTTGGCGATGGCGCAGAGGGCCACCACGAGCGCCACGGCCCTGCCGCGCCCGGTGAACAGCGCCACCGTCTTCTGCCGCCCGGTCCACCGCCGTGCCGCGCGTTCCTGCGGGGTGTCCGCGGGGATCGGCGTGCGCACGACGGCCAGCAGGATCACCAGCGCGGCGCCGGCGCCGATCAGGAACATCGGCCGCCAGCCGAGGGCCGGCAGGACCGGGACGGCCAGCAGCGACGCCGCGACCCCGCCCAGCGGAATGCCCGCCATGGTGATGGTGACGACCAGTGAGGCGCGCCGCGCGGCCGCGTTGTTGCGGGCGAGGGTCATCGCCGTGGTCAGCGCGCAGCCCACGCCGACGCCGGTGAGGAAGCGGGCCGCCGCCAGCGTCACCACCCCGACGGAGGCGGCGGTCAGGGTCGCCCCGACCGCGAACAGGCCGATGGCGAGGACCATGACGTGCTTGCGGCCGGCGCGTTCGGCGATCACCGGTGCCAGCAGGGAACCGGCGATCGCGCCGATGTACACCAGTCCGCCGACCAGGCCGGTCTGCGAGTCGGTGATGTCCAGGGACGCGTCCTCCAGCAGCAGCGGGACGACGGAACCGAAGACGATGAGGTTGAAGCCCTCGATCACCGTGATGATCATGCAGAGCGCCACGACCGCGGGATGCGATCGGGTCTCCGCCTCGGACGGGGATCCGGTGGATGCCCGGGATCCGGCCGGTGCCTGGGATGATCCGGTCGATGCCTGGGATCCGGTTGATGCCTGGGATCCGGTTGATGCGGGGACACGCATGCGGCTCTCCAGATGTTCGGGCGCCGTGGGCGCTCCAAGGTGCCGACATGCTGGGGAGCGGGGCGTACGCGCGTCCTGCTTCTGTCCCGGATTCCGGGACAGAAGCAGGACACACCCCCCGGCCGGTTCCGTAGCGTCTTCCGCGGGACGCAGACGGATTCCGGAGCCGCACTGGAAACCGGTCCCCCGCCGCACGGCCCGTTCCGGGGCGTACGGCGGACGCCGAGCCGCGCTCTGCCCACACGTCGTGACCGCCCGCCCCTGCCGTGGCCAGCAGCCGCAGCCGCAGCCCCGCGCAGGAGCCCACCGGCGCGGCGGTTGCGGCTCCGCAGCCGGCTCGCTCCCGCAGCCGCCGCCGTCCGTCCCGGACGCGCCACAGAACGGAGACCGCAGTGCACGCTGTCGAAGAAGACGCGTTCCCTCCGGCCGTCGACGTCACGATCGTCGGTTTCGGCCCCGTGGGGAAGCTGCTCGCCATCCACCTGGGCCGGCGCGGCCACCAGGTCCTCGTCGTCGACCGCAACACCGCCGGCTATCCGCTGCCCCGCGCGGTGACCCACTGCTCGGACTTCGCCCGCATCCTTCAGTCCGTGGGCCTGTCGCCCGACACCGTTCCCGCCATCACCCAGCCCTACGACGACATGTACGTCTGGCGCGACGGCGAGGGCCGGACCCTGGTCGAGGTCGACTGGAGCGGGCGCGGCGAATCCGGCTGGTACAACACCTACTTCTTCCACCAGCCGTCGCTGGAGGACGCGTTCGACACCCTGATCGCCCGGATGCCGAACGTCACCGTGCGCCGCGGCTGGGAAGCCGTCGCCCTGGACCAGGACGCCGACGCCGTCACGCTCACGGTGCGCGGCGACGCCCCGGGCGCGGAACGCAGGGTGCGGTCGGCGTGGCTGGTGGGCGCGGACGGCGCCAACAGCAGGGTGCGCCGGTGGGCCGGCCTCGACTGGCACGACGAGGGCTACTTCTACGACTGGCTGGTCGTCGATGTGAAACCCCGCCCCGAGCTGCGCTTTCCCCACATCGCGGCGCAGAGCTGCGACGCCCGCCGGCCCTCGACGATGGTGCCGGGCGGCCCCGGACGCCGCCGCTGGGAGTTCATGCGGCTGCCCGAGGAGAGCCGGGAGTCGCTCAACAGCGCCGAGACCGCCTGGAAGCTGCTGGCGCCGTACGGCCTGACCCCGGCCACGGCGGAGCTCGAACGGCACTCCGTCTACACCTTCCAGGCCTGCTGGGCCACTGAATGGCGGGCCGGCCGCGTCCTGCTCGCCGGGGACGCCGCCCATCTGATGCCGCCCTTCGCCGGCCAGGGGCTCGGCGCGGGCGCCCGCGACGCGATGAACCTCGGCTGGAAGCTCGACGCCGTCCTGCGCGGCCTGGCCGGCGAACGGATCCTCGACACCTACGGCTCCGAACGCCTCCGGCACGCCCGGGCGTTCGTGGAGTTCTCCATGGAGCTCGGCAGGATCATCTGTCTCACCGACCCGGAAGCGGCCGCGGCACGGGACGCCCGTATGACCGCCGACTGGAACATGGGCATGAAACCGCCGGCCCCGCCCCGCCCCGGACTGGGCCCCGGCCTGCACGAGGGCCCGGCCGGGGGTTCGCTCGCCCGCCAGGGCCGTGTCCGGCGGGGCTCCGGAGACCCGGTGCTGTTCGACGACGCCTTCGACGGGCCGGCGGCCGTCGTCGCGCGTCACGCCGCGTCGCTCACCGCGCTCCCCCAGGACCTGCACCGCCGCCTCGACCGGCTCGGCGTCAGCCGCGTCGCCCTCCACGGCGTCGGGGACGCCGACGTGAGCGTGGTGGAGGACGTGGACGGCACCTACGCCTCCTGGCTCGACGACCTGGCGGCCGACGTGGTCCTCATCCGGCCCGACTTCCACGTCTACGGCACCGGCGCCGCCGGCCGGGCGGCGGAACTCGCCGCCGGCTTCGTCGACCGCCTGGCCGCGCCCCAGCCGCTGCCCGCCCACTGACCGTCCGCCGGCCCTCCCCGGCTCCGCACGGCACGTACCGCATCACCAGCACGCGCACGAAGGGCTCCTCCACCATGTCCTCCTCCGCCCCCTCGCACGACAACGACCTGACGCGGCACGACGACGACATGAACCGGCACGACGACGGCACGGTCCGGTACGACGGCGACATGTCGCAGCCCGACGGCGACACGGTCCGGCACTACGACGGCATGTCGCAGCCCGAAGACGACACGGCCCGGCACGACGACGGCATCTCGCAGCCCGACGGCGGGATGTCACCGCACGACGACCGCGACGGCACGCCGGGGTCCGGCGCGCTGCGCGGCATCCGGGTGCTCGACCTGTCGCGCATCCTGTCGGGTCCGCTGGCCACCATGGTCCTGGCCGACCTCGGAGCCGAAGTGATCAAGGTCGAGAACACCCGGACCGGTGACGACACCCGCCAGTGGGGTCCGCCCTTCCAGGGCGACCAGGCCGCCTACTTCCTCTCCGCCAACCGGAACAAGCGCGGGATCGCCCTGGACCTCAAGTCCCCCGAAGGCCTGGCGGTGGCACGCCGTCTGGCCGACCGGGCGGACGTGCTGGTCGAGAACTTCCGCCCCGGCACCGCCGAACGCCTCGGCCTCGGCTACCGGGAGCTGGCCGCGCGCAACCCGCGCCTGGTGTACGCGTCGATCTCCGGCTACGGCCAGACCGGGCCGTGGGCGTCGCAGCCCGGCTACGACGCCATCGCCCAGGCGCAGAGCGGCATGATGAGCATCACCGGCGAGCCGGGACAGCCGCCGGTCCGGCCGGGTATGGCCACCGCGGACATCGGCGCGGGCATGTGGGCCGTCATCGGCATCCTCGCGGCGCTCCAGGCGCGTCGGCACACCGGGCAGGGACAGCTCGTGGACGTCTCGCTGCTGGACGGGCAGCTCTCCTGGCTCACCTACGTCGCGCAAGGCTGGTTCGCCACCGGGCAGCCGCCCCGCCCGCACGGCTCGGCCCACCCCACGATCGTGCCCTACCAGGCGCTGCCCACCGCCGACGGACACCTCATGGTGGCCGCGGGCAACGACAAGCTGTGGCGGCTGTTCGCCGAGACGGTGGGGTGCGCCGACCTGGCCGACGACCCGCGGTTCGCCACCAATCCCGACCGGGTCCGCAACCGGGACCAGCTCGTCCCGCTGCTCGAGGCCGCCCTCCGGCGGCGCGGCCGGGAGGAGTGGGCCAAGCTGCTGGAGGCGGCGGGCGTGCCCTGCGCCCCGATCGCCACCGTCGCCGAGGCGCTGACCGGCCCGCAGGCACAGGCCCGCTCGATGGTGACCGAGCTGGACCACCCCACCCTCGGCCGGCTCCGCACGGTCGGCTCACCCCTCAAGCTCAGTGAGACCCCGGTCCGCCTGCGGACCGCCGCGCCGCTGCTGGGCCAGCACACCGACGACGTGCTCGCCGAGAACGGATACGCCCCTGCCGAGATCGCCGCGCTGCGCGCCGCCGGGGCCGTCCGATGACCGGCACCGCGAGCGTCGGCCTGCGGCGCGAAGGGCCCGTGGCGACCATCAGGGTGGGCAACGGCCGGCGTGCCAACGCGCTGGGCGTCGGCGACTGGCGGGCCCTCACCCAGCTCCTCGACGGCCTCGGCCAGGACCCTTCCCTCGGCGCGGTGGTGGTCACCGGGGGCGGGACGGCGACCTTCAGCGCCGGATCCGACATGCGCGAGTGGCTCGGCGCCGATCCCGAGCGGATCGACGACGCCTTCGCCGCCATGGAGGAGGCCCTGCGCGCCGTGGAGCGCCTGCCCGTGCCCGCCATCGCGCGGGTGTCCGGGGCGGCCGTCGGCGCCGGCTGCCAACTGGCCTGTGCGTGCGACCTCCGCGTCGTCGCGGACGAGGCGCGCATCGGCATGCCCGTCGCGCGCTGGGGCATCCTGGTGCCCCCTGCCTTCGCGGCACGGCTGGCGCTCCTGACCGGTCCGGCCCGGGCGCGGGACCTCCTCTACACCGGACGTCTGGTGGGCGGTGCGGAGGCGGTCGGCATGGGGCTGGCCACGCTCAGCGTGCCCTCGGCGGAACTGCGCACCGCCACCGACCGCCTGCTCGCGGCGATCACGGAGCATCCTCCCGCCGCGATCCGTGCCGCCAAGCGCTCCCTGGACCAACTGCTCGAACCGGTACGCGACCATGTGTTCAAGATCCCGGCCGGTCCGAGCGCCGACTACGCCAGCATGCAGTCGGGTCTCTCGCTGTTCCTGTCCCGCATGGCGGGAGCCGACGGCGACGGGCAGCGGTGACGAGGGGCACGCACGAGCGGTCACCCACGGGCGGTCGCTCAGGAGCCGTCGGCGGACAGGAGGTCATCCACGAGCGGTCGGCGGGCCGAGCAGTCGGGGGCCGAGCGGTCAGCCGGCCGAACCGAAGTCCTGCGTCCAGTAGTTGCCGGGCTGCGCGAGTCCGACGCCGATCTCCTTGAAATCGCAGTTCAGGATGTTGCGCTTGTGACCGGGGCTGGACATCCAGCCCGCCATGACCTCTTCGGGGCTGGAGTAGCCGTAGGCGACGTTCTCGCCGTAGGAGCTCCAGCTGTAGCCGGCGCGCGTGAGGCGCTCCGCGGGGTCGGAGCCGTCGGAGCCCGTGTGCGACATGTTGCTGTGGAGCGCCATGTCCGCGCTGTGGTCCTGGGCCGCCTTCGTGAGCTTCGCGTTCAGGGTGAGCGCGGAGCAACCAGCCTTGCTGCGCTCGCTGTTGACCAGGGCCACGACGCGCGTCACCGCGTCGGACGCCGTGGCCGCCGCGTCGGAGGTGTCCGCGGACGCGGTGGCGGTCGCGGCGGGGTCGGCGGCCGTCGTCGAGGCCGGCGCGGTGGCCGCCGCGGAAGCCGACGGCTGTGCGGTCGGGTCGTCGGACGTCCACCGCTGGTTCCAGGACGCGTTCGTCCCGTTCGTCCACTGTCCGGAGGACGCGGCGCTCTCGGTGGCCTCGGCGCTCTGGTCACCCAGACACGCCATGGCGGCGGTCGGTACTGCCAACGCGCTGAGTGCGACGGCAGCGATGGCTATGTGGCGGTGGCGCGTCTTCCTGCGGTGCTTGCTCATACGGTCCCTCGCTCGGTCGTCTCCAGGCGCCCCCGGCAGACCCGGCACTGCATGGACGCTGTGCCTGACCTGCGGTGACGCCGCCTGGGGCCGTCATTGTTGAACCTGTGTGAGCGAGCGGCAACGAAGGTCGCTACTACCTGCCTTCGTAGCTCCCGGAACCCCTTGAATCCGGCGCGCGGGTGTGCTGACCCATCCCCACCGGAACGGCGCCGCGGCCTGACGCTCCGCCACCAGACCGCCCCTGTCGGGCGGGCGGCGCGCGGCATCCGGGTCGGACCCCCGGCACCGCACCCTGTGCGCCGTATGTCTGTTTCGGCAGTCCACATCCGCCTATGTCGCCCACGCGCCATGTACTACCGGGCAACGTTGATACGAGAACGCCACGTGACGGATGTCACTGCACATCACTGCAACCATTCCCGGTCGGGCACGTTCACGGGTACAGCGCCGGCCGGCGTACGCGCCGAGGCACGAGAACCGCCTGCGGCCGCACGCCGCACGGGCCCGCCGTCAGGCGCAGATGAGGTTCTTGACCTCCTGGAAGGCGTCGTACTCGGCCTTCTGGTCCACCGGCAGCTGGTAGAAGCCGGCGGTGATCTTCGGAACCGACGGGATGACGGACAGGCGGAACTTCTGGCCGTCCGTCGTCGAGATGTGGAAACGGCCCTGGAGGTCGCGCTTCTTCACGGCACCGCGGTTCGCGTCGGTGATGACGACCGGCGTGCCCGCCGAGACCCGGCCGTTGCCCTCGTCGACCGGGACTATGACGAGTTCGGTGCTGCCCGGTCTGAAGCCCACGGCGTAGTTGTAGACCGTGGTGCTGCGGTAGACGATGAAGTTCCGCTCCTTCATGTCCGAGGCGTAGACCTTGGTGTAGCCCGCACCGTCGGGCACGGCGGCGTCGAAGGCCGCGTGGATGTCCGCCTTGAGCTGTTCCTTGCTCACCACTGTGTGCACTCCTCCTCGTGAACTCCTCGTGAACCGAAAGACGGCAGCCCGGTGCCGACACCAGCACGGCACCGGGCAGCCGTGGGCAGCACGGCCCGCGCTGACCGCGAGGCGGCTGAACCCGCGTTGACTGTACAGCTAGCCAACCAAAAGACCCAATCCCAAGTGCCCTGCCGACAGGCGGAGTTCGACCGCCCCGCCCGATCCGCGGACCAGCGGCCGTACGGCCGTGCGCGCGGGTCACGGGGACCGGGGCCCGGACCGGTGACGGGGTTCCGGGGCGGGACGGCGACAATGGTCGTGCCGGGGTGGACCAGCCCGGCACGGGACCAGGAACGAGCGGGAGTGGGGTGGCACGTGTCGCCACGGTCGGCGGAGGCCAACGAGGAACTGCGGGCGCAGTCGCGGGAGAGGATCCTCGCGGCGGCCCTGGAGGTCTTCGCCGAGAAGGGGTACCACGACGCCACCATCTCGGAGATCACCGCGCGGGCCGGCGTCTCCCGCGGTCTGCTCACCTACTACTTCCCCGGCAAGCAGAACCTGGTGGACGAGCTGCTCGACCGCTACCTGGACGGGGTCTCCGCGCTCGTGGAGGTGACCGGCACGCCCGACGAGCGTCTGGCCGCGATCATCGACGGGGTCATGGCCCTGGCGGTCGCCACGGTTCCCGTCCAGCGGATCACGCTCAGCCTGGTGATCAACCCGGCGACGCATCCCCTGTTCGCGGCGGCCGAGTCCCGCAAGGAGGAACGGGTGGTGGCCCTGGAGGACGGGCTGCGCGCGCTGTTCGCGGCCCGCGGGGCCGAGGACCCGGCGGTCGAGGAGGTGCTGCTGCGCAGCGTTTTGGAGGGCGTGATCTTCAAGACCGCCGTCTACGGCGACCAGTACCCGGCCGAGCCGATACGCCGCCGCCTTTACGCCTTGTACGGCCTTCCCGCGCCGCGGGCCGACCTCCTGCCCGGCGGCCCGCTGCCCACGGGCCGGATGCGCGCCGATCGGGCACTCGACGGTTAGGGCGGAACGCGGGCCGGGCCGGCGCGATGCCGCCGGGCCGGGTGGTGGCGTCCTCACCACGGCACCACGCGGACAGCGGCCCGTCCGCGTGGCGTCGTGGTGAGGACGCCACGCGGACGGGCCGCTTCTACGGTGATCCACCGGCCTCGGGGTGCCGGTACCGGCCGCCCGGCCGGAAGGGCGACGGCGCGCGGATCACCGCCGGCACCACGTCAGGCCTGGGGCACGGGCCAGCGGCCGGCCGTCTGCGGTGCCCTCGGACCGACGCGCCTGGCCGCCGGCATCGCGGCGCTGCGCCGCCCGGTCGCGTAGCGGGTCGCGAGGTCCGGCACCGGTGCGTCGACCCACCGGCCCACGGCCATCTCCGCGGTGATGCCGGGGCCGAAGCCGGCGATGATGCCGGGCGCTCCGTCCGGGGCTCCGCCTTCCTCGAACAGACGGCCGAGGGCGTCCAGGACGACGGCGCTGGCGATGTTCCCGTACTGGGTGAGCGTGGCCCTGCTGTGGCGGAAGGCCTCCGGTTCGACGTCCAGGAAGCGGCACAGGTCGTCGAGGATGCGGGGGCCGCCCGCGTGGATGATGTAGAAGCCGAGGCGTGAGGCGTCCCAGCCGTGTGCGGCGGCGAGATCGCGCAGGACCGGGGCGAGGGGCTCCATCGTGGTCGGTACGCGCTTGTCGAGCCGGAAGTGGAACCCGGTCGGCTTGACGGCGTAGGAGATCCACTTCTCGGTGTGGGGGATCAGGTAGGACGCGTTGCGCTCCAGGTCCAGCCCCCGGCCGCCGTGGCCGCGTACGACAGCCGCCGCGACCGCGTCGCCGAACAGCCCGTCGGACAGCAGCGATCCGACGTCCAGGTCGGTCGGCTGGTAGCACAGCGAGCAGAACTCGCAGGACACGATGAGGACGTTCTTGCCGGGGTGGGCGACGCAGAAGTCGTGGGCCCGGTTGATCGCCGCGCCGCCGGCCGCACAGCCCAGCTGGGCGATGGGCAGTTGCCGGGTGTCCGGACGGAAGCCCATGCGGTTGATGAGCCAGGCGGTCAGCGACGGCATCATGAAGCCGGTGCAGGAGACGTAGATGATGGCGTCGATCTCGTCCGGCTCCAGCTCGGCGTGGTCCAGGGCGCGCCGCACGACGTCGGGCACCCGCTGTTTGGCCTGCACCTCGTAGATGTGGTTGCGTTCTTCGAAACCGGGGTGGCGCAGGGTCTCCTCGATGGGCTGGATGATGTGGCGCTTGCTGACCCCGGTGTTGCGGATGAGCCTCAGCACGAGGGCGAGCTGATCGTGGCCGGCGTGCTGACGCTCCGCCAGGGCGAGCGTCTGCTCCGCGGTGATGATGTGCTCGGGGACGTTGACGGCGGGACGGCACAGAACGGGCATGGGACGGAACCTTTCACTCTGCCGGACAGGAACGCGATGGACCGGTCTCCCCGGTCGGCGGACCTCTGCGTGGCCGACGGCGCTGCGAGACGCGCGCACGGACCGGCTTCCTCGGGGGAGGCCGGGGATCAGCAGGAGCCGCCGGCGGCCACGTGACGGTGACCGGGCCGCCTCCGCACGTCTCCTCCGCGGCGGCCGTGCCGTGGGAAGGCCGCCGCGGAGGCGGCGTTCCCGATCGTGGCGGTCGGGGTGGTCGGGGCGGTCGGCGCGCAGCTCAGCGCGGCGGAAACGATCAGCTTGAGCCTCACGTCCATGAACGACTCCTTCGCCGAGGCGTCGGGTGCTGTCTCCTGCTGAGCGTCGGCATGCGAGGCGATGCCCTGGTGGGCCTCGTACCTCCCTACGAGTGAAAGCCCCTTCACCCTGCGGGGGTGAACCGGGATGGCCCGATCGGGTGAACCCGGGGTCCGGCGGCGGTCTTTCCCGCCCACCGGTGGCGCCCGCGCCGAACCCGGGCGATGGTTCGCCCGCACACCCCCCAGCCCGCCGAGGTCGCGCAGGCCCGGCCCCGCCACCGGCGTGAGCAACGGCGAGGGCCGGCGCGCCTGCGGCCGGCACCCGCGGCATCCGGCGCACGCGGTCCCAGGGCGGGCCGTCCCGTGGTCAGGGCCGGTACGCCGCCGCGATCCGGGCCCGGAACGGATCCCGGCGCAGTGCGTCCGCGACCTCCGTCAGCAGCTCCGCCAGCGGCATCGAGAGTTCCGAGTCCAGCTCCGCCATGGCTGCCGCCGTCGCGTCCCACTCCGCCTCGATCCGGGGCAGCAGGGCGTGGGCCTTGGGCGTGAGCCCGATCAGACGGCGGCGGGCGTCCCGCGGGTCGGGGGTGTGGGTGACCAGGCCCGCGCGGGCCATCTGGGCCGCCGTCTGGCTCGCGGCCGAGTGCGTGACACCGACTGCCGCGGCCAGGTCACGGACCGGGAGCGGGCCTTCGGCCAGGAGCGCCCGTACGACCGGGGAGTAGCGGGGCCGGTAGTCGGCGACGCCCTGCTCCTCGTAGACCCGGGCCACGTCACCGTCGAGCAGCTCGAGGACGTGGCGGAGCAGGGTCCCCACGGCGGCCGGGTCCGGCTGGTTCCTCATGGCGCTAATCTAACAGCACTGTCATATCTCGGAGGGTCCGTTTCACATGACCGAGCTCCACCCCCTCGTCGAGCCGTACGACGACGGCATGCTGGACGTCGGCGACGGCAACCGCGTGCACTGGGAGACCTGCGGGAATCCCGCGGGCAAGCCCGCCCTCGTCCTGCACGGCGGACCGGGGTCCGGCGCGGGCCCGTTCTGGCGCCGGCTGTTCGACCCCGCCGCGTACCGCATCGTGCTCCTCGACCAGCGCGGGTGCGGGCGGAGCACGCCCGACGCCGCCGATCCGCGCACCCCGCTCGCCGCCAACACCACACCGCACCTGATCGCCGACATCGAACTGCTGCGCGAGCACCTCGGCATCGAGGGGTGGCTGGTGCTCGGCGGCTCCTGGGGCGTGACCCTCGCGCTGGCCTACGCCCAGCAGCACCCCGGGCGCGTGACCGAGCTGGTGCTGTTCAGCGTCACCAACACCACCCGCCGCGAGGTCGAGTGGGTCACCCGGGACATGGGGCGGATCTTCCCTGAGGAATGGGCGCGGTTCCGCGACACCGCACCGGAGCGGGAGCGCCACGGCAGCCTGGTGGAGGCGTACGCCCGGATGCTCGCCGACCCGGATCCGGCCGTACGGGAGCGAGCGGCGCGGGAGTGGTGCCGGTGGGAGGACGTGCACGTGTCCACCCACCGGGGACACCGGCCCGATCCCCGCTTCGAGGACCCGCGCTTCCGGATGCGCTTCGCCCGCCTCGTCACGCACTACTGGCGGCACGCCGGCTTCCTGGAGGACGGGGCCCTCCTGCGCGACGCCGGGAAGCTCGCCGGCATCCCCGGCGTGATGGTCCACGGCCGGATGGACATCAGCGGGCCCCCGGACGTCGCTTGGCGGCTGGCCCAGGTGTGGCCGGACGCGGAGCTCGTACTGATCGACGAGGAGGGACACGGGCTGTCGGGGGACGCCACGACACAGGCCGTGTTGGCGGCCACCGACCGTTTCCGGCCACCCGGCGGGACGTCCTGACACCTCCGTCAGCGCGGCCGCGCGCAGGGCCCGGTCGGCCACGACCTCGCCCGGCCACATCAAGCACACGGTATGAACATATGGAGTTCACATTCGGTATATGCTCCAGGCGCTCCATTCGCACCACTGAGGGGGGATTTCCTCATGCGTATACGCCTTGCGCTGACCGCGATCGCCGCGGCGGGCACCATCACCGCCGTCACCGCCGGCCCGGCCCAGGCCGCCGAGTACTCGTCCGCGCTGAAGGTCAAGGGCGTGCAGTACGACGCCCCGGGCAGCGACTCCAACCGCTGCTCCGGCGGCAACACCAAGAACGAGTACCTGACCATCAAGAACTACTCGCGCACCAAGACGGTCAACCTCAAGGGCTACGTCGTCAAGGACGCCGCGGGCAACAGGTTCACCTTCACCGCCGGCCACACCCTGGAGCCCGGCGACTACGTCAAGCTGCGCGGCGGCAAGGGCACCGACTCCGACGCCGGCAACGTCGTCTACCGCCAGAACTGCAACTTCATCTGGAACAACGACAAGGACACCATCTACCTCCTCAAGCCCACCGGCGCCCGCGCGGACGTCCACTCCTACACCAAGCGCGCCGACGACCCGGACGGCAACGGCTACATCAACTACCACGGCTGACCATCGCGGGCCGGCTCGAGAGACACGACAGCGGCGCTTCCGTTCCCCCAGGGAACGGGGGCGCCGCTGCCATGTGCGGGCACACCGGGGATGCGGGGTGGGGATCCGGTCACGTCGACGCTCCGCATCATTGAGGCGAGCACCCCGCCAAGTCAACGGCTCACGCCCCATGACTGGCAGATGAATCACTCAAGGGTCGCGTAACCAGCGGGACATACTGCGGACGAACGTCGAGTCATACGTGATTCATTACGTCAAAGGGCCGTTGACTCCCCTATGAAGGGCGCTCAATCATTTGGCTACTTCCTCTCCCCCTCACCTCCCGATCCCGGCCGGCCGGGCCATCACCACAGGAGCGCACGCATGTTCTCAGCCAGAGCACCGACGGCCACCGGGTCACCGTACTGATCCTCGACTCGACCTCATCCAGCACTGGGGGAGACCGTGTTCGCGCCCGGATCATCGAGGGTATGACCGTCGGCTCCGTCAAGTGAGCCACACGACAGGGGGAACGACGATGAACACCGGCGCCCGCGACCTGAAGTTCCGTCAACTCGCCGCCGAATTGCGGCAGCAGGTGCTCCAAGGGGTCTGGCCGGCCGGCGGACGGCTGCCCACCGAGAAGGCGCTCGCCGAGGCCAGCGGCACCTCGGTGAGCACGGTCCGCCGCGCCGTGGACGAACTGGTCGCCGAGCGACTGGTCGTGCGCCGGCAGGGCTCGGGCACCTTCGTCGTGCCGCCGAGCGCACCCGCTCCCGGGCGGGCGCTGGTCGGCGTCCTCGTGCCCGACACCGCGTTCTACTACCCGAAGGTCCTCCAGGGCATCGAGGAGACCCTGTCCGCCGCCGGCGCCCGGCTGCTGCTCGCCTGCTCCGGCTACGACCAGGTCCGCGAGGCGAAGGAGCTGCGGGACATGCTGGACGCGGGCGTCGACGGCCTGCTCGTCGTCCCCACGCTGCTCGGACCGGAGCCCGCCCCGACGGTCCTGGCCCGGCTGGCGTCGCTGCCCGTGCCGACCGTCCTGGTCGAGCGGCGCGACCCCTCCCTCGCCGCCACCAACACCTCCGTGTGCACCCACCACGAGGCCGGCGCCTACGACGCGGTCCGCCATCTCGCCGGCCTCGGCCACCACGCGATCGGCCTGGTCCTGCGTGACCAGAGCCCGACCACCGCTCCGGTCACCGACGGCTTCCACCAGGCGGTGTCCGAACTGGGCGCGCGGCACGTGGAGTTCCGCGCCGACCGGGAGGAGTGGTCCCCCGCCGCGGCCGACCGCTGCCTGGCCGCGCTGACCGCCGCCGGCGCCACCGCCGCCGTGTGCTTCGGCGACCGGCAGGCCGCCCTGCTGCTCGGCGCGGCCCGCCGGGCCGGACTCTCCGTCCCCGGCGACCTGGCCCTGGTCGCCTACGACGACGAGATCGCCGACCTCGCCGACATCCCGCTCACCGCGGTCGCGCCGCCCAAGCACCAGCTCGGCCGGATCGCCGCGCGGACGCTGCTCCAGCGGCTCGACGACCCCGCCGTACCGCGCGGCCGGATCCTGCTGCGTCCCACCATCACCGTCCGGCAGTCCTGCGGAGCGACGTCCGTGCCCGCCGGATCCACGACATGCGAGGAGAACACCCCGTGACCGACATCCGGCTCGGCCTGATCGGCGCCGGCGCCGTCGGGGCCCTGCACGCAGAGGCCGCCCGCGTCACCCCCGGCGTCCGGGTGACCGCCGTCTGCGACCTCGTCGCCGCGGCCGCGCACCGCGTGGCCGGACCGGCGGGCGCCGAGGTCTTCGCCGGCCACCGCGACCTCATCGCCTCCGGCCTGGTCGACGCCGTCGTCGTCAACACCCCGCACGCCCTGCACACCGACATCGTCGTCGACGCCGCGCAAGCCGGTCTGCACGTCCTGGTCGAGAAGCCGATGGCCACCACCGTGCGGGACTGCCTCACCGTGGAACGCGCCTGCGAGCAGGCCGGCGTGACCCTCTTCGTGGGGCACATCCAGCACTTCCTGCCGCCGATGGCCGCCGCGAAGGCCGCCGTGGACGCCGGAGCCGTCGGGGACGTCCTCGCCGTCCACGACTGGCGGGGCACCGACTACCGCCCCGGCAGCCGGCCCTCCTGGTTCTTCGACCCGGCGGTCTCCGGCGGCGGCGTCTTCATCAACATCGGCACCCACTGCGTGGACCGGCTGCTGTGGATCACCGGACGGCGCCCGACGGCGGTCACCGCGACGGCGGCCCACCGTGGTGACCTGCCGGTGGAGACCGACGTACTGGCCCGGCTGGAGCTGGAGGGCGGAGCCGTCGGCCACATCACGGTCACCAGCGCCCTGCTGCCCGCCCGTGACGAACTGACCGTCATCGGGTCACGCGGTTCGCTCCGCGTGTCCCGCGGCACCGGTGCGCGGCTCCACCCCGACGACGGCACCGACCCGGTCCTGCTGGCCGGGGAGTCCGACGACGACGTGCCGGCCGCCTTCCGCGACCAGCTCGCCGCGTTCGCCGCCGCCGTGCGGGGCGAACGGCCCTGCGCGGTCCCGGCCGCCCACGGACGGCAGGTCGTGACCGCCGTCGCGGGCGTCTACGCCGCCTGCGCCACGGGCGAACGGCACCTGCTGTCCGACGCAGCCGAGGTGCCCGTCGGCTGACCCGCGTACGCCCGTGCCGACGCCGGCACGGTCACGGACGCCCGCACGTCGCACGCCGCGAAGAGCCGAGAAGAGCCGAGAAGAGAGGACCTCACGTGTCGTTCACCCAGGACGAGATCGCCACCCAGCCGGAGAGCTGGCTGCGCGCCGCCGAGACCGCCGCCGGACTCGGTGACGCGCTGCCCTCGGCCGGCGAGGAGGTCGCCGTGGTCGGCTGCGGCACCTCGCTGTACATCGCCCGCTCCTACGCCGTCCTGCGCGAGAGCGCCGGCCACGGCCGCACGGACGCCTTCGCCGCCTCGCAGTTCCCGACCGGCCGCCGCTACGACCGGATCGTCGCCCTGACCCGGTCGGGCACCACCACCGAGGTCCTCGACCTGGTCAGGGGCGCCGTCCCGGACACGCCCGCCGAGCGGATCACCGCGATCACCGCGGACCCGGCGACGCCCGTCGCCGCGGCGGCCGGCCGGGTCGTGGCGCTGCCCTTCGCGGACGAGCGGTCCGTGGTGCAGACCCGGTTCGCCACCACCGCCCTGGCGCTGCTGCGGGCCCACCTCGGGGAGGACCTGACGGCCGCCGTCGCGGACGCGCGCCGCGCCCTCCTCGCCCCCGTGGACCCCGGGCTGGTCGAGGCGGGGCAGGTGACGTTCCTCGGCAGCGGCTGGACCTGCGGGCTGGCCGACGAGGCCGCGCTGAAGATGCGGGAGGCGGCCGGGGCGTGGACGGAAAGCTACCCGGCCATGGAGTACCGGCACGGTCCGATCAGCATCGCCGCCCCCGGTCGGGCCGTGTGGGTCTTCGGCTGGGTGCCCGCCGGGCTGGCCGACGACATCGCCCGCACCGGAGCCACGCTCGTGCACACGGACCTCGACCCGCTCGCCGACCTGATCCGCGCCCAGCGGCTGGCCGTGGCCCGCGCCGAGGCCGCCGGCCTGGACCCGGACCGGCCGCGCAACCTCACCCGCTCCGTCGTGCTCAGCTGACCGCACCCGGCCGGAGACCTCCGGCCACCGGCACACAGCCTCCCGGCCCCGGCGGAAAACGACCCCGCTGGCAGCACACACCCGCCCGGCCCCGGCCGGAGACACCCCGGCCACCGCCACACACCCGCCCGACCCGCATCCGGCCCCGCCCCCGGCGGCCGCATCCGACCCCGCATCCGGCCCCGCCCCCGGCGGCCGCTTCCGCATGCGGCTCCCTCCCCCGCCTCACCCGCCTGACCGCCACCCACCTGACCGCCACCCACCTGACCGCCTCCCCGGAAGGACGCCCCCGATGACAAGCAGCAGTCCGCCGCCCGGCCAGGTGGTCGCGGTCGACCTCGGCGGCACCGGCATCAAGGCCGCGCTGGTGACCGGTGACGGCGACGTCGTCCGCTCCGTGCACCGGGCCACGCACCGGGAGCGGGGCCCGCGCGCCGTCGTGGACGCGGTGGCCGACACCGCCGCCGCCCTCGCCGCCGAGAGCAGGGCCCTGACCGGGCGGGCACCGCTCGCCGTCGGGGTGGCCGTGCCCGGCCTGGTCGACACGGCCCGGGGGGTGGCCCGCTACTCCGCCAACCTCGGCTGGCGCGACGTGCCGCTGCGCGCCGTTCTCTCCGAACGGCTGGCGCTGCCCGTGGCCCTGGGCCACGACGTACGGGCCGGAGCGGTGGCCGAGGGCAGGATGGGCGCGGGGCGCGGCCACGACGACTTCCTGTTCGTCGCCCTCGGCACGGGCATCGCCGCGGCCCATGTGCACCACGGCCGGGTGCGGGAGGGCGTCCGCGGCGGGGCGGGCGAACTCGGCCATCTCACCGTCCGGCGGGGCGGGCCGCGGTGCGGCTGCGGGCGGCGGGGCTGTCTGGAGACGGTCGCCTCCGCGTCCGCGATCGCCCGCCGGTACGCCCGGGCGACCGGCGCCCTGAACGGGTCCCCCGGAGCGGACGGGTCCCGCTGCGAGAACGGGCCTGAGGGCGGAAACGGGACCGGACCGGACGGCGGTGTCACGGCCGAGCAGATCCGTGAACGCGCCGGCGCGGGCGAGCGGGTGGCCGCGCGGATCTGGGCGTCCGCCGTGCACGCCCTGGCCGACGGTCTCGCCGCGTACACCGTGCTCTGCGAACCCGGCGCGGTCGTGCTCGGCGGAGGTCTGGCACGCGCGGGCGCGGACCTGGCCGATCCGCTGCGCCGGGCCCTGGCGGACCGGCTGGCCTTCCACCGGCCGCCCGAGCTGCTGCTCGCCGAACTCGGCGACCGCGCGGGCTGCCGGGGCGCCGCCCTGCTCGCCCTGGACCTGGCCGGGGAGCGGGCCGCCGGACGCAGCGGCGGGGCCGCCCGGGAGGAGGCGGTCCGTCCGTGATCACCACCGTCACGCTGAACGCCGCCGTCGACGTCACGTACACGGTGGACCGCATCCGCACGGGCGGCAGCCACCGGCTCGCCGCCGCCCGGCACCGGGCGGGCGGCAAGGGGGTGAACGTGGCCCGGGTCCTGACGGCCCTGGGGCACACCACCGTGGTCACCGGGCTGGTGGGCGGGCCGCCCGGCGAGTCGGTGCGCCGGGACGTGGCCGCCTCCGGGATGCGCGACGCGCTGCTGACGATCGCCGGGACCACCCGGCAGACGGTGACCGTGGTGGAGGAGGCGGTCGGCGACGCCGCCGTCTTCCTGGAGCCCGGGCCCCGGGTGAGCGCGGCGGAATGGCTGGAGTTCAGGACGCACTACCGTCGGCTGCTCGGGACGTCGGCCGTGGTGGTGCTGTCCGGCAGCCTGCCCGGCGGACTGCCGGACGACGCCTACGCCGAACTCGTCGCACTGGCCCGCCGGTCGGACGTCCCGGCCGTCCTCGACACCTCCGGCCCGCCCCTGCTGGCCGCGCTGGAGGCCGGTCCCGCCCTGGTCAAGCCCAACGCCCGGGAACTGTGCGAGACCCTCGGCACCGAGGACGTCCGGGCGGGAGCCGACGCGCTGCGCCGGGCCGGGGCGCGGTCCGTGGCGGTGTCCCTGGGCGCCGACGGCCTGCTCGCGGTCACCCCCGACGGGGCCTGGCGGGCGAGGCCGCCGCGCCGGTTGGCCGGCAATCCGACGGGCGCCGGTGACGCGGCGGTCGCCGCGCTCAGCGCCGGCCTGCGGCACGGCCGGCCGTGGCCGGAACGCGTCCGCACGGCCGTGGCACTGTCCGCCGCCGCCGTGGCGGCCCCGCTCGCCGGGGAGTTCGACGCCTCCGTCTACGGCGAGCTCCTGCCCCGGACCACCGTCACGCCCGCGCCCCTGGAATGAGGTCATCCTCCTCCCCTCCCCCGCGCTTCCTCTTCCTCCCTGCCCCGGCGCGGCGGCACGCCCGCGTCCCCGCACTCCGAAGGAGATCTCGTCCATGCCCCTCGTGAGCACCGGACCGCTCGCCGAAGCGGCCGTCGCCGAAGGCCGCGGCCTCGGCGCCTTCAACGTCATCCAGCTCGAACACGTCACCGCGATCGTCGCGGCGGCGGAGGCGGCGGACGCGCCGGTCGTGCTCCAGATCAGCGAGAACACCGTCCGCTACCACGGCTCCCTGCGCCCCCTGGCGAACGCCGCCCTGTCCGCCGCCGAGGGCGCGCGGGTGCCGGTCTCGGTCCACCTGGACCACGCCACCTCGCCCGACCTGGTGGCGGAGGCCGTCGCGCTCGGCCTGCCGTCGGTGATGTTCGACGCCGCGGCTCTGCCGTACGCGGAGAACGTCGCCGCGACCGCCGCCCTGGTGGAGCGGTGCCACCGGCACGGGGTGTGGGTGGAGGCCGAACTCGGCGAGATCGGCGGCAAGGACGGCGCCCACGCCCCGGGGGTGCGCACCGACCCCGGCGAGGCGGCCGCGTTCGCCGCCGCCACCGGCGTCGACGGCCTCGCGGTCGCGGTCGGCAGCTCCCACGCGATGCTCGCGCGGGACGCCGTGCTCGACTTCGCGCTGATCCGCGCGCTGCGCGCGGCCGTCCCCGTCCCGCTGGTCCTGCACGGCTCGTCCGGGGTCGGGGACGCGGGCCTGGTCGAGGCGGTGGCGTGCGGCATGACGAAGGTCAACGTCTCGACACATCTCAACGCCCGTTTCACCCACGCCGTACGGGCCGACCTGGACGCCCGCCCGGAGTCCGTGGATCCGCGCCGCTATCTGAGCGCGGGCCGCGAGGCCGTCACGGCCGAGACCGAGCGCCTGCTGCGCCTGCTGCGCCGCACCCCCGTGCCCGCCCGCTCCTGACGTCCTCCTGCCCTTCCCCCCGGCCGGCGGCGACACGGTCCACGGCCGCGGACAGTGCGGTGTCGTCCGGGTCGGTCCCGGCCCAGGCGACATGGCCGTCGGGGCGGATCAGGGCGGCGCGCACGGTGCTCCAGGCGGCCGGGGGACGGTCGAGCGTACCGGTGTGGACGGCGAGCCCCGGCAGCGCCCGGTCGCCGAGTGCGCCGTCGGCCGTGAGGTCGAGCAGGAGGTACGCGTCCGGGCGCAGCAGGGTGAACAGGCTCCTGTGCGTACCGGTGAAGGAGAGGTCGGGGGCGCGGGTGCCCGTGAGGGGGTGGGCTGTCGGGTCCGCGGAGGGGTAGCGGACGGCGAGCGCGGTGAGCCGTTCGGACAGGGCGCGGCTGAACGCCGGCTGGTCGGCGACCATCCCGCTGAGCAGGGAGCGCAGGGCGAGGCCCTCGGGTGTGAAGGTGGACATCAGGGCGGTCTGGGCGCGGCTGTGTTCCGCCAGCTGGACGCCGACCGGGTGGCGTTCGGCGTGGTAGGTGTCCAGCAGGCCGTCCGGGGCCCAGCCGTTCAGGGTCGCGGCCAGCTTCCAGCCGAGGTTGTGCGCGTCCTGGATGCCGACGTTCATCCCGACTCCCCCGGCGGGGAAGTGCTGGTGGGCGGCGTCGCCCGCCAGCAGGACGCGGCCGCGTCGGTACGCGGCGGCCACCCGGGTGGCGTTGCCGAAGCGGGACAGCCACGACGGGTCGCGCATGCCGAAGTCGTCGCCGGCGGCGGCGACGGTCTTCCGCCGCAGCTCCTCCAGGGTGAGGTCGCCCGGCCACTCGGTGGTGAGGCTGTCGGGGCTGACTCCCACGATGCGGAACCGCCCGCCGGGCAGCGGTGCGACCATCACCCCGCCCTGGAGGGTGAAGGCGCTGAAGCCGGGCTGCGGCGGGTTGTCGAGGGTGACGTCGCCGAGCCAGCCGAGGACGGTGGAGGGCGTGCCGGGGAAGTCGACACCGGCGGTGGTGCGGACGGTGCTGCGGGTGCCGTCGCAGCCGACGACGTACGCCGCCTCGATCTCGTACGGTCCCTCCGGCCCCGCCACCTGCACGGTGACCGACTTCGCGTGCTCGGTGAACCCGGTGACGCGATGCCCGCGCTCGATGGTGGCGCCCAGCCCGAGCGCGTGCTCCTGGAGCAGTTCCTCGGTGCGGGACTGGGGCAGGGCGAGGGTGTACGGGAACGGGGTGTCCAGTGCGCCGAAGTCGAGCCGGTCGTCGAGCACGGCGAAGTGGCCCGTCGGGATCGGCAGGCCCTCGGCGAGGAACGGCCGGTGCGCCCCCCGTGTGGCCAGGACCTCGATGGTGCGCGGGTGGACGGTGAGCGCCTTGGAGCGCTCGTCGATCTCCCCCCGCTCCTCGACGACGGTGACGGAGATCCCGCCCAGCCGCAGTTCGGCGGCGAGCCAGAGGCCGACGGGGCCGCCTCCGGCGATGACGACGTGGTGCCTGTCCATGAAACCCACTTTCTTGGTCGGTGACCAATAACCTGGATCCGCAGTAAACTAGGTCAGTGACCAATAGGCAAACGGGAGACCGTCTCGAACCCGGCACCGTGATCCGTGCCGCGCTGGAACTGCTGGACGAGAAAGGCCTGGACGCGCTGTCCACACGGGCGGTCGCCCAACGGCTCGGTGTACGGATGAACACCGTGCTGTGGCACATGAAGACCAAGGCCCGGATGCTGGAGCTCATGGCGGACGCGGTCGTCGGCGAGATCCCGCTCGACGACCTGCCGGCCGCACCGGACCGGCGCGCCCGTGAACTGGCCCGCCGCTACCGGCGCGCCCTGCTCGCCCACCGCGACGGCGCCGCGCTCGTCGTCGGCACCTTCGCCGCCGAGCCGCACACCCTCCGTCTCGCCGACACCCTCGTCGCCGCGCTCCTGGACGACGGACGGAACGAGCGCGAGGCCGCCTGGACCACGTGGACGATCATGTACTTCACCCTCGGCCTCACCCAGGAGGAACAGGCGGCCGGGCGGCAGCCGCTGGGCGACCGCCTGGCGGACGCGGTCTCACGGGCGAGCCACCCGGCCCTCCACCGCGCGCTCGGCCACCTCGCCCCCACCGCCTTCGACGAGCGCTTCGAGTTCGGCCTGGCCTCGATCCTCGCCCGGCGGTGAGCAGGGCGGGCGCCCGGCCGCGGCGAGGCCGAGGACGGCCGGGGGTGGTGTCGGCCGTCCTCGGCCCGGGTGGCCTCGGCCGGGGCGGCGATGATCACCGTGCGATAACCTCGCCCGGGGGAGGACGTATCCGCGGGGGAAGAGGCAGAGGATGACAGGGTCGACGCGCACCTCCGTCCGGAGCGGCACGCGGGCGCGGTACGCCAACGGGGAGCGCAAGCGCGCCGAACTCGTGGGCGCGGCCTTCCGGGTGTTCGCCGAGAACGGCTTCGAGCGGCTCTCCGTCCGCCAGATCGCCGAAGCGATCGGCACGAGCCACACGCTGCTGCTGCACCACTTCGGGTCCAAGGCCGCGCTCCTGGAGGCCGTGCTCGCGCGCCGCGAGGAGATCGAGGGGCCGTGGCGCCTGGCGCTCATGGAGGACCGGGGCCTGCTCGACACCGTGCCGGAGGTCATGCGGAACAACGCGGAGATCCGGGGTGTCATCCGGCTCGACGTGACGCTGCGCGCCGAGGCCGACCGGCCGGAGCACCCGGCACACGAGTTCATCCGGCGCAGGGACGCGGACTTCGTCGACTCGGTCCGCACCGAGCTCGAACGCGAACAGGACGCCGGCCGTCTCAGGCCGGACCTCGACCTGTCCGTCCTGGCCCGCCAGATCACCGCGCTGATCGAGGGCATCCAGGTCGCGTGGCTGCACGACGAGACGATCGACATGGCTGCCCACCTGGAGGCGTTCATGTCACTGATCAGGAAACCTCGGTAGCGGTGGCCGAGCGGCTTCGGCCACCGCCTCCGGCCGGCCTCGCCGCGGCGTCGGGCGGCCGCCCTGCCCGCCCGACGCCGGACAGCACTCCGCCCCGCCGGCTGTGGCCGGCGGGGCGGAGTCAGGTGTCGCGTCCGCGCCCCGGACGCGGCGGGACGGGGGCGGCGGGCCGGGGCGTCAGCCGGCCGCCGGAGCGGCGGCGGGCCGCGGCTCGGCGTAGACGCTCTCCACGTCGTCGACGGGGGAAGCCGTCGCCGTGTCGTACTTCGTCCGGTCGAGGATCTTCTCGCGGGCGGAGACGAGGACCGGGACGAGGGCCTGGCCCGCGACGTTGGTGGCGGTGCGCATCATGTCCAGGATCGGGTCGATCGCGAGCAGCAGGCCCACGCCCTCCATCGGCAGGCCGAGAGTGGACAGGGTCAGCGTGAGCATGACGGTCGCGCCCGTCAGGCCCGCGGTCGCCGCCGAGCCGATCACCGAGACGAACGCGATGAGCAGGTACTCCCTGATACCGAGCTCGACGCCGAAGATCTCGGCCACGAAGATCGCGGAGATGGCCGGGTAGATCGCCGCGCAGCCGTCCATCTTGGTCGTCGCGCCGAACGGCACGGCGAAGGAGGCGTAGTCCTTCGGGACGCCGAGGCGGATCACCGACTGCTGGGTGACCGGCATGGTGCCGACCGAGGAGCGGGAGACGAACGCCAGCTGGATGGCGGGCCAGGCGCCCTTGAAGAACTGCAGCGGGCTGAGCCTGGCGACGAAGGCGAGCAGCAGCGGGTAGACGCCGAACAGCACCAGCGCGCAGCCGATGTAGATGTCGGCGGTGAAGGTCGCGTAGTTGCCGATCAGGTCCCAGCCGTACTGGACGATCGCGCGTCCGATGAGGCCCGCGGAGCCGATCGGGGCCAGCAGGATCACCCACCACAGGGCCTTCTGGAGCAGTTCCAGGACGGACTCGGAGAGGGCCAGCACGGGCTGGGCCTTCGGGCCGATCTTGAGGATGGCGATGCCGGCCACGACCGCCATGAAGACGATCTGGAGGACGTTGAGCTCCGTGAACGGTGTGATCACGTCCGTGGGGACGATGCCGGTCAGGAAGTCCAGCCAGCTGCCGGCGTGGTCGGGCTCGGCGCCGTCGGCCGGGGTCAGGTCGGAGCCGGAGCCCGGGTTGGAGACCAGGCCGATGGCGAGGCCGATGCCCACCGCGATCAGCGAGGTGGCCATGAACCAGAGCAGGGTGCGGCCGGCCAGCCGGGCCGCGTTGTTGACCTTGCGCAGGTTGGTGATGGACACCGTGATCGCGAAGAAGACCAGCGGGGCCACGGCCAGCTTCAGCAGCTGCACGAAGATGCCGCCCACCTTGTCGAGGGTGGTGGCGAGCCAGGACACGTCGTAGGTGCGGGCGACGTAACCGAGCACCAGGCCGACGACGAGGCCGAGCAGGACCTGGGCCCAGAACGGCAGGGGTATCCGGAAGCCGGGCTTCGCGGGCTTCGGATCGGCGGTGTTCGCGGACACGGACACACTCCAGTGAGGACGCGCGGGGATGAACGGGGAAGGGGGACGAGCGAGAGGAAGGCAGGCGCGGGGCGGAGATCGCGCGGACGCGTCGACGACGCCGCCCCGGATCTCGGCGAGAGACCGCCGGTCAGGGGCGACAGGCCGCCGACATGCGGCGGCAGAGGTCGATGTGCAGACGAGCCACGAGCGGCACGCTCACGACCGAGCGGCCGGCGCGTCGGGCGGCGGCTGCGTGGTGGGCGGCTTCTGTCTTCACCCAGAGAAATTAACACTTGCACTTTGAGAACATCAAAGTCGTTCTTTGGAGGCCCTCCGTCGAGCGCCCGCGTCCCCGCCCCGCTCGGCGCTCCCGGGCAGGGGACGGAGGGGCGGCGAGGGCTACGGGCGGCCGGTCACCGCCGGAGTCCCCCGGCGTCGTGGCCGGCGCGCATGCTCGCCGCCGCGCCCAGGAGCAGTGTGACGGAGAGCATGGTGAGCGGTGCGGTCCAGGCGCCGGTGGCGGTGTGCAGGGCGGCGGCGACGGCCGGGCCGGTGGCGGCGAGGAGGAACCCGCAGGTCTGCGCCATGGTGGACAGGGCGGTGACGTGCTCGTGGTCGCGGCCCCGGCGGGCGTGGAGCACGCCGGGCAGTGCCTGTCCGGCGCCCAGGCCCACGCCCAGGACGACGACCCACACCATCGAGGTGCCGGTCGGGGCGAGCAGGAGCCCGCCGAGCCCGAGCGCGCAGACCAGGGCGGTCACCAGGATGTGGGGGCGCTGGTCGGCGTGGCGGGCGGCGAGGACGGGGGCGGCGAAGCCGCCGACGGCGACGCCGCAGATGAGGAGGGCCTGTCCGGTGCCGGCGGCGCCGCTGCCGAGCCCGGCCTGGACGAGGACGGACGGCAGCCAGGCGAGCGTGGTGTAGAACGCGAGGGTCTGCACCCCGAAGAAGGCGGTGAGGCTCCAGGCGACCGCGGTCCGGGCCACGTGGGGTCGCCCGGCCCGCGCGGTCCCGGCGGCCGGAGCGGGGCGGGGGGCCCGGTGGCGCAGTTGCGGGGTCGTGCCGGCCGCCGCGAGGACGGCGGGGACGACGGCCAGGCCGACGGCCCACTGCCAGGCCCCGGTGGCCCGGGCGACCGGGACGACCAGGGCGGCGACCAGCGCCGAGCCGGCGCCCATCGACAGGGCGTAGACGCCCATCATGGTGCCGACGCGTTCGTGCGGGAACCGTTTGCGTACCAGAACCGGTATGAGCACGTTGACGACGGCGGTGGCGGCGCCGACGACGACCGTTCCCCCGAGCAGGCCCGGCAGTCCGAGGACGCGCAGCACCGCGCCGGCCACCAGCACGAGGCTCGCCCACCACAGGGCGCGCTCCTCCCCACAGGGCGCGCTCCTCCCCGAGCCGTCGCCCGAGCACGGCCCCGAGCGGGGCGAAGGCACCCATGCACAGCGGCGGCAGCAGCCCGAGCAGGGAGACGGTGGCGGAACCGAGACCCGCGACGGGAGCCAGCGGCCCGACCTGCCCGAACGGGACCCGGGTGTTCAGGCTCAGCAGCACGAAGCCGACGACCAGCAGCGCGCCCGCGCCTCGGCCGGGCGGTGGTGCGCCACGGTCGGCGCGGTCACGGCGGGCGGGGACGGCCGCCGTCGGCGACGGCGGCGGGCACGGGGACGGGGACGGCGTCACGGGAGATCCTCCGGAGCAGGGTGGTCAGGCTCGTGCCAACCCTGCGCGCTCAAGTCCGCTTGAGCGCAAGCCGTCCCCGCGCGGAGGAGCCGATGGAGCAGCTGTACTCGATCAGCGAGGTCGCCCGCGCCTTCGGCGTCTCGGTGCCGGCGCTGCGCTACTACGAGGAGCGCGGACTGATCCGGCCGAGCGCCCGGCGCGGCCGGGTGCGCCAGTACGACCGCGCGGCGCTGGAGCGGCTCGTGTACGCCCAGTTGTGGCACCAGGACGGGCTGATGCCCCTCGCCGACACCGCCACCGTGATGAACAGCGCGAACGCCCGGGAGCGTCACGCCGTGATCACCTCCCAGCACGCCGCGATGCAGGAGCGGATCGACCGGCTCCTCCAGGCCGCCGCCATGCTGCGGCACATGCTGGACTGCCCGGCCGACCATCCGCTGAGCTGCCCGGTGACCGGCGCGTACATCCGCTCCCGCGTCGACGCCACCCTCGCCGGCGAGGACCCTCCGGAGGTCCCGTTCCGCCCCGCACCGGACGAGGTCGCCTTGCGCCCCGTACCGGATGAGGTAACGGCGCGTGAGGCACCGCCGCGCTGAATCGGCTCGGGGCCTTGTCAGGCCTGGTGGGTGCCGGGTTCGGGGCGCGGGCGGGGGCGGCGGTGCAGGAGGCCGAAGCGGTCCCACTGGGCCTCCGCGGCCTCGATGGAGCGACGGGTGCGTCCGGCGTCCACGGTGGCCAGTTCGGCCACGATCGCCTGCACCAGGGCGGTGCCGGCGGTGAGGGAGGGGAAGAAGGAGACGCCCTCGGCCGGGACCAGCAGGACCTCGTCCGCGGCCTCGGCCAGGGCGGGGCTCGCCGCGTCGGTGAGGGCGTAGACCTTGGCGCCGCGGCGGTGCGCCTCCCCGGCGGCCAGCACCGTACTGGCGTACAGCCGCCAGAAGCTGATGGCGATCAGCGTGTCCTCGCCGGTCATGGCGGAGACGACGTTGGCGAGCTGGGCGTCGCCGCCGGTGACGGCGGTGACGGCGTAGCCGGCCAGGCGGGCGTTGTGGGCGAAGGAGATGCCGGTGGCCGCGTAACTGCCGTCCGCGACGACGACGGTGTGCCGGGAGGCGGCGACGGCCTCGGCGACCCGGCGGACCGCGTCCGCGTCCAGCCGGCGGGTGAGCAGGGCGAGACTGTCCAGGTCCCGGCGCAGCGACGCCTCACCGGCGGCGTCGGTGGCGTGGCGCTCGGCGGCGACGTCGGGGGCGCTCAGCGCGGACAGGTAGCGGGCGCGCAGTTCCTGCTGGAGCGCGGGCCAGCCGGCGAACCCGAGGGCCTGTGCGGTGCGGGTGACGGTCGCGGTGTTCACGGCGGCCAGGGCCGCCAGCTCCGCCGTGGAGGCGAAGGACGCCCGGCGCGGCTGGGTGAGCAGGACGTCGAGGACCGCCGCGCCCTTGGTCCGCAGCCCGCGTGCGGGCAGCCGGCCGCGCAGCCAGGCCTCGAAGCCGTCACCCGCGTCGTCGCCCGTGGCGTGGTCCTGGGCGCGTCCGGCGCCGGTCCCCGCGTCGGCGTCCGCGTCCGTCGAAGTCACCGAGCCCCCTCCAGTCTCCCGCTGCGTGTTACGGGGTCAGGCTACCGGCGTAACGAACAGAAAAATCTGCAACAGCTATTGCAGATGGAAGGAAGTGCAGAATACGTTGCTCGCATCTCGATCCACGGAGGTGCGGGCCATGTCCCTGACGGCAAGATTGGACCGTCTGCCCCTGAGCAGACCTCACTACGCGTTGTTGCTGATCGGCGGGCTGGGCTACACGTTCGACGGCATGGACTCGGCGGTCGTCGCCTTCCTCATGCCCAGCGCCCAGGAGGCATGGGACCTCGGCAACGGCGCGCTCGGCCTGATCGGCTCCGCCTCGCCGTTCGGCTTCCTCTTCGGCGCCGCGCTCGCGGGCATTCTCGGCGACCGCATCGGCCGCCGCAAGGTCATGATGTGGGCGCTCGCCTTCTACGCCTTCTTCTCCCTGGTGGCCGCCGTCGCGCCGAACTACGAGGTCTTCCTCGGCGCCCGGGTCCTGGCCGGTGCCGGCGCGGGGGCCGAGAGCGCGATCATCGCCCCGTTCCTCTCGGAGTTCGTGCCCGCCGCCCGCCGCGGCTGGTTCGTCGGAGCGCTCGCCGGCTTCTTCTCCTTCGGTTTCGTCGCCGCTGCCCTCATCGGCCGGTTCGTCGTGCCCACCGTGCCCGAGGGCTGGCGCGTCGCCCAGGTCATCACCGCGCTTCCGGTGGTCATGCTGCTGTGGTGGCGCCGGACGCTGCCCGAGTCCCCGCGCTACCTGATGGCCCGCGGCCGCCACCAGGAGGCCGAACAGATCGTCGCCGACCTCGAAGACCGGGTGCGGGCGGCGACCGGCGAGCCCCTGCCGCCCGTACCGGCCCAGGACGCCGCCGCGATCGCACCGGTCCGCTCCACACCGAGCCTGCCGACCGCGCTGCGCTACCTGTGGACCGGCCCGATGGCCCGGCGTACGGCGATCACCTGGCTCATCTGGTTCGTGATCACGTTCTCGTACTACGGCTTCTTCTCCTGGATCCCGACCCTGCTGGTCCAGCGCGGCATCACGGTGACCAAGAGCTTCGAGTTCTCGATCATCATCTACCTGGCGCAGATCCCCGGTTACTTCTCGGCGGCCTGGCTGTCGGAGCGGCTCGACCGCAAGAACGTCATCGCCCTCTACCTCAGCGGCTCCGCCGTCAGCGCCTTCTGGCTCAGCCAGACGTCCACGCCCGTGTCGATCACCCTGGCGGGCGCGGTCCTGTCGTTCTTCCTCAACGGCACCTACGCCGGCGTCTACTCCTACACCCCCGAGGTCTTCCCGACCTGGATCAGGGCCACCGGCACCGGCCTGTCCAGCGCCTTCGGCCGCGTCGGCTCCATCCTCGCCCCGATCATCATCGGCGTCTCGGCCGCCGGCTACGGCTTCGCCGGGGTGTTCGGCCTGACCACTGCCGTCCTCGCGGTCGGCGTGCTGTGCACCGTCCTGTTCGGCGTCAGCACCGCGGGCCGCTCCTTGGAGGACCTCACCGAGCCGGCCGTCCCCGCCCCCGCCGAGGGGCCCGCGCGGCAGGAGGTGGCCGGGCGATGACCGTTCCCCCCGTGTCCGACGCGGCCGCGACGCTCGCCGCACTGGAGGAGGAGGTGCGCGCCACCGTGGGAGTGCGCCTGTTCACCGTGCTGGCCTGGCTGCCCGAGCGCACCACCCTGCGGCGGGTCCACTCCAGCCACCCGGAGCAGTACCCGGTCGGCGGCGAGAAGTCCGTGGAGGTCTCCGGCGGCTGGCTGGAGCACTGCATCAGCCGGCAGCTGCCCTACCTCGGCCCCGACCGGGCCGCGGTACGGGAGGTCTTCGCCGACCACCGCGTCATCGACGCGCTCGGCTGCGGCGCCGTCGTCAACACACCCGTCGTCGACGCCGGACGGGTTCTGGGCGTCCTCAACGCCCTGGACGCGGAGGGCAGCTACGACGAGGCGGCCCTGCGCACGGTCGCCGCCCTGGCCGACCGTGCCGTACCCGCCCTGCGCGCCCTCACCCGGGGCGCGCTGCCGCCCGGCTGACATCACCGGGGCGGACCGGACCGGTCCGCCCCGGTGCCGTGGTCGCCGGCCGGCCGCGGCACCACCGCCGTACACCACCGCCCGCCCACCGCGACCCGCGTGCCGCGACCCGCGCGCGGCCTCCCGCCGCCGTACCGAGGAGTACCCCCTTGTCCCTGCTGCTGCGCAACGCCCTCCTGCTCGACGTGGAATCCGGCACCTACGAGGAACGCGACGTGCGCTGCGCCGACGGGCGCATCGCCGAGACCGGGTCGCGGCTCACCGCCCCGGACGGCGTCCGCGTCGTCGACCTCGCCGGAGCGCCCGTCCTGCCCGGCCTGATCGACGCGCACGTCCACGTCACCGCCGCCACCGCGGACCTCGGTGCGCTGCCCCACTCCTCCCCCAGCTACATCGCCGCGCACAGCGCCCGCATCATGGGCGGCATGCTCGACCGGGGCTTCACCACGGTCCGCGACGCCTCCGGGGCCGACTACGGTCTCAGCGACGCCCAGGCCGAAGGCCTCGTCCGCGGCCCCCGGCTGCTGTTCTGCGGCCGGGCCCTGAGCCAGACCGGAGGCCACGGCGACACCCGCGGACGCGGCACCCTGGTCAGCGACGACCACCCGTGCTGCGCCGGCCTCGGCCGCGTCGCGGACGGGGTGGACGCGGTCCGCGCCGCCGCCCGCGACGAACTGCGCAAGGGCGCCCACCACCTGAAGGTCATGGCGTCCGGCGGGGTCGCCTCGCCCACCGACCGCATCGACTCCACGCAGTACTCCATGGACGAGCTGCGCGCGATCGTGGAGGAGGCCACCGCGGCCAACCGGTACGTCGCCGCCCACGCCTACACCGCCCGCGCCGTCAACCGCGCCCTCGATGCGGGCATCCGCTCGATCGAGCACGGCAACCTGCTCGACGACGAGAGCGTCCGGCTGTTCGCCCACCACGACGCGTTCCTCGTGCCCACGCTCGTCACCTACTGGGCGCTGAAGCAGGAGGGGCCGGAGCACGGGCTGCCCGCGGACAGCCACCGCAAGGTGGACGAGGTGCTCGGCGAGGGGCTCGCCGCTCTCGAACGGGCCGCTCGCGGCGGGGTCCGCACGGTCTACGGCAGCGACCTGCTGGGCGGCATGCACCACCACCAGAACGAGGAGTTCCGGCTGCGCGCCGAGGTGCAGAGCCCCCTGGACGTGATCCGCTCCGCCACCAGCACCGCCGCCCGGCTGCTGTGCCGGGAGGGGGAGATCGGGACGACGGCGCCGGGTGCCTGCGCCGACCTCGTCGTCCTGCGCGGCGACCCGCTGACCGACATCGGCTTCCTGGCCGACCCCCGGAACGTGGCCGGTGTCGTCCAGGGCGGCGCCGTCGTCGCGGCCGGCGCGGAGTCGCCGTTCACCGCCTGACCGCCCGCCCCGCGCGAGGGCGTCCGGAGCCTCGGCACGGCCCGCGAGCGGGCCCGGAACCCCTCGCGGGCCCGGTTCCGGGCCGGCCAGGGGGCTCCTGCACGAACCTCGTTCCGGGCCGGCCACCGCCCCCCTCGCAGGCCTCGTTCCGGCCGGCCCGGCCGTCAGGCCGTCAGGCCGCCAGCCCGTCACCGTCAGGCCGTGGCCGCCAGGCCGTGGCCGCCAGGTCCGCGTCACGGTCCCGGGCCGCCGGCCGACTCCTCGCGGTAGAGGCGCGGGGCCACTCCGGTCACCTTGCGGAACACCCGGCTGAAGTACGCGCGGTCGCGGAAGCCCACCGCGCGGGCCACGCTCTGCACGCTGTCGTCGCTCAGCCGCAGGCGCTGCGCGGCCCGGCCGATGCGCACCCGGGTCAGGTACTCCCACACCGTGAGGCCGTAGCGCTGCTGGAAGAGCTTGCCGAGGTGGTCGGGGCTGACTCCGGCGGCCTGCGCCACCTGCCAGCGGGAGATCTGCCGGCGCCAGTGCTCGTAGAGGAAGACCAGGGCCTCGTCGAGGACGTCCCGGGACCGGGACGGCGGCAGGCCGCCCTGCCCGGCCAGGTCGCGGACGAGCGCCGCCGCCTCGTGCGGTGCGAACACGTCGAGGTCGAGCATGAGCAGCGCCGGGTGCGGGCGGCTCCGCCGCGCGTCCTCCGCCGTCAGCCCTTCGTGCCCGGCGACGACGACCGGGCACAGGGCGCGGCCCGCACCGTCGTACAGACGGTCCACGACGTCCAGCCCCCGCAGATCGGGCAGGGCGCGCTCCAGCACCACCAGCCGCGGCCGCTCCTCGGCGACCAGGGCCAGGACGGCCGTCGCGTCGGCGACCACCCGCGTGGGGTGGTCGGGCAGCGCGGCCTCCGCCAGCCGGCGCATCGTCTCCCGGGACTCCCGCGAGCCGCCGGCGACGATCACGGGCGCCGCGAACCCCTCTGGCCGCAGGGCGCGCAGGACCTGCCCCAGATCGGTGCCGTGGGCGCCGAACAGCAGGAACGGCGTGTGCCGCAGCGCGGGATGGTCGTGCAGTCGCTGCACCGCCCGCCACTCCTGCGGGCGGTCGGGCAGCGCGTCCCACACGACGGCCGCGGGGGTACGGTGTTCGACCGAGCGGATGAGGTCGGGCAGGGAGTCCGGCCGGGACTCCTCCAGTCCGTGCCGGGCCACGAGTTCCGCCACGTCCGGGGCGAGCGGGCCGGGCGTGAGGACGAGGAGCGGCGCGGCACCGCCGCCGGTCAGGTGCGCCTGCCCGTCCGGTGCCGGCAGGGGCAGGTGCAGGACGTACTCCGGGCGGCTGTCGGTGCCGGAGAGGGTCAGTGCCCCGCCGTGCATCATGGCCAGCCGGCGGGCCGTGGTCACCCCGACGTCGGACGGCTGACCGGGGCGCGGGCACGGTGCGCGGGCGTCGGGGACGGCCACGGTGATCCGTATGCCGCGGGGGGTCAGGACGGCGGTGACCTCGGGCGGGCGCGCGCCGGCCCGGTCCGCGGCGGCGGACAGGACGTTGTGCAGGATCTGCCGCAGCCGTGTCTCGTCCACCCACACCGACGGCAGCCGCCGCGGCAGGTCGAGCCGCCAGCGGGAGGCCGCCGGCCGCGCGCCCGCCGCCGTCGTACAGGCCCGCGCCAGTACGGGCAGCGGGTCCAGCAGCCGCCGGGACAGCACGAGGTCACCGGCCTCCGAGCGGGCCAGGTCCAGCAGGTTCTCGATGAGGTACAGCAGCCGGGCCGCCTCCTGGCGGACGCCGGTGAGCGCCGTCCCCGGATCGCCGCCGTGCTGGAGCATGGCCTCCACCGGGGTGCGCACCTCGTCCGTCACGTGGGTCAGCAGCCGTGCCTGAAAGCGGCTGGCCTGCTCGGCCGCGTCGCGGGCCCGGCGCACCTCGTCGAAGAGGCCGATCGCCTTCAGGGCTGCGCTGATCTGGTCGCCCAGTTCCCGGTAGAGGGCGCCGTCGTGGTCCACGGCCTCCGTGCGGGTCGCGTCGAACACGGCCACACCGAGGTGTTCGTCACCGATGTGCAGGGGTTCCAGGACGAGTGTGTACCGGTCCTCGCGCGGCAACAGCGCGTCGGGCAGCAGCAGGCCGGCCGGGAACGCGGGTTCGCCGAGCGCGCCGGAGACCGCGGGGGTCCGCTCCCCCGCACGGTTCAGGACCGTCCGCGCCATGCCGCGCACGGCCGGGTCGGCGGAGTCGTGGGCCCGCTCGTACAGGACGATCCGGCAGTGGGGGACGCCGGGTTCGGTGAGGTGCCGTTCCAGGACGTCGGCCAGCCCTTCCAGGTCCACCACCGTGGTCAGGGCGGTGCCGAACTGCCGTAGTCTGCGGGCGCGTCGGGTCTGGGACCAGCGTTCGTACTCCAGCAGGGCGCGTGACCGCTCGGCCGCGAGGAGGCGGGCACGTCCGAACAGGAGCTCACCGGCCCTGCGGTGCGGCCGGGGCAGCGCGTCCACCACGTCGCGGCGGGCGCCTTCCAGCGCCTGGTGCCAGCGGTCGACCTCGGCCTGGGTGCCGGCGTGCCCGCGCAGCAACTGCTCCACGAGCGTCAGGAAGGCGCCGGGCCGGTCACCGGGGTCCGCCTCCCCGCTCGCGGCCGCACGGTCGGCCGGCGCTTCGGCGGCCGGGACCGACTCGCCCCCGTCGTAGGGGAGTTCCCCGGCGCAGGCGCGTTCCCCGGCGCAGGGGGGTTCGGCGTGGAAGGGGAGTTCGGCGTGGAAGGCCGAGGCGAGCCGGGCGCCCGCGGACGGCAACAGCGAGTCGAGGGCCGCCCAGCCGACGTGCGGTGCCCCCGCGTGCGGGGACGACGGCGCCGGGGACGCTGCCGCGGGAACCGGTGGTGAGGTGCCGTACGCCGAGGAGTAGGGGCAGCCGCAGGAACGGCGCGGTACCAGGGTGGCCGGGATGGTCGTGCGGTCGGGCGGCCGGGTGCCGCGCAACCGGGCGACGAGGGTGTCCACCGCCAGCGCGCCCAGTTCCGCGAAGGGCAGGGCGACCGAGGTGAGGGGCGGGTCGCCGAGCCGGGCCTCGGGGGAGTCGTTGAAGCCGACCACCGCGACGTCCTCCGGCACCCGCACCCCGCGGTCGGTCAGGTAGCGCAGCGCTCCCGCGGCGAGGACGTCGCTGCACGCCAGCACCACGTCGAAGTCGGAGCCCGGCACCAGCCCGCGCGCCTCGATCAGTGCCCGCATCGCCGAGGCTCCCGCCGACGCGGCGAAGTCGGCGGCGGTGCCCACGAGGGTGTGCTCGTGCCGGATGCCGTGGTGGCGCAGGGCGTCGACGTAGGCGCGGTAGCGCTCTTCGGAGACGGGGTGGGCGAGCGGGCCGCGGATGCAGGCCGGCCGTCGGCGGCCGTGCCGTACGACGAGGTGTCCGACCAGTTTGCGCATGCCCGCGTGGGAGTCGATGGACAGCACGTCGGTCTGGTCGCTGAGCGGCTGGTTGAGGCTGATCAGCGGCAGGTGGGCCAGTCGCCGCAGCAGACCGCGGGCCCGGGGGCCGCCGGAGGGCAGGCCCAGGGTGGAGCTCCAGCACACGACGCCGTCGAGCCGGGCGGGTCCGGCCAGTTCGTAGAGTTCGCTGCGGTCCACGTCCCCGTGGAGCAGGTTCCCGCCGGGGAAGCAGACCAGGTTGACGTGGTTGCGCCGGGCCGCCGCGCAGACGCCGGACCACAGGGTGGCGCCGACGCCCAGGTGGATGTTGGCGGTGAGCAGTCCCACGGTGAGCGGCCGGTCCGGTCCGCGCGGCGGGTCGGCGGCGCACAGGTCTGCGGCCATCCGCGCCCCTTCGCTCGCCCTCCACCGGGGTCCCCCGCGGCGCCGGCGCCGACGGGGCACGGGGGAACCTAGAGGAGGAGGTGCCATGGGGCAAGACCGGTGACACGGCGGTCACCGGTCCTGCCCTCGTGCGGTGGTACGGGTCGGATTGCGTGGTGCGGGTCGTCAGGTGCGGTGGTGCGGCTCAGGTGCGGTGGTGCGGCTCAGATCTTGCCCACACCGGCGCCCGCGGTCACCGTCGCCTTGACGTTGCACGCCGACTCCGCGGTGTAGCTGTACGGGATCGACGCCACGGACCCGCCGGTCTGTCCGGCGGTCGAGTTGACGAAGCAGTTGTTCTTCGCCACGAGCGAGCCCTCGTCGGAGTCGCCCTCACCGAGGTGGTAGGTGTCGTCGGTGTTCTCGAAGTAGTTGCCCTCCACGAGGACGCCCGCGCTCTCGGTCGAGGCCACTCCGTAGGAGCCGATGTCGCTGAAGTAGTTGTTCAGCACGTGGACCGGGTTGCCGAAGCGGACGCGCGGGTTGCGCTGGGTGGTGCCGTCGAACCAGTTGTGGTCGTAGGTCACCTTCAGCTTGCCGGTGTCCTCGCTGGAGTTGTCGTCGGAGTGGCCGAGCAGCATGTTCTTGTCCTGGTCGTGGGTGCGGTTCCAGGACACCGTGATGTTGGTCGAGGCGCGCTTGATGTCGACGGCTCCGTCGTACGCGTCCGAGATGTCGTTGTGGTCGATCCAGACGTTGGTCGAGTACTGGACGTTGATGGCGTCGTCGTTGGAGCCCGTGAACGTCAGGTTCTGGATGATCACGTTGCTCACGCTGGCGACGTTGAGTCCGCTGCCCGTGATCTTGCCGGCGGTGCCGACGCCGACGATGGTCTTGTTCGAGGCGACCTTCGTCATCGACGTCAACGCGATGGTGCCGTTGACCCGAACGGTCTGGGTGGTGCTGCTCTGCACCGCCGAGATGAAGGCGGAGGCCGTGGTGACGGTCACCGTGCTGCCGCCGGCCCCGCCCGTGGTGGCGGCGCCGAAGCCGACGGGTCCGGCGGCCGCGATCGCCGTCGGCTCCTCGGCCGCGGTGGACCCGCTGGCGGTGGTGGCTCCGATCAGGGCCAGCGCCGCGGCGCTCGCCGCGGTGGCTCCGGCCAGGGTGAACCGTGCGCTCGTCCTGCGCATGTGGATCTCCGTCCGTGGGGTTGGGGAGAGGTGTCGTGCTGTGGGGGGGTGCACCACCGGGGCCGCGCGGTCGGCTCGCTGTGAGATTAGTGCGACGGTTGTGGACAATGACGTGCCGTGGGTGGACGATCGCGTCCTTCTGCCGTGGAAAGACGGAGCGGCGGTTCCGGATACGCGTCCTGATCAGCGGTTCGGCCGGCTCGGGCCGCCGACAGCCAGCGGCGGTTCGCGGCCAACGCCTCCCACGAGCTGCGCACCCCGCTGGCGATCCAGCGCGCCGCCATCGAGATCGGCCTGGACGACCCCACGCCCGCCCAGTTGGCCCGGACGCGTGCGGAACTCCTCAGGTCGAACGTGCGGACCGAGCGGCTCATCGAGGGGCTGCTGGCGCTGGCCGAGGGCCGGCACGGTCCCGAACGGCGCGAACCGGTGGACCTCCGCGATCTCGCGCACGAGGTCGCCGACCAGCACCGCGGCGCGGCCGCAACACCGGCCCTCGCGTCCCCGCCGCCCGAGCTCTTCGAGCCGTTCCGCCGTCTGCACGCGCCGCGGACCGGGCCCGCGCAGGGCGCGGGCCTCGGACTGTCCATCGTCGCCGCCGTCGCCGACGCGCATCAGGCACGCGTGGACGCCCGGCCCCGTCCCGGCGGAGGGCTCGCCGTCACCGTGACCCTGCCTTGCCGCCCGAGCCGCGACGGCGTCGCCCGTCGGGCGACGCCTGACCGGCCGGCTCACGACCCCGCACCCCGAACCGGCCGGCGGTCTGCCGACGTCGCGGACACGGCCACCGGGTCACCCTCCGACAGCCGGCCGTCCGCCGGAACGGAGCGTGCGCCGCGGTGCGCTGACGGCGCTGCGCGGCGCACGCGTGGCGGTGTGAGCGGGCCGGGTCAGCCGGGCAGGTCGCCGGTGTAGCGGTAGATGTTGCCGGCGGAGTTGACACCCCACACGTTGGTCCGGGATCCCGCGTCGATCCGGACCAGCGCCCCGCTGATCTGCTTCCAGTCGGCCATGCTGCCGACTCCTCTCCGCTCGGAAGTGGTGCACGGTGACGCTCCCCAAGCGGAACGATTCACCTCATGGGTGAATGTGAAGGACGATCTGATGTATTGGCCGTCAAGGCACGTTTGCGGACGGGGCCGCCCCTCGGAGCTGGGCGGATGCCGGCCCGCCGGCCGGCCGGACGACGCGAACTGTCGTCGCTGGTGTGGGTGACGCGCGGATGCCGCGTTGACCTACGTCGCCGGGCACCGACGGTGCCGCGCGCGCGGACCGGGTCGTCGCAGTGCCGTGCAGACCGTCGAGTTGACCGAACATCAGTGGGTGTGAGCCGGCTCCGGGCCCCCGGAGGAACCATCATGGAGGGATGTCCGACAACCAGCCCGCCGTGGCACCGGCGGTGATACGGCTCCCCCACTACACGCGAGCGGATCAGGACGAGATCCTCGGTGACGGCGACGATCCCTTCGGCGTCGCCGCGGCCGGTCTCACCTGGCTGCCCAAAGAAGAGCACTTCGCCGTCAGAGAGGGCGGGCGGCTCGTGGCACACGCCGGCCTGCTCCGGCTGCCCGTCGCGATCGGTGACGCCAGGACAGAGGTGGTGGGCGTCGGCGGAGTGGCCGTCGCACCCGGGATGCGGGGCCGGGGGCTGGCCCGGCTGGTGGTCGCGGCGGCACTCGACCACGCTCGCACGATGGGTCCGCGGCACGCGCTCCTGTTCTGCCGGCCTCCCCTCGTACCGCTCTACCGGCGTCTCGGATGGCACCCGCTCGACCAGGACGTACGCGTCGAACAGCCCGGGAACCGCGTGGTGACCATGCCGCTGCGGACCATGGTGACGCCTCTGCGCGACGACGCGCACCGGCCCACGGAACCGGTGCGGCTGTTCTCCCTCCCCATGTGACCCCCTGCGGTTCAGCCGGCCGGTGTGACCAGGGCGAGTGAGGTTCCTTCGCAGGGGAACAGGGCGAGTCCGCCCCGCACCGCCGGACGGGACGGCTGGGCCGGGGGCGCGGTGAAGTCGAGGCCCTTGGTGAGGGAGCCCACCAGGTGGTGGGGGTCGGTGGACACCGCCACCCTGCCCCGTGCGTTGACCAGTCGGGCCGGGACGGGCAGACGTCGCAGCAGCGGGGCGATCGTCGCCTCGAAGTGGCGCAGGTACACGTCCGCCGCGGCGACCCCGGCGAAGCGGCCCTCCACGGTGACGGGGAGGGAGAACGTCAGGCTGTACTCCTCGGAGCAGAGGTAGTCGACGTAGGGCCCCGCGATGACGCGTCCGCCGGTGTCGCGGGGCCGGGCGTACCAGTCCCAGTGGGTGTAGTCGACGAAGGACGAGTGGACGCCGTCCAGGTCGAGGAGGAGGGGCCGTACGGTCCCGTCGCCGGTGGTCTGCCACCACTCCAGGCAGGTGGCCGTGTCGGACAGGAGGCCGGGGGCCGCGACGAACCCGAGGCCCGACACCAGGTCGTCACCGACCAGGCGGCGGTGCAGGTCCGGCCTGAGGACCGCGAGGTCCGCGGAGAGGGGGCGACGGCTCTCGGAGGCGACCGCGCTCAGCCGGGCCGTGCAGGCGGCCGCGGTCCGTTCGACCGTGCCGAAGACCCGCTCGACGACGTCCTGGACCGCGTCGGAGAGGGCCGCCACCGCGGCGGAGTCGACCGCGCCCGGACCCGGGGGCGTGGCGGGAAGACCGGTGGCCATGGGAGCCCTCCTCACAAGCCGCGCCTCGTCTCGCTCAGAGCAACCGGAGGCGGATCCGCACCAGATGCGCCACGGTGGCCCGGACGCACTCCTCCAGCACCGTCCCCGCCACGTCGCCCGCACCATCGTGCAGCGCGGAGATTACGGCACGATGACGGTGAACGACATCCCGGGCGTGGGAATCGTCGGCGAGGGCGAGGCACACCAGGGCGCCGGCCTCGGCCTGGAGGGAGATCGCGGACCGGGTCAGGCGCGCCGACTGTGCCGCGGCGGCCGTCTCCACGTGGAACCTGCCGTAGACCCGCGCCCGTTCCGACGGCTGCCGGGCCCGCTCCAGCTCCGCCGCCGAACGCTCCAGCGGGGTGAGGTCCTCGGGCTCGGTGCGCTGCGCCGCCAGGCGGCCGGCGGCTCCCGACACGGCGGCCCAGTGGTCGCCCAGGTCGCGCAGTCCCTCGGTGCTCCACTCCGCCAGCTGCGCGTGCAGCCGCTCGGTGGCGGGCGTGGCCGGCAGGGTCACGAAGCTGCCGCCGCCGCGTCCCCTGCGGGTGGCGACCAGCCCCCGGGCCCTGAGGGTGACCAGCGCCTCCCGCAGGGTGACGGTGGAGACGCCGAGCAGGGAGGCCAGTTCGAGTTCGCCGGGCAGCTGCTCCCCGTCCTCCAGCAGCCCCAGTTCGATCGCGTTGGTCAGGCGGCGTACGACGACGTCCACCCGCGCCGCGGACTCGACGGGCACGAAGACGGCCCGGCGAGCCGCGTGCGCTTCAAGGTTCACGGGTCGGACCCCTCCTTCTTTGTCGAGGCTTTACCCTACCTGGATCTTGAGATTTGAACTATGACTTCATATCTTTCATGTCCGACGGACGACCAACGGACGACCGCTCAGAAAGGTTCCGTATGGGAGGAAGCGCCATCCGGCTCCAGGGCCTCCGCAAGACCTTCGGCAGGACGGAGGCCGTCCGTGGAGTCGACCTGGAGATCCCGGACGGAGAGTTCTTCTCGATGCTGGGCCCCTCGGGCTCGGGCAAGACCACGGTCCTGCGCCTGATCGCCGGCTTCGAGGTGCCCACCGGCGGTCTCGTCGAGCTCGCGGGACGTGACGTCACCCGGCTCGCGCCCTACGAGCGGGACGTGCACACCGTGTTCCAGGACTACGCGCTGTTCCCCCACATGACGGTCGAGCAGAACGTGGCCTACGGCCTGAAGGTCCGGCGGGTCCCCAAGGCCGAGCGTCTGGCGCAGGCACGCCGGGCGCTGGCCGGCGTCCGCCTCGAAGGGCTCGGCGACCGGCGGCCCGCCCAGCTCTCCGGAGGCCAGCGCCAGCGGGTCGCCCTCGCCCGCGCCCTCGTCGGCCGCCCGCGCGTCCTGCTGCTCGACGAACCGCTCGGCGCCCTCGACCTGAAGCTGCGCGAGCGGATGCAGGTCGAGCTCAAGGCCCTTCAGCGCGAGGTCGGCATCACCTTCGTCTTCGTCACCCACGACCAGCAGGAGGCCCTGACGATGAGCGACCGCATCGCGGTCTTCCACCGGGGCCGCATCGAACAGGTCGGCACCCCCGCCGAGATCTACGAACGCCCGGCCACCCGGTTCGTCGCCTCCTTCGTCGGCGCCTCGAACCTGCTCGAGGGCGAGACGGCCCGGCGGGTGGCCGGCGCCGCGGGCACCTACAGCGTCAGGCCCGAGAGGATCCGGGTCCTGGCGGAGTCCGCCGTCGCCGACGACGCCGAGCACTCCACCGTCACCGGCACCGTCGCCGAGGTCGTCTACCTGGGGGACGCGACCCGCTTCCTGGTCGACCTCGACGCCGGTGGCCGTCTCACCGCGCTCCAGCAGAACCTGGAGACCTCCTCCGAGGACGTCGCCGCCTACCGCGGCAGCCGCGTCCGCCTCCAGTGGCACCGCCGCCACGCCGTCCGGGTCCCGGACACGCACTGATCCGAAGCTCTGGCCCCGCCCCGCTCGGTCCCTTCACGCAGGGAGAAGTCGTGCGCCTTCACCGCCTACTCGTCATGCGCCCCGCCCGCATGCCCGCCGTACGCCCCGACCGCATGCCCGCCGTACATCCCGACCGCACGTCCGCCGTCCGCCCCGACCGCATGCCCGCCGTCCGCCCCGGCCTCATGTCGGCCGTCCGCCCCCACCGCACACGCGTCGCGCGTCCCCGTCGCGTCCTCACGGCCGCGGTGGCGGCGGCGCTCCTCGCGGCCGTCGCCTGCGGGTGCTCCGACTCCGGCGGTTCCTCCTCCGCCGCCGGATTCGACCCGCCCGACCTGAAAGCGCGGTCCGCACTCGGCAAGGGCGAGGGCGAGGTGAACCTCATCGCCTGGGCCGGATACGTCGAGGACGGCTCCAACGACCCGAACACCGACTGGGTCAGCGACTTCGAGAAGCGAACCGGCTGTCAGGTCAACGCCAAGACCGCCGCCAGCTCGGACGAGATGGTCAAGCTGATGAAGACCGGCCGGTACGACGCCGTCTCCGCCTCCGGAGACGCCTCCCTGCGCCTGATCGCCTCCGGTGACGCGGCCCCGGTCAACACCGACCTCGTACCGAACTACCAGGACGTCTTCGCCGGCCTGAAGAACCAGGAGTGGAACTCCGTGGACGGCGTGGCCTACGGCATCCCGCACGGGCGCGGCGCCAACCTGCTGATGTACAACACGGAGGTGGTCGAGCCCGCCCCGACCTCCTGGTCCGCGGTGTTCGACGACGCCGCGAGGTACCGGGGCAAGGTGACGGCGTACGACTCGCCGATCTACATCGCCGACGCGGCCCTGTACCTGAAGGCCACCCGGCCCGAGCTGAAGATCGAGGACCCCTACGCCCTCGACCAGGAGCAGTTCGACGCCGCCGTGGACCTGCTGAAGCGGCAGAACGCGAACATCGGCGAGTACTGGAGCGACTATCTGAAGGAGATCTCCGCGTTCAAGAGCGGGGACTCCGTCATCGGCACCACCTGGCAGGTCATCACCAACCTGACCCGCGCCGAGGGAGGCCCGGTCGAGGCCGTCGTGCCCGAGGAGGGGTCCACCGGCTGGTCCGACACCTGGATGCTGTCGGCCGAGGCCGAGCACCCCAACTGCGCCTACCGGTGGCTGGACTGGATCGTCTCCCCGGAGGTCAACGCCCAGGTCGCCGAGTACTTCGGCGAGGCACCGGCCAACGCGAAGGCGTGCGACGAGACCGGCGACCCGACGTGGTGCGACACCTACCACGCCGCCGACGAGAGTTACTGGAAGAAGATCGCGTTCTGGAACACGCCCATCGAGCAGTGCCTGGACGGCCGCACGGACGTCCGGTGCGTGCCGTACGCCGAGTGGGTCCGGGCGTGGACCGAGATCAAGGGCTGACCGCGATGGCCACCGCCGTGCGGACCGCCGGGCGCTCCCCCGTCCGGCGGCTCGCCGGGGCGCTGCACCGCCGTCCCCGGCTCCGTCTGTCCCTGCTGCTGGCCGCCCCCCTGCTGTGGCTGGCCGTGCTCTACCTCGGCTCGCTGGGCGTGCTGTTCGTCTCCGCGTTCTGGACGACCGACTCGTTCACCTCCGAGGTCGTACGGGTCTGGTCCACGGACAACTTCCGGGCGCTGTTCACCACGCCGGTCTACCGGCAGGTGGTCCTGCGCAGCATCGGTGTGGCGCTGGCGGTCACCGTCCTGTGCGCGGTGATCGCCTTCCCCCTCGCCTTCTACACCGCCCGGGTCGCGAAGCCCCGGTGGCGCCCGCTGCTCGTGGTCGCCGTCCTCACCCCGCTGTGGGCCAGTTACCTGGTCAAGGTGTACGCCTGGCGGCTGATCCTGTCCGAGGGCGGGCTCGCCGACTGGATGCTGCGGCCGTTCGGCCTCGACGGACCGGGGTACGGGCTCCCCGCCACGGTCCTGACGCTGACGTACCTCTGGCTGCCGTACATGATCCTGCCGGTCCACACCGCGCTGGAGCAACTGCCCGACGCCCTGCTCGACGCGTCGGCGGACCTGGGCGCGCGGGCCGGGCGCACCTTCCGTTCGGTCGTCCTGCCCATGGTGCTGCCCTCGGTCGCCGCGGGGTCGGTCTTCACCTTCTCGCTCAGCCTGGGCGACTACATCACCGTGCAGATCGTCGGCGGCAAGAGCCAGCTGATCGGCAACCTCGTCTACTCCCACTTCGAGCTCGACCTGCCCATGGCGGCCGCGCTCGGCACGGTCCCCGTGGCCGTCGTCGTGCTGTATCTGCTGGCGATGCGCCGCACCGGCGCCCTGAGCAACCTCTAGGGACGTGTGTCATGCAACTCTCCCGCTCCGCGCGCATCGCGCTGCGTGCCGCCGCCGGGCTCGGCTTCGCGGTGATCTACGGTCCGCTCCTGCTCGTCCTCGTCAACTCCCTGAACCCGGACCGCAGCGCGGGCTGGCCGCCGTCCGGCCTCACCCTCCACTGGTGGTCGGCCGCCTGGCACAGCTCCGGTGCCCGGCAGGCGCTGTGGGTGTCGGTCAAGGCCGGCCTCGGTGCCACGGCCGTGGCGCTGGTCCTGGGCACGCTGATCGCCTTCGCCGTCGCCCGGCACCGCTTCTTCGGACGGGACGCCCTCTCCTTCGTGGTCGTCCTGCCGATCGCCCTGCCCGGCATCGTCACGGGCATCGCGCTCAACTCGGCGTTCGATGCCGTGCTGGAACCGCTCGGTGTCGGTCTGGGGCTGTTCACCGTGGTCGTGGGGCACGCCACCTTCTGCATCGTCATCGTCTTCAACAACGTCGTCGCCCGGCTCCGGCGCTCCTCCGGCTCCTCCGAGGAGGCGGCGGCGGACCTCGGCGCGCACGGCGTGCGCGTCTTCGCCGACGTCACCTTCCCGGCGATACGCTCGGCGCTGCTGGCGGGCGGACTGCTCGCGTTCGCGCTCTCCTTCGACGAGATCGTGGTGACGACCTTCACCGCCGGTCCGGGCGTGGAGACCCTGCCCCTGTGGATCTACGAGAACATGACGCGCCCTCAGCAGGCGCCGGTGGTGAGCGTGGTGGCGGCGGTGCTCGTCCTGCTGTCCGTCGTCCCGATCTACGTCGCCCAGCGGCTGTCCGCCGGCAGCGCGACCGGCGGCAGGGTGTGAGGGGGGCGCGGACTGGCCGTGGCGCTCACGACCGGAGCCGGACGGCCCGGGACTTCGGTCACCACAGCACCCCGAAGACCATCACCCCGCCGACGAACAGCCAGAACGGCGCCCCGACGATCTTCACGACCAGTCTGCCCACCACGAAGGGCAGCCAGTCCGCGTGGGCGGCCCCCACCCGTCGCTCCGGGTCGTAGGCGAGCTGGATGCGCTGGAGGGTGCGCTTGCAGGTGTAGCGGTGGACTCCGCCGTCGGCGTCCGAGTAGCCGTACACCGTCTTCTTGCCGTCCTTGCCGACGGCTTCGGCGAGGACGGTGATGCCGCGCCGGCTCAGCACGATCCGGCGTACGGCCTCCGCGAGGCCCGAGGCGAGCATGACGACGCCGGCCAGGAGCGGCACGACGCCGACGATCACCCCGAGGACGCGCGCGCCATGTGTCAGGGTCACCCACACGGCGTATCCGACGTAGGCGAGCGCCAAAGCGGCGCCCAGGGCCAGGATCGCGTAGAGGCCCCAGTCGCGCGGTGTCCGCGTGTCGGTCACCACGGCGCCGCCCGCCGGGTCGCGTTCCTCGGGGAGTACGGCGGTCAGGGCGGCGGCGAAGGCGGCGGTGGCCGTCGGGTTGCCGCCCTCGACCCGGTGGGCCGTACCGTCGGTGAGCACGATCTCGACGGCCCGCGCCTCGGCGGCCCGGACCTCCCGGACCGCCGCGAGCGGGATGTCGACCTGCCGGCCGGAACGGGTGATGTGAACGCCGTCGGGGTCGAACCTCGCGGAGACGCCTCGGCCGTTGAGAATCTGCGACATGATCATGTGACCGCCGAGACCGCCCGACAGTTGCACAGGAACGGCGGCTCGGCACCGGCGGAACGCCGTATCAGGCGGGACCGGTCGGGCGCCGGGCGGCGAGTGCCTCGCCGAGGCGGTCCAGGAGGAGGAAGAAGAAGGGGACGCAGAGCAGGGGCACGCCCACGAGCAGCAGGGACGCGTGCGACGGCCGGTCGGTGAGGATCGCCCAGACGTCGACGGCGAACAGGGCGGCCGCGACGACCAGGCCGCCGATCCCCGCCCGCCGCCACGCCGTGCGCCGCCTCGCCCCACGGCGGATGCGCTCCTCCGGCTCCGGCCGCGCCTCGAAGGTCGTGAGTTCGAGACGTACGGCGGTGGCGCACAGGCAGGCGACCTCGGCGACCGGGTCGGTCAGCTGAAGATCGTCCACGTGGGGAAGGCGGACCCGGCGCCCGTCGGTGCGGTACAGGTACGCCTGCCAGCGCGGGCTGCGCTGCCTGCTGTCCTCGACGCGGATGCCGTAGACGTCCGACCAGGCCACGGTGCGGGTGCGCAGCGGCCCTCGTACGGTGACCCCGTCGGCCGAGACGGACGTCCGCGCCCGCCACTGCTCCAGCGCCACCCCGCCGCCGAGGCACAGCCAGACCGCCACGGTTAGCACGTCCCCGGACGTCGGCCCTGACACTGTCATCCAGTTCAGCGCGTTGACGGCGACCAGCACCGCCACCGCCGCCAGGGCGAGCTGCGCCGAGGGCACCCCCCGCCGTCTGCGGTACGCGCGCTCGATCCCGTCGTCCATCGCCACTCCCCCGCTCTCCGGGCCCGCACGGAATCCGCGTGAGGGCCGGGGGGATGCTATAGGCGGCCCCTGTGAAGGAGCCCGGCTTCCCCACCGTGCCGTGCCGCAGGCCCGCGCCCCGCCCGCACTCATACGCCGGGGCCGCGTGTCCCGTCCCAGCAGCGCGCAGGCGTTCACCACTCCCGTCCTGCACCGCGACCGAAGCCGAAGGAGCACGCATGACCACCACCACGCCGGCCAGGGGGCGCGGCCGGACGGCCGCCGTCGGCGTCGCGGCCGGCGCCGCCCTCGCCGTCCTCTGCGCGGCGGGCACCGCACACGCCCATTTCTACGTCTCGTTGCAGACCTACAGCAATGTCCGCTCCGCGCCGAACACCGGCGGCGGTGTCGTCGTCAACACCGGTTCGATCGAGGAACGGTTCTACCTGGACGGTGTCTGCTACACGCGTGGCCAGTACATCAAGTCCGGCGGCTACGGCACCGACGTCTGGTACCACGGCAGCGTCCACGACAGCGTCGACCTCACCGTGGGCCCGTACAACAACGTGTGGGTGTGGGGCGGCAACGTCGACATCGGCCGGGACCCCGCCGACTCCGTCCGCCCCTGCTGACCGGGACGGGACCGACCGACACCGAGGGACCGTCCCGCACGTCCCGCCCACTCCACGCCGCTCGTCACCGTTCCACCCAGTCCGTCTCCGAAGGAGTTCACCATGTCCCAGCGCAGCTTCCGTCTCTCCACCGCCGTGGTGGCCGGCGCGGTCGTCGCCCTGTTCGGGGCCGCCGTACCGGCCGAGGCCGCGGACGCCGCCCGGCCGACCACGTCGTCCGTGTCGTCCACGTCGTCCGTGTCGTCCGAGCGCATCGCAGCGAGCGACAGGATCCTCCAGCCGCACAGCAATGTCCGTACCGGGCCCGGCAGGTCGTACCGGATCGTGGCGAACACCGGCTCCGAGTGGGGCAGTGGCGTGGCCCATTGCTTCGTCCGCGGCGAGTACGTCTCGTCCGGCGGCTGGGGCAGCAACGAGTGGTACCTGCTGAACGTCGACTTCGGCGGCGTCCAGTACTACGAGGTCTGGGCCTGGGCCGGCAACGTCGTGATCGGCGGCCTTCCCCACTGCTGAACCCCCGCGCACACGACTGTGCCCCGGGCCCTCGTCGGAGGGCCCGGGGCACAGTCGTGTGCGCGGGTCAGCGGCACTCGGGCACGCCCGGCAGCCAGGCGTCCCTGTGGTCGATGTAGATGTTGGACAGGTAGCCGCCGAGAGCCGGGACATGGGCCCAGGCGTCGTTGCGGAGGCCCTCGGCCTCCACCATGTCACCGCGCTTCTGGCAGTCGACGTACACCGGCGTCGGCCCGGACAGCGTGGTGACGACGGGGGAGTTCAGCCGGACGTCCTCGCGGACCCGGACGCCGGAGCCCCAGGTGGTGAAGTTCGTGCCGGGGTTCCCACCGCCGCCGCCCGGCGTGCAGGGCAGGCTCACCCCGCGCGCGCCGAGGTAGGCGATCGGGTCCGTGCCCCGGGTGCTGGACGTCGAGGTGTGCGCCTCGAAGTGCAGGTGGGGGCCGGTGGACTGGCCCTCGGAGCCCATCCGGGCGATGTGCTGGCCGCCGTTGACCCGCTGGTTGACCGAGACCAGCCGCTCGTACATGTGGCCGTACTCGGTGACGGTGCCGTCGTCGTGGCGGATGCGGATCCACTGGCCGTAGCCGCTCGCGGGGCCCGAGGCGATGACGGTGCCGGGGCCGGTCGCGTAGATCGGCGTGCCCCGGTTGTTGGCGATGTCCACGCCGTCGTGGCCGGAGTGGTAGCCCTGGGTGACCCGTCCGGCGGCGGGGCACGAACCGCTGTAGGCGGCGACGGCCGTGGGAGCGGGCGCGGCGGGTGCGGCGCCGGCACCGGCCGCGGACAGCGGGATCAGCGCGGCGGCCGACGCGACGGCGGCCAGCGCGGCCGCGATGCGCGCCGTGAACTCGGGACGGGGCCGAGGCCGGGACGGTGACTGGGGCGAACGTGTCGTCGACATGGAAGTGGTGTCCTTCGTGCGGGCACACGAACCGGTGGACGTGTGCGTGTGTGGGGGGGCCGGGCGACCGAGGGTCGGTCAGAAGTCGCAGGTCGGGACGTCGAGCCACGCCTTCGGGTCGTCGATGAAGATGTTGGAGATCCAGGCGCCGTACGCCGGCAGGTACGACCAGGCGTCGTTGCGGTGCCCCTCGGCCTCCACCGGCTCGGCGTGCTTCTGGCACTGCACGTCGACCGGCGTGGGCCCGTTCAGCCGGGCCTTGACCTCGGCCCGTGTGCTGGGCTGGGCCCGCAGGTTGACGCCCGTGCCCCACGTGACGTACCGCTTGGTGCCCGGGGCCGGCTGTCCGCCGCCGCCGGTGATGCGGATGGCGCCCGCGTACTCCGCGTTGAGGCGGACGGTGCTGACCATCACGCGCGTCCCGGACTCGCGGGCCTCGACCATCTTGCCGCCGCCCAGGTAGACGGCGATGTGGTGCACGGTGCCCAGGTTGCCGGGGTTCTTCGCCCAGAAGACCAGGTCGCCCGGCTGGAGCGGGGCGGTGCCCTGGCCGCGGCCGAAGCGGGCGGTGGCGCCCTGCCACTGCGCCTGGTTCCAGGAGCCCTCGGGCAGCAGGATGCCCGCGCCCTGCCAGGCCGCGTACTGCACCAGGTGCGAGCAGTCGAAGCCCTTCACCTGGCTGTCGTGCGATCCGGGACCGCCGCCCGGGTAGTCCTTCCCGTACGTGGGCCCGTGGATGGAGCCGCCGCCCCAGGAGTACGGGACTCCCAGTTGGCTGCACGCGGCGTCGACGACGGCCCGGGCCTGCGCGGAGGCCTCGGCGAGCGGCCGGCAGTCGGCCGCCGCCGCCGGGCGCTGCGGTGCGGCCGGTGCGGCCGGTGCCGCGGTGGCGGTCGTCGCGCTCGTCGTGCCGAGCATCGCGGCGAGCAGGATGCCGCCTGCCGCGGTCATCGTCCGGTTCATGCTGCGCATGTGCTGTCCCCCGGTTTCCTTTGCTCTCGGTGTGCGGATGAGTCGGGTGTGAGCGGGTGGGGTGCGGGTGGTCGGTGTGTGGGTGGGTGGGGTGCGGGTGAGTGGGGTTCGGGTGAGGGGTGTGGGCGGGCCGGGTGGGTGGTCCGGTCCGGCACCGCCGCCGGGTCCGCGGCGGCCTGGTTCCGGTCGCCCTGGTCCGGGTCGGCCTGGTCCGGGTCGCGGCGGGCCTTCGTGGACGAGACGGTGTCCGGGAGCGGTCCGTATGCCTGGAGTGCGGCACGGATCTTGGCCAGTGCTCGTTGCCGGTTGCGCTGGACGGTGCCGCGGTGCGTGCCGAGCCGGTCCCCGGCGGTGTCGTGGCTGAGCCCTTCGATGTCGACGAGGATGACGGCCGCCGCCTCCTTGGCGGACAGGCCGCGCAGCAGGTCGACGACGGCCGACTCCGCCTCGCGCAGGGCGAGACCGCCGTCCCAGCCCCGGTCGGGCAGCCGTTCGCAGCACACTTCGCGGCGGGAGGCCTGCTGCCAGGAGTCGCGCAGCAGGTTGAGCGCGGCGACGCAGGTGTAGGCGTAGGCGTGCCGCTGGCGGGCGAGTCTGCGGGCGTGCGCCCGCCGGGCGAGCCGCAGATAGGTGTCCTGGAGCAGGTCGTCGGCGTCGTGCGGGTCGCCGGTCAGGGCGAGCAGCCGGCGCCGCAGCCGCGGCATGGCGGCGGTGAACGCCGTGTCGAACTCCTCCGGTGTCATCCAGTCGCCGGGGGCCGGTGCCTCGCCGTCCGCGCCGTCCGGGTCGGCGGCGCGCGTGCTGATGTCGGTGTGCGTGCTGTTCATGGGATCCCCCGTCTGCGCGGGCGGTCACTCCGCGCAGGCGTCCGTGGGTCGGTCAACCCAGGTCGGTGGGCCCGTACCGGGCGGCCGGCCGCCCGGTGACTAGGGCCCAGTAACGGTCGCCGAACGACCAGTGCCACCACTCGGTCGGGTAATTGACGAACCCGGCCCCGGTGAGGGCCCGGTCCATCAGTGCCCGGTGGGCACGGGCCTCGGCGTCGATGCCGGGCGCCGCCGTGCGGCAGGCGCCCGCGCTCTCCTCGGGGGTGGCGTTGACCTCGGTGCCGAGCGGCAGTTCGGTGCCGTCGTCGGTGCACAGGGTCAGGTCCACCGCTCCCCCGCTGACGTGCGGTGCCACGTCGGGCGGCGCGATGTACGCGCTGGTGACCTCGCGTATCCGCGCCTCCGAGGCGTCCGGGTGAGCGGTCCGCATGACGGCCTCGTACTCCTCGTAGTAGCGGCGTTGCAGTCCGGGCGGCCGGAAACCCTCCACCACCAGGAAGCGGACGCCGTCGGGCAGCCGGCGCTGTGCCTGGAGCAGGCGCTCCAGCACGCCGGTGCGCAGATGGGCGTAGGAGCCGTCGCCGTCGGCCTGCCGTGCGTCCATGCGCAGCCGGCCGTCCGCGCGCAGGTCGGCCAGGGGTTCACCGCACTCCTCGACGGGAGTGCGCGCCACCCGGGGGTCCGAGAGCAGGATGATGTCTGTCATGCCGTCAACGGTGGCCGAGGGGCCTGCATAAGTGATGCACATCTTCTGCAGAGCCCTGTGCAGGCAGATTGTCGCGGGCCGGCCGGCCGTCGTGGATCGGCCGGCCGTCGTGGACCGGTCTGCTGTCGTGGACCGGTCTGCTGTCATGGGCCGGTCCTCGTCGTGCGCCGGTCCGTCGTCGCGGGCCGGTCCGTCGTCGTGGGCCGGTCCGTCGTCGTGGGCCGGTCGTCGGGGTCAGCCCTCGCCGGGCCGGCCGGCCTCCGCCGCCTCCCGGCTGCCCAGGCGGCGGAAGACCTCTCGGGCCTCGGCGCGGGCCGCCTCGGCGGACGCGTCGTCGCCGCGGCCGCGGGCGACGGTGGCCAGGTCGCGCAGGGTACGGGCCCGCCACAGCGGGAGGCCGAGCCCGTCCCACAGCACGAGCGCCCGGCGCAGCGCCTCCTCGGCGGCGTCGAGGTCACCGGCGGCCAGCCGGCACTCGCCCAGGGTGCGCAGCACGAGTGCCTCCCCGAAGGTGTCCTGCTGTTGCCGGGTGACCTCCAGGCAGGCGGCGAGCCGCTCCCGGGCCTCGGCGAGCCGCCCCTGACGGATGTGCGCCTTGGCCAGCGACTGCCCGGCGTACATCGCGCCGAACACGTCGTCGTCCTCCTCGAAACGGCGCAGTGCCTGTGTGAAGAGGTCCTCCGCCTGGGCGAGCCGGCCCAGTGCCCGGTGGCACAGGCCGAGCGAGCGCAGGGTGAGTGCCTCGCCGTGCCGGTCCGCGGCCTTCCGGTACAGCTCCAGGGCGCGGGTGAGTTCCCGCCACGCCTCGTCGTGCCGGCCCTGCTCGCGGTGGACGTAGCCGATGCCGTAGAGGACGTGGGCGCAGGCGACCTGGTCGCCGAGCCGCTCGTACGCGGCGAGCGCGGGCCGCAGCAGTTCCAGTGCCTCGGCGTAGCGGGCCTGTTCACGGCGGGCGGAGCCCATGCCGGCGAGCGCGGCGGCCCGTCCACGGGCCGCGCCGGCACCGTCCGGATCGGGGGCGATCCGCTCGAACAGCCGCAGCGCGTCACCGAAGTACGCGTACGAGTCGTCGAACCGGTCCTGTTCGTAACGGAGTTGACCCAGTCCGTTCAGCAGCCAGGCCTCGTCCTCGGTGTCCCCGGAGCGGCGTACGGCCTCCAGGGCGACGGTGTGGGAGCGGGACCAGGCGTCGAACCGGTTGTAGAGGGCAGCCGAACTCGCTATCAACACGCCGGCCAGGTCCCGGGCGGCCCGTGTCCGGCCGTGGGCGGCGCAGTGCACCACGCCGGCGGTCAGACAGGCCTGCTCGGAGGCGAACCAGTCGGCGGGGCGGGCGAGCAGCGCCTCCTCGACGGCGGCGTCGAGCGGCCGTTCGGCGTGCGGCTCGGGGACGAGGCGGGAGGCGCCGCCGGGGGCGCGGGCGGCGGCCCCGCGGGCCAGCGACAGCCAGCAGGCGACCAGCCGTGCCACGGCGGCCTCGCGCTCCTCGGGGGTCTCCTCGGCCAGGCAGCGTTCGCGGGCGTGTTCGCGGGCCAGGTCGTGGATGCGGTAGCGGATCTGGCCGACGCCGTCGACGCCGACGAGTTCGATGAGGTGGCAGTCCACCAGCCGTTCGACGGCGTCCTCCGCGTCCTCCACGCTCACGTCCAGCAGCGGGGCGGCGATCCAGGCGGCGAAGTCGGGCAGCTCCATGAGGGCGAGCCGGCGCAGCGCCCGCCGTTCCTGCGGGCCCAGTTCGGCGTAGCCGAGTTCCAGGCTGGTGCGCAGCTCGAGGTCGCCGGCCCGGAGTTCGTCGAGCCGGCGGCGTCCGTCGCGCAGCCGGGCGGCGAGCCGGGCGGGCGCCCAGTGCGGGCGGGCGGCGAGCCGGGCGCCGGCGATCCGCACGGCGAGCGGCAGCCGTCCGCACAGCCGGACGATCTCGGCGACCGTGTCGGGCTCGGCTTCGGTGCGTTCGACTCCGGCGACCCGGCCGAACAGCGCCATCGCCTCCTCCTCGGCGAGCTCCGTCAGGTTCAGGCGGACCGCGCCCTCCAGGGCGACGAGCCGGCGGCGGCTGGTGATGAGGACGCCGGAGCCGGGTCCGGGCGGCAGCAGGGGCCGCAGTTGTGCCTCGCCGGCGGCGTTGTCCAGGACGATCAGGATCCGGCGGTCGGTGAGGTGCGTGCGGTAGAGGGCGACCAGGTCCTCGGCGTCGGCGGGCAGGGCGTCGGGGTCGACGCCGACGGCGCGCAGCAGCCGGGCCAGCGCGTCGGTGGTGCGCAGCGGCGCGGAGTCGGCGGCCCTCAGGTCGAGGAAGAGCCGTCCGTCGGGGAACCGGTCGGCCATCCGGTGGCCCGCGTGCACGGCGAGGGCCGTCTTGCCGGTGCCCGAGCGGCCGGTGATGACGCCGATCGGCGGGGCGGTCCGCTCCGGGGTGCCGCTGCCGGCCAGGACGGCGACCGTCCAGGCGATCTGCTCCTCACGCCCGACGAAGTCGGCCACGTCGGGCGGAAGTTGGGAGGGGATGCGCGGGGGCGGACCGGCGGCGCGGGGCGCGTCGGCGGGCACGGGCACGGCGGCGGACGCGGGAGCGGTCGGGGACGCGGACGCGGGGCCGGTGGCGGAAGCGGGGCCGGTGGCGGACGCGGCTGCGGCGGGGCGGGGCGGGCGGGTGGCGGCGGGCGTGGGCGGTGGGGGGCCGAGCACCTCGGTGTCACCGGTCAGCAGCGCCTGGTGCAGGGCGCGCAGCTCGGGCCCCGGGTCGATGCCCAGTTCGGTGCGGAGGAGCTCGCGCCCCTCCCGGAAGACGCGGAGGGCGTCCGGGAGGCGTCCGGCGCGGAACAGCGCGGTCATCAGCTGTCCGCGCGGCCGTTCGCGCAGCGGGTGGGCGCGGACGTGCGCGAGCAGCTCCGGGATGACGTCGTCGGCGCGGTTCAGCGCCAGGTCGAGGGCGTACGTCTCCTCCCGGGCGACGAGCCGCAGTTCCACGAGCCGGGACGCCTCGGTGCGCGCGAAGAACTGCCCGAGCCCTTCCAGCGCGTCCCGGCCGCGCCACAGTCCCAGCGCCTGCCGCAGGATGTCCGCCGCCTCGGCGGTGCGGCCCTCCGCGGCCGTACGGCGCCCCAGCGCGAGACCGGCCTCGAAGCGACGCGCGTCGATCCGCTCGGCGGCGAAGGCGGCCAGGTAGCCCGGTGAACGGGTCTGGATCGCGCGGGCGGCACCCACCGGGGTGAGGGCCCTGCGCAGGGCGGCGATGTGCGAGGCCACGAGGGCGCCGGCGGTCGCGGGCGCGTGCTCCTCCCACACGAGGTCCACCAATCGCTCGGTGGAGACGACTTCACCCGGATGGGTGACGAGCGCGGCGAGGATGGCGGTCGGTTTGGGGCCGCCCAGGGGGAGGCGCCGGTCCTCGAACCACACCTCGGCCGGACCGAGAAGGCGCACGTCCAGCATGATTTCCCGTCCTGACAGGTCAGCGACGGGGCCACCCTACCGGCGGGGTGGGACAGGCACGGAGAAAACCGGACGGACTCCTTCCCCCGCCCGCGCCTCCTGCCCGCTCATACGGGAGCGCCGCCGTCGCCGTCCTCCGCGCGACACCGTTCCCCCCGCACGGAAAGCCGAGGAACGTCATGACGATCACCAGCCCCTCCTCCCGGGCCCGGCTGCGCCGGGCCGTCCTGGCCGGCGCGGCGGCGACGGGGGCCGCCCTGTCCCTGCTCATGCTCACCGCCGTCCCGGCGCAGGCCGCACCGGACACGACCCAGGTGTACGTGTGGGCCACGAACGTGAACATGCGGAACTGCGCCGGCTTCGAGTGCGAGCCGTACGACCGCGTGCGGATCAGCCGGATGCACGTCACCGCGTACTGCCAGAGCCAGGGCGACGTGGTGCGGGACTCCGGTTACGTCAACGACTGGTGGGTGCAGGTGGACGCGGGCGGCCCGCGCGGCTGGATCAGCGCGGTGTACGTCCGGGGCGGCAGGGACATGCAGCCGATCCCCGGCGTCTCCCAGGACTTCGAGGACTGCTTCTGACCAGGCGGGCGTCCGACCGGCCCGGTGCCCGGGCCGACCCGGTGTCCGGCCCGCCCGAAGTCCGACCGGCTCGGTGTCCGACCCGTCCGGTGTCCAGGCGAGCCTGGTGTCCGGCCCGCCCGAAGTCCGGCCGGCCCGGTGTCCGACCCGTCCGGTGTCCAGGCGGGCCTGGTGTCCGGCCGACCCGATGTCCGACCGGCCCGACTTCCGGCCGGCCCCGGCCGTCCCCGCTACCGGCTGCCCCTGCTTCCGGCCGTCCCCGCTACCGGCCTGCCCCGTCTCGGGCGGCCCCGGCCACCTCGGTGACGCTGCCCCCATGCCATCGCCATGCCCGGGCCGAGTTCGGCGAGTCGCGGTGAGTCCAGGTACGCCAGGGCCTCGTCGACGGCTTCGGCGTCGACGTGTCCGGTCGCCTCCAGCTCGGACCGCATCCGGCGCCAGGTCTGCGACCAGAAGCGGGCCAGGGGACTGCCCGCGACCAGGGGCGGGCAGACCAGTTCGGCCGCGACGTTCCGCAGGCCTTCCTCCCTCAGGAAGCGCGGGTACGCCGGCACGGAGGAGGTGTCGGTGCCGATCGTCGTCCTGAGCGCCTGCCACATGGCGTCCATGGTCCGCCGGTAGGCGGAGGAGGTGTCGAGCACGTCGGGCAGTTCCACGGCATCGCCGAGGACCAGCCAGCCACCGGGGTTCAGCCATCCGGCGAGCCGCGAGACCAGCCGGCGGCGCTCGGGCAGGTGCATCAGGACGAACCGGGCGTGGACCAGGTCGAAGCCGCCCGGCCGCAGGCTCTCGTCCGTCAGATCGGCGGTGAGCACCCGCAGTCGGGGGCTCGCGAGGGCGGCCAGCGCGCCGGTGTCCCGGTCCAGGGCGACCACCTCCCCCGCACCCGCCTCCTCCAGCAGCCAGCGCGCCACCGTCCCGGTCCCGGCGCCCACCTCCAGGCAGCGCCAGCCCGGTCCTGCGCCCAGCGCCCGCAGACGGCGTGTGGTGACGGGGTCGTAGACCAGCGCACCGGCGTCGATCCGCCCGGCCTCGTGCGGGTCCTGCGGTTCGAACAGGTCCCTCCCGTACCGGCCGGCGCCGGCCTGTGCCCCGCCCGGAACGTGCGAACCCGTCATGGCCGGACCTCCTGGATGCCTGCGTCCACGCTAGATCCGTCGCCGGGAGGCCGCGACCGGCGCCCGTGACGGGCACGGTGAGCGCCGGCCGGCGGCCGCGGCGGGTCCGCCGGCACCGGGCGGGCCGGCGCGGAGCGTGCGGTGCGCACCGGCGGACCGTCGTCACAGCCGGACGACCACCAGGGCGGTGTCGTCGGTGTTGCCGGACGGGGGGAGGAGGTCCGCCAGCAGGGCGTCGGCCATGGGTTCCGGGGCGGCGTCCCGGTGGCGGGTGAGGGAGTGGGCGAGACGGGCCAGACCGGCGTCGATGTCCTCGCTGCGGCGTTCGATCAGACCGTCCGTGTACAGGACCAGCGTGGCGCCGTCGGAGAAGCGGACGTCGGCCTGGGGGCGGGCCGCGTGCTCGGGGCGGGCGGCGAGCGGGGGGTCGGTGGCCCGGTCGAGGAAGGTGACCGTGCCGTCGGGGTCGAGCAGGGCGGGCGGCGGATGGCCGGCGCAGCTGTAGGTGATGGTGTGCCGGTCCCGGTCGACGAAGGTGGTCACGACGGTGGTCGCCTCGGCGCCCTCGACGGAGCCTGCGTACAGGCCGAGGGCCTCCAGGGCCTGGGCGGGGCCGTCGGTGACGCGGCAGGCGGCGCTCAGCGCGCTGCGCAGCTGGCCCATGACGCAGGCGGCGGCCAGGCCGTGGCCGACGACGTCGCCGACGGCGATCGCGAGGTTCCCGCCCGGCAGGTCGACCAGGTCGTACCAGTCACCGCAGACGTTCAGCGCGCCGACGGCGGGCCGGTAGCGCACGGCCGCGCCCCGCGGGCCGGCCGGGCCGGGGGCGGGCAGCATCGCCGCTTGCAGGGCCAGGGCGACCTCGCGTTCGCGGGCATGCGCCCGGCGCAGCCGCTCGTTGATCTCCTGGAGTTCCCGGGCGCGGGTGTACAGCTCGGCCTCCAGCACGCCGGTCCGGCCGTCACCGCCCCGGCCGCCGCGGGCGCGGATGAGTTCGGTGACCTCCTCCACCCGGTGCACGATGAGCGCGACCCGTCCGTCGGGGCCGAGGACGGGGGCGTTGATCGGGCTCCAGTAGTGCTCCTGCCAGCGGCCCGGCCGCATCGGGTCCTCGATGTCGTAGCGCAGCAGCGCCATGGTGTCGCGTTCGCCGGTGGCCACGACGCGCAGCATCGACTCCCGGGTCTCCCTCATGCCGGCCGCGGCCGGGTCGTGGGGGTTCTCGGGGAAGACGTCGAAGATGTAGCGGCCCAGCAGTTGTTCACGGCTCCGGCCGGCCAGCCGCAGGAAGTCGTCGTTGGCGTCGGCGTAGACCAGGTCGGGGGTGAGCAGCGCCACCATGCCGGGCAGGGCCTGGAAGACCGCCGCATAGTCGATCCGCGCTTCCCGCATGTCCTGCCTGCCTCGGCGTCCGGTCTCACGTGTGAGGTTCCACGATAGGAGCCGGCACGTCCGCACGCCGGACACGGCACCCGGACAGCCGTCCGCCGGCAGCGGGCGTGCGTGGTCCCGGCCGGACACCGTACCGGCTGCTCAGCCCCGCGGACGGCGGGAGGGACCGGAGGGCGGCTCGCGCGTGAGCCGGGCGAGGTGGGCGTCCAGGGGCTGGACCCGCGCCGGGAGGGCTTCCCGGAGGTCCCACCAGCGGACGGCCGCGATCTCCTCGGTGGCCCGGAAGTCCCGGGGGCGGGTGGTGCGTCCCGCGAACAGCGCCGCGTACTCGGCCCGCCGGTCGGGCGCGAGGACGAAGCCGGCGTAGCCGACGAACCGCAACGGCCCGTCCGGCTCCTGGCCGCTCTCCTCCAGCAGCTCGCGCAGGGCCGCCCGACGCGGTGTCTCGCCCTCCTCGACACGCCCGCCGGGCAGCTCCCAGCCCTGGCGGAACCGGTCGAAGACCATGAGGACGCGGTCGGCGTGCCAGAGGGCGACCAGCGCCGCCGGCAGCGGCGCGTCACCGGGCGGCGCGCCCTCGGCCCCGCGGAGGAACACGACGAGGGTGTTGCCGCGGTCGTCGACGGCGAGCGGAGGAACCGTGGGGTCGAGCACCTCGCCATGATGGCCGAACACCTCGCCACGACGGCCGAGCACCTCCCCATGATGGCCGAACACCTCGCCACAACGGCCGAGCACAACGCCACGACCGCCGAACACCTCGCCGTAACAACCATGTGCGGACGCCGGCGGAACGCGCCGGCAGTGCGCGCGTGCCCACCGCGCTTGCCCGTGTCCCATGCACGCAACGGGCGTACTCGGCTCCGCACGCCCCGTGAACGCTTCCGCACGCTCCCTCACACGTGGGTCGAACAGGGCGTTCGTTGCCGTGCCGGGCCGTTAGAACGGTCACTGAGGTACGGCGACACGGCGGCGCGCAACACGCTGCCACGGGGGCGGTCATATGCACGGCGGGCACGGCGGACGGCACAGTGCGCGCACGCGGAGGCGTCTGGGGTTCGCCGTGTGCGCGGCCGCGCTCGCGGCCCTGGCCGGCGTGCTGCGGTTCTGGTGGGACGACGCCGCCACCGCGGGGGTCCTGACCTCGGCGATCGGCGCGTTCGTGTCGGTGGCGGCGCTCGTGGCCGACGTGCTGCGCGGGGACGCCGACCCGCCCGTCCGCTCGCCCGAACGGGCCCGCCGCCGGGCCGCCGACGCCCTGGCCGAGGCGGTACGGGAGCAGTGGGCGGCCGAGGCGCGGCTGCGCCGGCTCCAGGACCCGGTGCCGCTCGACGTGCGGTGGGCGGCCGCGGACCGACGGCTCGCCGACCACCCGGAGAACGTCCGCGCGCCCCGGCTGCCCGCGCCGCGCGAGTGCGGGGACGCGGACGTGGACGTCGCCGGTTCGTTCGCCGCGCTGTCCGGCCGGCGCCTGGTGGTGCTCGGCGGTCCCGGGTCGGGCAAGAGCGTGCTCGCGGTGCGGTTCGTCCTCGACCGGCTGGCGGCGCGCCGGCCGGGCGGACCGGTGCCGGTGATCTTCCCGCTGGCCGGCTGGGACCCCCGGGGCAGCGGACTGCGCGACTGGCTGGCGCAGCGGCTCGCCGCCGACTACCGGCCGCTGGCCGGGCCGGCCGACGACCGGCGCACCCTGGCCCGCGCCCTGCTCGACGCGGGCCTCGTCCAGCCGGTCCTCGACGGCTTCGACGAACTGTCCCGGCACTCCTACGGGGAGGCCGTGCGGCGCATCAACGCCGAACTGGACGACGATCTGCCGCTGCTCCTCACCAGCCGCGGCGACGCCTGGGCGGCCGCGGTGGCCGAGGGCGACGTGCTCACCGCCGCCGAGGTGGTCCAGCTCCTCCCCCTGGGCCTCGGACAGGCGACGGCCCATCTGGAGCGGACCGCCCGTCCCCTGCACCCGGCGGACGGCGAGCCCGGCACGGTCTGGACGCCGGTCCTGCGGGACCTCGCGCGCCGGCCCGGGCACCCCCTGGCGCGGGTGCTCGCCACCCCGCTGATGGTGGCGCTGGCCCGCGCGGTCTACGGCGACACCTGCCGGGACCCCTCGGAGCTGCTCGACCCGGGGCGCTTCCCCACCGCCGACGCGATCGAGCGCCATCTGCTCGGCGCGTTCCTGCCCGCCGCGTTCGCGGACGCGGGACCGCGCGCGAGGTCGGAGGCGGTGCGCCGGCTCACCCTGCTGGCGGGCGAGCTGCACCGGCGTGGCACGACCCGGCTGGCGTGGTGGGAACTGGAGTCGCTGCTGCCGCGCGCCCTGCGGGTGTATGCGCCGGGGCTGCTGTCGATGGGGCTGCTGTCGGCGTTGGCCCTGCCCGTCGCCCTGGCCCGGGCCACCCGCGACCTGTCGGGCGTCGAGGACACCGTGTCGCTGGCCGCCGCGCTGGTGGGGCAGACACTGGGGTTCGCGTTCGGGGTGATGTTCCTGCTGCCGTCCGGCGGGGGCCGGCCGGCCCGGCGGTTCCTGGTCCGGCAGACGCTGGTGACGGCGTCGGTGAGCGCCTTGCTGTGGGCGGGCTTCGCGGCCGCCGACGACCTGCGGTTCGGGTTCCGGTTCGGCGGGGTGACCGACGGCTGGCTGCCCGACCTCCTCGGCGGCTGTCTGTTCTCGCTGCTGTTCACCCTGTTCTTCGGCATCGCGGGGCTGTCGCGGCGGCCGGTGCCGCTCGGGCTGCCCTGGAGCGGTGCGGCGGGGCGGGCGGCGGCCCGGGTGTGCGGGTCGGCCCTGCTGCTGGGCGGGACCGCGACGGCCGGCGCCGCGCTGCTCGGCCGGTCCGGCGGCCCCTGGGCCCTGCTGGTCGGCATCACGTGCGCGGGTGCGGGCGCGGTCCTGCTGGTGAGCGGTGGCCGCCGCGCCGGGGAGGAGGGCGGACGGCCGCCGTGGGCCGGGCGGGTCGCGGGCCGCTTCGCGGCGGGCGCGGTCCGGGGCACCGTCGCCGCCCTGCTGATCGGCGTCACCACCTGCACGGCGGCGGGGCTCACCGCGGCGGGCGTGACCCTGCTGAAGTCCGCCGGTCCGACCACCGTCCCCGCCGCCGGCGCCGACGGCTGGAGCTACGCCGAGCGGCACGGCGTCCGCACGGCGGCCACCCGGCGGCCGGTGCGGGGCACGGTGCTGTTTCCCGGCGGCGGGGCACGTCCGGTGGCCTATCCCGAGGGGACGAAGCCGCCGGACTGCGAGGTGCCGCTGCTGCGGAACCGCCGGTGCGTCGCGTTCGTGTCCCGCCACACGGTCTTCGCGTCCCGGGACGGCGCGGTCGCCGTACGTCTCACCCTGGCGGGCCCGCGCGTCGACGGGCCGGCGACGGCGGACACGCGGACGGGGGACCCGCGGACCGCCGGACGAACGACGACGGGCACACGGACGCCGGAGGGCGCCACGACGACGGTGGCCTACGCGGCCAACCTGCGGTCGGTGCTGCCGGAACGGGCCCGGGCCTGGCTCACCGCGGGCACGGCCACGGGTCTCCTCACGCGGTTCCTGCCGACCTTCGTGGCCGCCGGGGTGCTGGTCGGTGTGGTGGGCGGGTGCGTGTGCGGGGTCTACCGGGCCCTGAGCGTGCCCTCGGACGTCATGCGGGCCACGAGCCCCGGCTCCTCGCTGCGCACCGACCGGACGGCGTCGTCCACCCGGGGGGCGGTCGTCGCGCTGCTCGTGGCGTTCGTGTGCGTGCCGGTGCTGGCGCTGCCGGGTGACCGGGGCGGGCTGGTGCACATCGGCACCCAGTTGTGGCTGCCGCTGGGCGCGGCGGCGCTCGCGCTGAGCGCCTGGGGGCGCTTCACCGTCGCCCGGTTCTGGCTCGCGGCGACCGGGCGGATGCCGTGGCGGCTGATGGCGTTCCTGGAGGACGCCCACCGCCGCGGTGTGCTGCGGCAGTCCGGCGCGTCCTTCGAGTTCCGCCACGTACGGCTCCAGTCGCACCTCGCGGGCGAGGGGCGCGAGGCGAGTCCGGGCGCGCCGTCGTCGGCGCCGGGTGCCTCTCTGGACGGCGCGAGCAGCCAAGTCGGCACCTGACCGGACGCACACCCTCCTCTCACTCGACTCACCCTTGTTTCACAGCTGTTGCCAATGGGATGCCAATACCCGCAGCCCCTTCCCTAGATCGTCTTCGTCGGCATAGATTCCCGTCGGCCTGAACACCCATTCAAGTCGAGGGAATCCTTTGACACTTCATCCGTCCGGAAGAAGGCGCCGCCTGCTCGTGCTCGCGGCCGCCCTCCTGGTCACCGCGGCGACCCCGCACGTGGCCGCCTCCGCAGACACCTCGCCATCCCGTGGCACGGCCGGCACGGCACGCGCCGCTGACAACGTTGCCACCTCGGTCGTCACCCTGATCACCGGCGACAAGGTCACCATCGTCCCGGCCGCGGGCGGCGGCCCCGGCACCCTCACGGTGCAGGGGCCCGACGGTGAGCCCGCCGCGGCCCGTGTGCTGACCGTGGGGGGCGACACCTACGTCTATCCCGACTCGGCCCGCCCCTACATGGCGTCCGGCGCCCTGGACGACCAGTTGTTCAACGTCACCCGGCTCGTGGCCGACGGCTACGACGACGCCTCGCTCGCGCACCTGCCGCTCATCGTCACGTACGGCGGCAAGGACGCCTCCGCGTCCACCCTGCGCAAGCGCGCCGTCGCCCTGCCCGGCGACGTCACGGGCGTCCGCCCCCTCACGAGTGTCAACGGCGTGGCCCTCGCCACCGACCGCGAGGACACCGGCGCGCTGTGGACCGAGCTCACCGGAACGCCCTCCGGCACCGAGGTCACCGAGGACGTACCGGACGGGGACGCGGCCTTCGACGGCGGTGTCGCCAAGGTGTGGCTCGACGGCCGGGCCGAGGCCACCCTCAGCGACTCGGTCGCCCAGATCGGCGCGCCCGAGGTGTGGGAGGGCGGCGACACCGGCGAAGGCGTCGACGTGGCCGTCCTGGACACCGGCTACGACCAGGACCACCCCGACCTGAAGGACGCGGTCGAGGACAGCGACAGCTTCGTTCCCGGCGAGGACGTCACCGACCGCAACGGCCACGGCACGCACGTCGCCTCCACCATCGCGGGCAGCGGCGCCGCCTCCGACGGCAAGGAGAAGGGCGTGGCCCCCGGCGTCGACCTGCACGTCGGCAAGGTCCTGTCCGACGAGGGGTACGGCTACGACTCCTGGATCCTCGCCGGCATGGAGTGGGCGGCCCGCGACGTCCACGCCCGGGTCATCAGCATGAGCCTGGGCAGCGGGGTGAACGCCGACGGCGAGACCGTCCTCGCCCGGGCGGTGGACGAGCTCAGCGCCGAGACCGGCGCCCTGTTCACCATCGCCGCCGGCAACGACGGCCCCGGCGACCGGACCGTCCGATCGCCCGGCACCGCGGACGCGGCGCTGACCGTCGGCGCGGTCGACTCCTCCGACGCCCTCGCCGACTTCTCCAGCCGCGGCCCCCGCTACGGCGACGACGCCCTCAAGCCCGAGATCACCGCGCCCGGCGTCGGCGTCCTGGCCGCGCGCTCGCAGTACTTCAGCGAGGGCTCCGGCTCCTACATTAGCCTCAGCGGCACCTCCATGGCGACCCCGCACGTGGCCGGCGTGGCGGCGCTCGTCGCCGCCGCCCACCCCGACTGGACCGGCAGCCGTATCAAGGACGCCCTGGTCAGCACCGTGAAGGCCACGCCGGACATCCCGGCGGACGACGGCGGCAACGGCCGGGTGGACGCCGCGGCGGCCGCGACGGCCTCCCTCACCGCCACCGGCACGGTGGACGCCGGCATCCACTCCCCCGGCGAGGCCGGGGGCACCGTGGAGAAGACGGCGACCTGGACCAACACCGGCGACCGGGCCGTCACCGTCGACCTCGCCGTGGACGCGCCCGGCGTGCCCGCCGGCGTCTTCACCGTGTCCGAGGACCGTCTGGAGGTCCCCGCGCACGGCACCGCGAGCGTCACCGTCACCACCGACCCGGACAAGGCGGGCGCACTCCAGCGCCGGACGGGCCGGCTGACGGCGTCCGCCGACGGCACCGTGCTCACCCGGACCCTGCTCGGCGTCAGCACCCGGCAGCAGCTCTTCCACGTCCGCAGCACGGTCACCGGCCGCTCCGGCGAGCCCACCTACGGCTCCCTCACCTTCTACCGCAAGGGCGACGAGTACGCCGGCACCTACATCTTCGGGGACGGCCTGTCCGACGAGATGCTGCCGCCCGGCCGCTACACCGTCTACGCGGACTTCCGGGTGGAGGGCGACCACGGCGCGGCCTCGGCCGGTTACGCGCGCCTGGTCCTGCCGCAGGTGGAGATCACCGGCACCACCGACCTGGTGTTCGACGGCACGACGCTGCGGGAGATCTCCGCGGTCACTCCGCAGAAGACCGAGAACTTCTCCCGGCGCCTGGACTACTACCGCGCGTTCGACGACGGCTCCTCGGTCGTCGACAGCACCCTGATCGGGGACGGCTGGGACAGCATGTGGACGGCGCCGGCGAAGAAGCCCGGCGACGGCGAGCAGTACCTGACCGCCCGCTGGCGCAACCAGGAGCCGCTGCTGACGGTGACCTCCGGCGGGCAGGAGTTCGACGACCTGTGGATCATGCCCGGCTCGGCGAAGCTCCCCGAGGACGACTACGACCTCGACCTGATCCACCCCGGTGACGGCCTCGCGGAGGACTACGAGGGCGTCGACGCCGCCGGCAAGGCCGCCGTCGTGCCCTGGGACTCCGACGACGAGGACACCGCGGACGACCAGATCAGGGCCGCGCAGAAGGCCGGCGTGAAGCTGCTGCTGTTCGTCAACGACCTGGACGGGCGGCTGCGCGAGGCGATCATCAAGTCGTCCATCGAGGTGGCGGGCCTGTCCCGCACCGAGGGCGAGAAGCTCCTCGCCCGCGTGGACGCGAGCGCCACCGGCAGCGTGCCCCTGCGGGCCGTGTCCCGGCCCGACACCGACTACCTGTACGACCTGGTCCGCACCTGGAAGGACCGCATACCGGCGGACCTCGTCTACGCGCCCGGCACCCGGCAACTGGCCCGCGTGGAGACCTCGTTCCGCAACCCCACCGGCCGCGAGGTCTACGAGAACCGCTACGACGTCCACCCCTGGACCGCCTACCGGGTCGGCACCAACCGGCTCAGCACGGCCGGCGCGCACCGCACCGACTACGTCAGCACCGACGACTCCTTCACCTGGACCGAGGAGGGCGAGCTCCAGTCCCTGTCCTACAGCGCCTCCGGAGCCGTCAGGTACCCGGCCGGCCGGACCACGGACGTGGAGTGGTTCGGGCCCGTGGTGCGGCCCCGCCTCAACGGCGGTGCGGCGGCGCCCGTGCGGACCGGTGACGAGATCGCCGTGACCCTGCCGTCGTGGGGCGACTCCGGCGGCGACCACGTCAACTACGCGGCGTTCGGCAGCACGTCCACCACCCAGAAGACCTCGCTGTACCGGGACGGCTCCCTGGTCGCCGAGGGCGGCGCCGGGGTGACCGCGGCCGTGCCCGCGAAGAAGGGCGCCTACCGCCTGGTGCACGAGGCGACCCGTACCGCCACGGCCGCCTTCCCCTACTCGACCGCCACCCGCACCGAGTGGACCTTCACCTCGGCGACGCCCCGCACCGCGGACGCCGGCGAGCAACTCCCGCTCGTGCAGGTCGACTACACCCTGCCGACGTCCGCCGACGGCGAGGCGGCCGCGGACGCGGCGCTGCTCGTCACGCCGGTGCACCTGGAGGGCGGCCCGGACGCGGCGCTGCGCACCCGCCAGGTGGAGCTGTCCTACAACGACGGTGCCACCTGGACGACGGCACGCCTCACGGGCAGGGGCGACGGCAGGGTGAGCGTGCGCCTGCACGCCCCCGCCTCGGCCCAGTTCCTCACCCTGCGCGTGCACGCCGGTGACAGTCGCGGCAACACCGTGACGCAGACCGTCGTACGCGCTACGGGAATCGCCGGATGATCCTGGTGGCGTGACGGCAGCCGCCCGGCGGTCCCTCGACGGCCGCCGGGCGGCTGCCCGACGGAACCCGGCAGCCCACGCCCGCGCGGGTCGCCACGCCCGCGCGGGCCGGCACAACCGCCCGGCCACCGGCGCTTCGCACGTCAGCCGGTCAGGTCCACCCGGACCGTGAGCAGCCCCGTCCCCAGCGCCCGTACCGCCGCGCTGTTGAACCGGGGCAGGGTGCGCAGACGGGCGACCGGGTCGTCGTCGGGCATCAGGTACGCCGTGCCGGTGTGCCAGCGCCCGCGGATGCGCACGCGTACCCGTGGATCGGCCGCGATGTTGCGGACGTACTGCGAGCGCTCCCCGAACTCCGACACCAGCCAGAAGGAGTCGCCGACGCGCCGGCCGCCCAGCGGCGTGCGGCGGGGCAGGCCGGAGACGCGGCCGGTGGTCTCCAGGACCGTGTGGAACGGCATGCGGCGCGTGAGCGGGTTGGCGACGTACCGCTGGAAGGCGGTGGTCGCGCGGAAGCGGAGGTCGTCGGGGCGGGGCATCGTCCGTGGGCTCCTTCACTCGGGGCACTGGTGGCTCCATGGTCCCCGACGGGCGCCTGGGCTCCTGGGCGCCTGGGCTCCGAAAGTCTTAAGCGGACGTTAGATCTGGCCACACCCCCCTGGCTGTCCCCCCGGTGATCGGTCACGCTGCTGCGACCTGCGGTGATGCGGGATCGCCGCGGAAACGCCCTCGCACAGACACCTCGGACAGACAGGAGACACCCGTGTCCACGACGGATGCACGGGCCGCCGCGCGCAGCCCATGGAAGGCGATCATCGGCGGCTCGGTCGGCAACATGATCGAGTGGTACGACTGGTTCGTCTACTCCACCTTCTCCGTCTATTTCGCCTCGGCCTTCTTCCCCGACGGCGACGCCACGTCCCAGCTCCTGCACACCGCGGGCATCTTCGCGGTCGGCTTCTTCATGCGGCCCGTCGGCGGCTGGCTGCTGGGCCGGCTCGGCGACCGCAAGGGCCGCAAGACCGCCCTCAACGTCACCGTCATGCTGATGTCGCTCAGCGCGTTCCTCATCGCCGCCGCGCCCACCCACGCGCAGGTCGGCTACTGGGGGGCGGTCGTGCTGCTGCTGGCGCGCATGTTGCAGGGCATGTCGGTGGGAGGCGAGTACGCGGCCAGTGCGACGTACCTGAGCGAGGCGGCGCCGCCCGGCCGGCGCGGCTTCTTCTGCAGCTTCCAGATGGTGTCGATGAAGGTCGGCCAGCTGATCGGGCTCAGCCTCCAGATCCTGCTCCAGCGGACCATGTCGGAGGAGACGCTGTCCTCCTGGGGCTGGCGCGTCCCGTTCATCGTCGGTGCCCTGGGGTGCGCGGTCGTGTTCTACCTGCGCCGCAGTCTGGTCGAGACCGAGGCGTACGAGAAGGCCGTCGAGGAGGCGGCGCGGGAGAAGGAGCGCGGCACCCTGCGCGGCCTGTGGCAGTACCGGCGCACCGTGGCCCTCGTCGTCGGCTTCAGCATGGGCGGCACGCTGGCCGACTACACGTACTCGACGTACATGACCAAGTACCTGTCCAACACCGCCGGGCTGAGCAAGACCGACGCCACGCTCGTCAGTTTCGTCGCGATCCTGGTCTTCATCTGCGTGCAGCCCCTGGCCGGCGCGCTGTCGGACCGGATCGGCCGCCGCCCGCTGCTGATCACCTTCGGTGTCGGCGCGATGCTGTTCACCGTCCCGCTGATGACGGCGCTGGGGCACGTCTCGACGTTCGGCAGCGCGCTGCTGCTGATGGTGGCGGGGCTGCTGATCATCACCGGCTACACCTCGATGAGCGCCCTGGTGAAGACCGAGCTGTTCCCCGCCCGCATCCGCGCGCTGGGCGTCGCCCTGCCCTACGCCCTCGCCAACGCCCTGTTCGGCGGCACCGCGGAGTACGTGGCGCTGTGGTTCAAGGACGCCGGGATGGAGTCGGGCTTCTCCTGGTACGTGACGGCGTGCGCGGCGGTCTCGCTGGTCGTGTACCTCACCATGCGGGAGACGAAGGACGTGTCGTTCACCGGGGCCGGCTCCGGGACCGGGCGGCCCGCACCCCGGACGGCCGAGGTCACGGCCTAGGGCCTGTTGTGAAAGTCCCGTCGTCCGCCCGGAGGGCGGGCCTGGCGGCGTCAGGTGCGTGCTCTGGGGGTCCCCCCGGCCGAAGGCTGGGGGAGTGCCGGCCCCTGGCCCTCGTACTGGATGTACTTGGGTCAGGGGTCGGTGCGGCGAGAGTGCGTGCATGGCGTCGCCAGGCAGGCGGGACTTTCACAACAGGCCCTAGTACTGCAACGGTGCTTGCCGTGACTGTTGGCCAGCTTGTTCGTTGGTGTAGTCATGGGTGGGGACCTTGCTGATGTCAGGCTGTGGGCGGGTGAACTGAACGCTTTGCATGAGCGGTTCGTGCACCGGTTCAACCGGGAGGAGCCGCGGCAATCTGCTCTGGCGTACATGCGAGGGCTGATCGCGCCGCTGGAGCGGAAGAACGGCTGGACGCTTGCGGAAGAGGCCGGGCATGCGGGTCCCGACCGCATCCAGCGGCTGCTGAACCGGATCGAGTGGGACGCCGACGAGGTCCTGGACGACGTGCGCGACTACATCGTGGAACACCTCGGAGACCCAGATGCCGTCCTGATTGTCGATGACACCGGGTTCCTGAAGAAGGGCATCCGCTCGGCCGGCGTCCAGCGGCAGTACTCCGGCACCGCCGGACGCACCGAGAACAGCCAGATCGGCGTGTTCCTCGCCTACGCCACCAGCCGCGGACGCACCCTGATCGACCGCAGGTTGTATCTGCCCACCTCCTGGACGGACGACCGGGACCGCTGCCGTCGGGCGGGCATCGACGACACGGTCGGCTTCGCCACGAAGGTGGCCATGGCCAAAGCGATGGTCCGCCGGGCCATCGCCGAGAAGATCCCGTTCGGCTGGGTGACAGCGGACGCCGCCTACGGCTTCAGCAAGGGCTGGCGCTACGAACTCGAGCAGGCGGACGTCTTCCACGTCATGGCCACCACCCGGCACGACACCGTCGTCACCCGATGGGCACTCGACCACCCCGTCCACGACCTGTTTCCCGGCCTGCCGAGGCAGAAGTGGAAACGCCGTTCCTGCGGTGAAGGGGCCCACGGCCGGCGGATCTACGACTGGGCCCGTGTCGAAGTGCGGCCCTGGCACCGCGAGGACCGCCGGCACTGGGTTCTCGCCCGCCGCAGCGTCAGCAGGCCCGAGGAGATCTCCTACTACATCGCCTACTGCCCCGCCGGCACCACGCTGGACGAGCTGATCCGCATCGCGGGCAGCCGCTGGGCGGTCGAGGAATGCTTCCAGACCGCCAAGCAGGAATGCGGCCTGGACGACTACCAGGTCCGCCGCTATCCCGGCTGGCACCGCCACATGACCCTGGCCATGGCCGCCCACGCCTGCCTGACCGTCCTGCGGGCCCGACAGCTGGACGCGGACAAAGCAGAAACGGATCCTCCCAGCTCATCCACCTCAGCCTCGCCGAGATCAGACGCCTGATCACCCGACTCACCGACCGCCGGCCCGCACCCGTCGACCACATCCTGCACTGGTCGACATGGCGACGACGACGCCAGCACCAAGCCCGCATCAGTCACTACAAGCGACGCGGACACAGTCCCTGAACTGGTCAGCAATCATCACAAGCACCGTTGCAGTACTAGGAGTTGTCTTCGAATGTCACGCCCACATCAGGAGCGATGCGAGGGTGACGGCTGCCTGGTAGGACTCGGCGGTCTTGTCGTAGCGGGTGGC